>JBBARF010000045.1:0-26059 GCA_040399925.1 Bacteriovoracaceae bacterium
ACCCGTTTGAAGTTCTTGGTTAGTTCTGAACTGTTGTCCTAGAACACCACTGTTAGCTGCATACTTCTGTGCAGCAAGTTGTGCTAATGCTGCTGGATTACCTCCTAGCTGCCTTTGCATAGCATTGAAATCAGCTTGGTTAGCATTCAATTGATCTTGGAAAGAAACGCTGTACGGTGTCTCTAATTGAGGTGTGTACGATTGTGATTTTACAGGTTGTAATTGATTAGTTGCTAATGCAAGCATTTCTCCAGCAAGTTGATTTGGATCTAAAGGTTCTTGATTGCTTGGAATGATATAGGGTTGAAGCTCTCTTAACAATCTCAAGTAATCAAACTTTTTATCTTTAGTAGTGACAGTGTCTTCTTTAGATGACTTCATAGCATCAACTTTCTTTTTCCCTTCTGCAGCATCTTTTACAGATCTGTATGGTGTAGGAATAGTTTCACCACCTTTAGGAAGATATTGATTCCATCTACTGTCAAGAGGTGATACATAAGGAGTTGTTGGCAAATCTTTTAATTGTTGTACAGGAGCTTTACTTTTATTACCACTGCTTTTCTTTGTTGATTTAGAAGAAGAGCTTGTGGTGGATGCAGAAGCTTGAGGTGTAAAATCAGCGTTTGTAGGAATTTGAAAATCAAGATTACCAAGTGGACCAAGTCCTCTAATTAAATAATCTGCTAATGGATTATTTGTTCTCTTACCTGTAGATTTACCAAATTGAGCCTTAGTAAGTTTAGCACCCATTGCAGCTTGGTTTTTTAAATTACCCTTCTTAACATCTTCTAAAAACTTAGGAGTGTCTTCGTAATTATTTTCCTTTGCTGTATCGTGATAGATATTTTGCAAATCAATAAGATTTGTCTGGAGATTGTTTAAATCTTTGTATTGCATTTGAATACCTGTAAGACCTGCTTGTGCTGTACTTAATTTTAACAAATCAGTATCATCTGCAGAATCAGCCATATCAATATACTTCTCCTGGTATTTATTTAAACTCTTTGTTTTCTTAGCTATGTTATTACCAAGATGTTTAAATTTAACATCTTTGATTTTTCTACCTTTTAATAATTTATTAAGTGTTTGTTTATTCACATCATCTATAATTTCTTCTCCGTAATTACCTATCTTCATATTACCAAGAATGTTAAGCGCACTTTCTCCATCTATAGGACCACCATCTTGTTTTTCTATAACAGTTTCATTTCCTTCAACTTCCACCTTATTTCCATTGTAGTCTATATTAAATCCACCATTATCATGAGAAGGTCCTCTGGTTATTCCAACATACCCACTAGCTCCTGTCTTTGCTGTTTCAGGATTATATCCCATGAAGTCTATATCTCCTCTATCATCCACTGATAGCTCACCACCCATATTATAGGTTTGCATAGCCTCTTCACTTGGATTGGTGTAAGATTTTAAATGACCACCAGCTCTAAGAGTGTCCATCATTGGATCCTCTTTAAGAAGATCTTTAACATTGTAACCACCAAACTTAGTGATTGTTTGTGGTTGCCAATCATTACTAACCCATCCACCATCTTCCATGAATGCACCAAATTGATTCTGCTGAAGGCTTTGCATACCTGATTGAAATCCAGCTTGACCAAGCATTTGTTGATTCTGTTTATTCAATCTATTAGTACCTATGTTTATTATACCAGCAGTGCCATCTCCTAACATGTTACCAGCTTCAGTACCAATTGCCATCATATCTCCTATTCCCATAGCAGCTTTTGGAATATTTCCACCTTTTTTATATTGCTTCACTTTATCACTATCATTTAATGGTTCATATCCAAGATCAGAATATAAATCACCAGAACTATACATGTTTTGTATTTCTGTTGGATTACCACCAACCATAGCACCATTAGCTGCAAGGACATTTGTACCTGTTCCATAAGAAGGAAACATTTGATTTGGATCAAACATCATATCTTCTGGTCTAACATATTTATTCTTAATTCTTTCTGGTCTTGTTCCAGCAGCTTGTGCAATTACAGGAGCTAAAGCGTTTAATTGTTTTGCTTTTTTCTTATTCTCAATTGCATTACCAATCTTCTGTACATTCTTTCCAATCATGGATGTCATTTGAACGCCTGACTTTATATTATTAATATCATTGTCATCCAAATCTTGTAGAGTTCTTTTGATTGTCTTATTACCACTATTGTAAAATCCAGCATCTCTTGTATCAGCCATACTCACTTGACCTGTAGTGGAATTAAACATTCCAGTTTGGTTGTTGTATGTAGAGTTATTTCTTGTGCCTCCATAATTTGGATTAAACTGTGCACCCATTGGTTGTGAATAATCAAGATTTATACTTCTATATTGAGGAGGCACACCACCAGTTAATGGTGGTCCTGAGTATTGATATTGAGGAATTTCATCACCATCTTCTGCTTGTGGAGGATTAGAGAAATCAGTGAGCTGGGTTAATTGTTTCTTAACCATAGCTGCCCCCATCTTGGCTTTCTTAAATTCTTTTGGAAAAGCCTTTTGGAATGCTTCTTCTGAAGGAAACTTCTTGTAACTGGAAGTAAGCCAAAGCTTCCTCTACACAGTTTAAATCTGAACGTTGGACGTTTTCAATGATCGACATCACGAGGACATCTTTCTTTGTTACACGTTTAACAATCACAGGTATTTTTGTAAGCCCTGCAAGCTTCGAGGCACGGTAACGTCGCTCGCCAGCGATAATTTCAAATACGCCCTCTTTTTCAACAACGAGAATGGGTTGAATAACGCCGTTCTCTTTAATTGATTCAGAAAGCTCGAGAAGATCTTTTTCTTTGAAGATTTTACGAGGCTGAGATTTTGTCGGAACAATCTTATCTAGATCCACTAACATCGGGTGAGTTTCTATTTGAACTTCGCGTTTTGCCTCTATAGGGGCAGAAAGAGAATCAGTGAATCCCGCAGGGTTATTTCCCAGGAGAGCGGCCATACCTTTGCCAAGTTGAATTGGTTTCTTTTGCATAACAGTCACTCCTACGGATTAGTATTATAATCTTCGAATTTAGGGATTTGGTTTAAAGGCAATTTCGCCTGTGCTGCTGGCTCTGGTCTTTTCTCTGACTTGAGAATAATTTCTCGCGCCAATGAGAGATATGCTTCACTTCCCTTTGAAGTTATATCGTAAAGAATGATCGGCTTACCGAAGCTCGTGCACTCAGAAAGTTTCACATTTCTTGGAATGATTGATTTCAAGATATCGTCTTTAAAATGGGCCATTAAATCGTTGGCGACCAATTTACAAAGATTGTTGCGAGAGTCGTACATAGTGAGAAGTATTCCCTCGAGAACGAGTTTTGGGTTAAGCGAAGCTCTGATTAAACGAACTGTGTTCAAGAGCTGTGAAAGACCTTCCATTGCAAGGAATTCTGTTTGCATAGGAACAAGGTAACTTTGTGCTGCAGTCAGAGCATTCACAGTGAGAAGGTTCAGCGATGGAGCACAATCAATAATGATGTAATCATATTTGTGAGCAATCGCTTCAAGTGCCGTTTTGAGTTTTGATTCACGAGCAAACATATGAACCAGTTCTAATTCTGCACCAACAAGATCATTGTTCGATGGGCACAATTCAAGAAGTGGAAGTTCAGTTTGATAAATACAGTTTTCGAAATTCTCTTCATTAATAAGAGCATGATAAACGTTCGCTTTTGCGAAAACATCTTTCTCTACTCCAAGGCATGAGCTTGCATTACCCTGGGGATCCAGATCAATGAGAAGTGTACGCTTTTCTGCCGCGGCGAGACACGCACTTAAGTTGACAGAAGTAGTTGTCTTTCCTACTCCGCCTTTTTGATTTGCGATTGCAATGATTTTAGCCATTTAGATCCTCACGCAGAAGGTTTTTGAGACCTTATTTTTAAAGAAAATCAGAGAGTTTGACAAGCGTTTTAGCTGTTCCACGTGGAACATTCTGAGCAAAAAAGGACACTAAATAGCGCTGCTCCGTTCCAGGAACTTCGATTTTCTGGTTTTCTTTGAGCTTCCATCGATTTTGAAGCGAAACCAGTGATGCTTCTTCGAGTTCCATGAAATTTGGTCCCTTATAAAAGAAGACACTCATGTCATTTGATGTGCGCTGAACAATAGAAAGATAATCTTTCACCGTACCTACCGCTTTGAAAGTGACGGTCGCTGGGCGATCAAAAAGAAAATCTTCCAACCTAGAATGAACTAACTTCACATTGGTCAGTCCAAGTTCCTTGGCGATCAAGGTAACGGCGTCAACTTTTTTTCTTTTCGACTCCACTCCCACAAATTTCACGTCTGGTAGAAGTTTCGCCAACGGCAGGATGGGAAACCCACCTCCGAAACCAACGTCCACCACCAGATTGGTCTTAGCGACCTGCTTTTTGAAAAGCTCTGATTGGAGGTAGGGGTTTATAGAATCTAGAATCTGTTTATTATAAAATTCATCCGGCTCTAAAATCTTGGTCAGGTTAAGGCCCGCGAGTTCCGTTTTGAGTACATTTAGATAGCGGATCGAGAAGTCTAGCATCTTAAAGTGCCTTTGCCGCAACAACGGCCAGAGTAGCGGGACGGATTCCCTCAATGAGTTTCAGTTGTCCAAATGTATCGGGACGAATGCGAGTGATACGTTGTTTGCACTCAAATGATATATTGTTTGAGGCTACGATCTTTTCCCAGTTAATTAGGTTGCTGTCCATCTTCTTTAACCGCTCGTACTGACCTTCGGAACGCTTGATATAGCCATCATACTTTTTAGAAATAGCTACTGTTCTGACCAGGTCATAATTCAAAGAGAGTCCGTGAACTTCCAGAATCCGCTCGAGGGTTGTTACTGGATTAAGCCATGCCTGCTTTAATAATTCAGTAATACTCATACGACGATTGAGTTGTTGTAGATTCCCTTCTCCCGAAAACTCTTTCATGATTTCGTGTTTCTCTGAGATCATGAATGAATCACAAAACTCTAAGAGGTTTTCGTAATCGGCTATGAAGCCACGTTGAAAAGCGTCCAAACGGTGGTTAAGAAGCATTTGTGAGCGATAAGGGTACATTCGTAGAAGACTATTATCTTCTCTGATAAATAAACGGTTCTCTGAGCGCGCGGTAAACAATCGATAAGGCTCATCGCGTGTATTAGAAGTTAAATCTTCGATCATCACACCAATATAACTTTCATGGCGGCTTAAAATGAGCGGATCCAGCCCTAAAATCGAAAGAGCGGCATTAGCTCCCGCGATCAATCCCTGACCTGCAGCTTCTTCATATCCAGATGTTCCATTCACCTGACCAGCGAAATAAAGACCCTTAATATCGGTATGCTCAAGAGTAATAGCAAGATCAGTGGTATCGATAACATCGTATTCAACAGCGTATCCGTAGACCAAAATCTCAGCTTTTTCTAAGCCTTCAATCGACCGAACATAAGCCTCTTGAACATCTTTCGGTAGAGAAGAAGATATCCCAGAAGGATAAACGGTATCGAGATTTAATCCTTCAGGTTCGATGAAAACATGGTGGCTGTGCTTGTCTGGATAGCGAAAAGCTTTGTCTTCTATAGATGGACAGTATCGAGCGCCTACACCCTTGATCTGGCCATTAAACATGGGACTTTTTTCTTTATTAGAACGGATGGTTTCCATCGTAACTTCGTTCGTGTGGGCCAGATAACATGAAACTTGCTCAATAAATCGAAAAAACGGTGCATGAAGGGCGTGAAAGTTCCGAACCGTCGTATCTGAGGGCTGTTCGGCCATTTTTGAGTAGTCAATAGTAGCCCTGGCTAACCTAGGGGGTGTTCCTGTTTTGAAACGCTGGGGTCTCGTCTTAATATTTGTAAAGAGATCTTGTAATCCAGCAGAGGTTTCACAATCTACTCGTCCACCAATTGTTTGTTCAGCACCAGTATGTAGCTTTCCGTTTAAGAAAGTTCCCACCGTCATGATGATTTTCTTTGAAGTATAGATTCCATGAGAATGTTCCACGTGGAACAATCCATCTTGCTCAGTAACAGAGAGAACCTTCTCTCGAATTACGGTGATGTTCTTAATTTCAGCAATGTGTTTTTCTGCTTCTATTGAATAAAGCTCTTTATCAATCTGGACTCGGCTGGATTGTACTGCAAAACCTTTCGAGTCGTTCAAAGTTCTAAACTGAATCCCTGCTTTGTCAGCAAGGATTCCCATTAATCCACCAAGAGCATCTAGCTCTCTAACAACTTGTCCCTTCCCTACTCCACCAACCGAAGGATTACACGGAGCAGATCCGAGACCGATCCCTGGAATAGTTAGTAGACCAATATTTAAATTAAACTGAGCAGCGATATGTGCAGCTTCGATTCCGGCGTGTCCGCCACCAACAACAATAATATCGAAATGCTTCATAATGTTTCCGAAAATGTTCCACGTGGAACAAATCTATTTTCCGATACAGAAATTTGAGAAAATAGAGTTTAGAACTTGATCGGGTGAAACTATACCTATGAGTTCCGAAATACAATGGCCCAAGGTATTTAATTCCATCGAGAGAATGGCTACATCACCCTCCATGGAACAAAGACGCTTATAATCGCTTAATACGACGTCGGCCTTTAAAATTAGGTACTTATGCCTGTCCAGTAAAATTGGTTTATCTTTAACAAGGTCTAAGTATTTTTTATTTACAAGCGCGTAAAGATTTTTTTCCCACACTTGTCCAATTTCTTGAATATTAGTCGCCCCTATAGAACCAAGAACCGGAAACTTCTGGACCAGCTTAGATTTGGCTTCATCAAAACCAATCACATCAGAATGGGTAAAGAGCATAAGATCAAAATCAGAAAATAAAAGTTCAGAAAAACCTTCAACCATTTCAAGCGGATTGATAAGAAGAATAGAAAAAAAACTCTGATGCATCTTCAATTTGGTTCGTCTTATACCTTCGGCCTCAATTGCATCCTGCGATTCCCGAATTCCTGCCGTATCTATCAGGCGATACTTAACACCTTCAATTAAAATCGTTTCAGCAAGGTAATCTCGAGTAGTACCCGCAACATTTGAAACAATTGCTCTCTCATATGAAAGCAGCTTATTAAAGAGTGAACTTTTACCAGAATTAGGAAGGCCCGCGAGTACAATTTCAGGCTGAATAAGATTGTGCTCCATAGGAAGAACACGCTTAACTAGAGTTTGAAATTTAAGTGCGAACTTATCGAGAGAATTGTTGAAATAATCTTTGGCGGCTTGATCGCCAATATCGTCAGAAAAATCGATAGATAATTCGAGAGAAGATTTATGAACTAAGAATAAATCGTAAAGTTCCTGGTAAACTTCCTGCAGGTTTCCACTTAGTAAAGAAAGTCCCTGATCAAGAGCGAAACCGGAATTTGCATTAAGAAAAAGATCTAAACCTTCAACTTGTGAAAGAGTCAGTTTCTTATTTTTCATCGCCCGATAAGTGAACTCACCGGGAGAGGCTAAGCGACAGCCACCTTCATTAACAAAAAGCTCTAAAACTCGCTCAGTATTCAGGGTATTTCCATGAATAGAAAGCTCTAGAATGTTCTCACCATTATAACTTTTTGGACCCTCAAAGTAGGTCAGACAAATATCGTCCACATCACTGCCCCTATGGAGCAGTTTTGTGTAATAAACTTTACGTGGTTCTATAGGACCAAGGTCTTTGGTGAAGAATTTTTGGAATTGTGAGAGGGATTTAAAGCCAGAAATCCGGAGAACCGATAAAGCCGCATGAGCATGGTTACATGTACTGCAGGCGATAATCGGTTCATCCGAATAGAGAAAATTCACGCAACAACAACAGGGTCAGACTTCTTAGACTTCGCATTGAACACGATCATCTGAGAAAGGATCCCGAAGAGAGTTGATACAAAAATGTACAAGCTCAGTCCTGATGGAAGATCTTTCATGATGAAACCGAAAATGAGAGGCATGAACATCATAACTTTTTTCTGAACAGGATCAGAAATTGTATTCGGAGTAAGCTTCTGCTGAAGGAACATCGCCCCTGTCATGAGTACAGGAAGAACGAAGTATGGATCTTTATTCGAGAGATCGTTAAGCCATAAAATGAATGGTGCATTCACTAATTCAACCGCTTGATAAAGCACTTTATAGAAGGCAAAAAACACAGGCATTTGAAGGAGAAGGGGTAAACATCCGCCCACAGGATTGGCCCCTGAACGTTTGAAAAGCTCCATACTTTCTTTTTGGAGTCTTTGTGGATCTTCCTTATGTTTCTCTCTGATTTTCGTCAATTCAGGTTGAATAATTTGCAGCTTCTTCATACTTACAAATGACTTGTACTGAAGGGGGAAGGTTATTAAACGAATGAGAAGAGTAAGAAGAATGATTGAGAAACCGTAGTTAGGAATGAATTTATAGAAGAACTGTAGTCCTTTCAAAATCCATACAGCAAAGAAGCCCCAGATACCAAAATCTACAGCTTTATTCAGGTTGTGACCTAGAGCTGTAAGATCGTTGTATTCTTTTTTAACGAAAACAACGTTGTACTGAAGTGTTTTCTCAGCTTTGTTCGAAAACATGCTGAAAGTTTGGTCTAAGTTATTCTTATAGAGAAGAGTCGCTTCTTTTTCAAAATATGTAGCAAATAAGTGATAGTTAAAATCAATCCCTGCCCAAGTAATAGCTCTGTCCCCGCTCTCTTCATCCGAAATAGAGAAAGTATTCAACTTATCAGTGAAAATTTCAAAAAAACGTTCCTGATTATTCTCAAGTTTTTTAGTTTCAGTAGCGTATGTGAATTTGTATTTGAATTCTTTATTAGATGAAACAAGGAATGAAGCCACACCCTGTTCATTTAAGCTGGTTATGACGGTGACATCATGTTCAGCATTGTAAAATTTGTTAGCTTCTCCGGTAGAGGCAAAGTTAATCGCCTGAAAGCCATTTCCGAAATCAAACTGAACCGTAAATGGCTTTTTATGACCGACAGTATCCTGGAATTTGAATGCTGCCTGAGGGTTAACGAAGTCTTTAATTCCCAATGAATTCGTGAAATCTACGGAAACATCATTGCGAGAAATATTGAATGTTTCTACTATTCCGGCAACTGGTTCTATAGGACCAGATTTGGCGACAATTGGGGTATCACTAGTCGTTGCAGACTGGGCAGTTTTAGCTGGTTCTATGGGGGCAGCTCTTTTTGGAGCGGCAAACCACTGCCAACCAAAGAGGATTAAGCCGGATAAAACGACGGCGTATAAAGCATTTTTTTGTTCAGAACCCATTCTCAATCTCCAATAAACACAAATAATTAGGGTACGTGGTCGTACCCGCCCGGGTGATAAGGATGACATTTGCAAATTCGTCGACTTGAATACCATAAAGCCATCGGGAAAGAAAACTTCTTGAAGGATTCTCTCGCGTATTGAGAACAACTCGGATGGAACCGACAATTACTTCCAAGGAAGGGTGAAATACATATTTGATAAAGACGTATTAGAATGTCGGCGAAGATTCTCATTTACGCACCGCAGATTTTTTTAACAATCTTGGCCACAGCATTTTTTAGCTGAATTTCTGAATCGGGAGTTTTGGTAATAACAAAGAGCATATCAATAGGAGTAGCTTTTAAAGCGGAATTTGTACGGAATGCTTCTTTAATGAGTCTTTTATAACGATTGCGATCGTGAGACTTACCTATCTTGCGAGAGACACTGAAAGCAATACGTGAATAAGGCGAGGCAATTCTGGAAGGCTTATAAAAACAAACAACCGGGTGAACAAAGCTTCTTGAGCTTTGTTCCCGGAGGTATTCGAAATCAATTTTTTTTGTAAGTTTTTGAGATTTAGAAAAGCCAAAAGAGGCTAATGCATCCATCTAAATTACTTAGAACCAGTGCTTACAGTAAGGTTTTTACGGCCCTTAGCACGACGACGAGCAATTACTTTCTTCCCGCCTGGAGTCGACATTCTTTCAAGGAAACCATGATCACGTAATCTTTTTACGCTTTTTGGCTGCCATGTTCTTTTTTGCATACTCATATAAGTTCCTTAGAAAATAGAGCTCAGTAAATTTTGGAGTGTCCTTATTTACAGGTTAATTGGCCGTGGGTCAATAATATTTGTAAATCAAAGCGTCAGAGTAAGGTGTTGTAAGAGGCCAATAGTTGATTCACCTTTTTAGAAGTGTTACCTCTTCTCCACTTCAAAATTCACCCTTAATCAAAATTGGATAAATGACACATAACTTTCCATTTAATCATTTTCTCAAGCTCGACGGTCTTCAAGACCAGCAAGCATCTAAAATGACTGAAAAAGTTCTGCCACCCGTGATGGTTGAGAGCGTGATCAACTCGACAGTTACCCCAACCAAACTGTCGCAAGAGTTTGGTACTGAGGAACTAAAGACAATTACTGACGCCCTTCTTGAAAGTATCAAAACCCTCATTAGTCCTAATAAATATCACGCCTATTTTGCCAACACTTTTACTGTATCTTTGATGACACAAGAGACTGTTGAGTTTGTTGTGACCACTAGCTTCATAAAAAAAATGGTGGAAACTCACTATCTTGAAACCATTAAACAATCGCTTTTTGAGATTTTAGGCAAAGAATATAATATTGAGATCCAAATTCTGGGATCAAGTTCATCTTTAAGC
The DNA here is from genome assembly GCA_040399925.1 of Bacteriovoracaceae bacterium. Taxonomy (GTDB): domain Bacteria; phylum Bdellovibrionota; class Bacteriovoracia; order Bacteriovoracales; family Bacteriovoracaceae; genus Peredibacter. Next base: position 10,616 of record JBBARF010000045.1, read on the forward strand.
TCAAATAACGAAAATATCCTTAATGCGCTCAAGGCTCCTAAAAAAGAATCTGTGAAAAACAGCACGTTCTTTATTCAGGATCTCGAGCCAACAAAGGACGACCTGTTCAAAGCCGTTGATTCGCAAGTAATAGAGCACATGGCTTCAACACCATCCGCACAAATTGATACTCATAAGACTTTTGGAAATTTTATTATTGGTCCGTCTAATAATATAGCTCACGCGCTTTCAATGGCGGTGGCAAAAGATCCGGGTAAAACATATCCGGCCCTCTATATATATGGAAATTCGGGACTAGGGAAAACTCACTTAATTCATGCCATTGCTAATGCGGTTCAAACCAACCGTCCAAGCATTCGCATCTGTATGACTTCTGCCAACCGTTTTATGAATGAAATGATTCAAGCGATGCAGACTCAGCAGCACCATGAATTTCGTCGTAAATATACAGAAAGAACTGATGTATTAATTATAGATGATATCCACGAGCTTAAAAATCGTTCAGGGACACAGAATGAATTCTTCCATATCTTCAATGAACTTATGGATCGCGGGAAACAATTAGTTTTTACCTCGGACAAACCACCTAAAGAAATTGATGGAATTGAAGATCGTATCAGAACCAGACTTTCATCGGCACTGCCGGTTGAAATCCAGCAACCTGATTTAGAAACACGTATCGCAATTCTAAAAAAGAAAGCGGTTGAGAAAGATATTTATCTTAGTGATGACGTCGTAAACCTCATCGCTAAATGCGTGAAGAGCAACATTAGAGAGCTAGAAGGTTGCCTTATTAAGCTAGGAGCCGTGACTTCTATCCTTAAAGTAGACATTGATCTTGAAGTCGCTAAAGAGCATTTAAACCTCTCTGAAGAGATCGAGAATCAACGTCACGTGACTATTGAAAGTATCGCTAAAGCCGTAGCCTCTTATTATAAAATTCCTTTGGGTGATCTAAGGGGTAAAGCTAAGACTAAAGAAGTCACTCTACCACGTCAGGTGGCCATGTTCTTGATTAGTAAGATGATCAAGCCGACACTTAAGGACACTGGTCACTACTTCTCAGGTCGTGATCACTCTACAGTCCTCCACGCAATCAACACCATCAAAGATAGAATCAAAGTTGAATCTATCCTGGCGCAACAAGTTCTCGACATAGAAAAACAACTGTAATTTAACCAGTTCTTAACAATTCAACACAATCCACTGTTGAGGAATTGGTATGAACAGATTTTCTATCCACATTGTTAACAAATTTGTGGATAGAAAAGTCCATGACGGATCTTGTTCAAACAAAAAAACATGAATCACGCTGAGAGTCTGGGCTAAGGCCAAAATTACTGTTGAAGAACACTGCGACGTTCCCCCAGACTTCGAAAGATATACGAACGACCTTTTTTTTTTCGACAAACTTAAGTGGAACAAAAGATGAGATGATAGTCATAAGTTAATGAAAGTATTGATTACGCATAAAACCATCAACACCATCCATGCTTATTAATAGTATTAAATATATAAAATAATACTAAGAGAGCATGAAGATTACAGAAACGTGTCTTACGGTAAGCTTGATAATCTGTTCAGCTAAAGTTAAAACCTTGGAACCGCTTTTAAGGAAACCAATTATGAAACTGACTATTCAGTCCCAAATTCTACGAGATGCTATCAACAAAGTACTTTCTGTTGTTGATAAGAAAAACTCGAGACCAATTCTAACTAACTGCTTAATCAAATCAGTTGGACAAAAATTAGAATTGATTGCAACTGACTTAGAAGTTTCAGCAAAAATTATTTTAAATGCTAAGATCGAAGGTGAGGGTAGTTTTTGTATCAACAGCAAAAACATTGCAGATATTTTAAGAGAACTTCCCAATGATGAATTAGTGATGAATGTTGATAACAACAATCTTTTAAATCTTACTTGTAAAAATATTAATTATTCACTTTTAATCACAAGTGCTGATGAGTTTCCTCAACTGACTTTCCAAAATCAAAGCACTGAATTCCGTTTAAAAACAAAACAAATCGCTCACATCATAAATAAAACATCACATGCAATTTCTACTGATGAAACAAGATTGTACCTTAATGGTATTTATCTTCAGCTTACTGATTCAAAACTTCGTTCGGTTGCCATCGATGGTCACCGACTCGCCTTGTTAGATACTTATGAATTTATTGGCGAAAATAAATTTCTGGTAGATGGGGTAATTGTTCCACGTAAAGGTATCTCAGAACTTAAAAAGATTGCTGATACATATCCGGATGATGAAGTTTCTATTTCATTAGATGATTCATTCATGTTCGTTAATGCACGAAATGAGTACTATCTTTCAATCCGTTTGATTGCTCGTGAATACCCTAAGTACCAAACTGTGATTCCTTCAAAAACAACAAACCGTTTCCATATTGACCGTAATTCAATTCTTAATGCAGTTAAGAGAATCAAGATTCTTTCTAACGAAAAAACAAACGGGATTAAATTCAATATTCAACCAGGTGAATTAATTCTTAGCACGAATCACCCAGCTATGGGTCAGGCGACAGAAACTCTTCCGATCTCATACGAAGGCAAAGGAACTGAAATTGGTTTCAATGCTAAATATCTTATCGAGAGTCTTTCAGTTCTCAATGAAACTGATGTTACTTTCGAATTTAATAATGAATTAAGTCCAGTGGTTATTAAAGCTGATGATCTTCCAGAATTTCTTGGAATTATCATGCCCTTGAAACTGTAATTGTGGATGGACTAGCCGTCCGCGATTGTTGGAAAGTTAAAAAATTACAAGCGCAAAACTTTCGAAACCTAGATAAGTCTGTGTTTGAATTTGTTCCAGGGATCAACTGCATTTTTGGACTTAATGGAAACGGTAAAACTAATCTTTTAGAAGCCATCTACCTTCTCACAAATAAAAAATCATTCCGTAAAAATACTGGTCACTCTCAGATGGTGAACATAGAAGGCGTTTCTAAGGAAATTATTCTTCAATCAGTATTTGAAAAGGGTGAAGAGCTACTGGCCTATTCACTTCGCATGAGTGATGAGTTGGAAGAGCGGTTTTTAAATAATGTTCCGGAAAAGCGTAAAACTCCGGTCAGCTCTGTCTTCGTAAACCCATTTGAATCGTACACATTTCACACTAGTGGGACTTTTAGACGCCAATGGATGGATTCACACCTTTCACTAATGGACACTGAATATCGCCAAATTTTGGGGCGTTTTCAAAAATCCATGAAATTTAGAAATTCCGTGCTTGGGTACGCCAGTAAAACTACTTCTACGCAATTACGCGCCATTGATGAGCAAGTTGCAGAATATTCCGCAATAATCACAAAAAAACGCCACGAATTCCTTTTGGGCTTGAATGAGCACATTACTCCAACGTTTAAAGCCATTTTTGCTGAGGAGCACTCGCTTCAATTGGATCTAGATAGCGTTTTCATTCATTGGGACGCTAAAAAGATTTATGACTTTTATCGTCATCAGGAAAATGCGGACATAAAAGCGGAAGTTACACAGGTGGGGATTCATCGTGATGACTTTGTATTTAGTTTTAATGGACTCAACGCGTATGAATTCTGCTCTTTAGGCCAACAAAAAATGGGTTTTCTGAGCTTGATATTTGCCTATATTGAGCTTTTTAGGTATAAATTTACCTCTTATCCCATTGTGCTGATTGACGACGTTTCTGGTGAACTTGATAGCCAGAGATGGAAAAATTTGATCGAGTATTTGGAAACTAAAAATTTCCAGGTTTTGATCTCTACCGCCAATGAGAATTTTGGGAAAGAACTAGAACGTATACCAAAGTCGAAGAAATTTTTTATTGAACATGGAACGCTCATTTAACCCATGGATTGGAGCATCTGAATGAATCAAACTCCTGATTCTATTTCAAAAGTTAATACTGAATACAACGCTGATCAGATCAAGATCCTCGAAGGATTGGAAGCAGTAAGAAAGCGTCCTGGTATGTACATTGGCGACACTGGTTTCCGTGGTTTCCATCACTGTGTTTACGAAATCGTAGATAACGCAGTTGATGAAGCACTTGCAGGTTACTGTACTGAAATCAAAGTTATTATTCATGTCGATAACTCGATGACTGTAGTCGACAACGGCCGTGGTATTCCAACGGATTTAGTTGCAAGTGAAGGCGTCTCAGCCGCTGAAATTGTTTATACAAAACTACATGCTGGTGGGAAATTCAATGAAGAAGGTGGAGCGTATAAAGTTTCCGGCGGTCTTCACGGAGTTGGTGCTTCAGTTGTAAATGCACTCTCAAAATGGGTACGCATTGAAATTAAAAAACACGGTAAACTTCATAGGCTTGAGTTCGCTCATGGTGTGGCGAAAGAACCTTTAAAAGTTATTGGTGACTGTGATCTTAAAGACACAGGAACTACTGTAACTTTTAAGTCTGATAACGAAATTTTTGAAGTTCATGAGTATAACTATGACACTCTTTCAAACCGCTTTAGAGAAATGGCTTTTTTAAATAAAGGTCTCAAAATCGTTCTGAAAGATGAAAGATCTGATAAAGAAGAAACTCATCACTATGAGGGTGGCTTGGCAGCTTTTGCCGAGTACCTTAACCGTGCAAAAACTCCGATCCACAAAGATCCAATCTACTTCTTCCAGTCCCGTGATAATTACGAAGTTGAAGTGGCGATGCAATGGACTGATGGCTATTCTGAGGTTCTTACTTCATACGCCAACAACATCAATACACCTGAAGGTGGTGTTCATGTTTCGGGCTTTAAGACTGCTCTGACTCGAGTTCTGAATAACTACGCCAAAGACAATAATATTATGAAAAATATTAAAATTGCTCTTACTGGCGATGATATGCGTGAAGGTTTGACTGCCATTATTTCAGTTAAACTTACAAACCCTCAATTTGAAGGTCAAACGAAGTCAAAACTTGGTAACTCAGAAGTTGAAGGGATTGTTAACTCACTTATTGGGGATAGATTCAAAATTTACCTCGAAGAAAATCCGAATGTTGGTAAAACAATTCTTAAAAAATCAATCGATGCTGCTGCTGCTCGTGAAGCTGCGAGAAAAGCTCGTGAACTAACCCGTCGTAAGTCGGTTCTGGATTTCTCAGGTCTTCCAGGAAAAATGGCCGATTGTCAGGAAAAAAACCCTGAGCTTTGCGAAATCTACATAGTAGAGGGAGATTCAGCAGGTGGATCTGCTAAGCAGGGCCGAGATCGTCGCACGCAGGCCGTACTTCCACTCAAAGGTAAAATTCTAAACGTTGAAAAAGCTCGTTACGATAAAATGCTCTCAAATGATGAGATCAAGATGCTCGTTCAGGCTATCGGTACCAGTATTGGTAAAGACTCATTTGATGTGTCTAAGCTACGTTATTATAAAATCGTGATCATGACGGATGCAGATGTGGATGGATCGCACATACGTACTCTTCTCCTCACGTTGTTCTACAGACATCTTCCTGAAATCGTAGAGCGTGGTCATTTGTACATAGCTCAGCCACCTCTTTTCAAATACAAGAAAGGCAAGCACGAGCGTTACCTTAAAGACGGCGCTGAACTTGAAAACTACCTGGTTTCAAGCTCACTTTCCGACTGCGAAGTAACAATTGATACAAATAAAGTTGAACTTGAAACAATCAAGTCACTTGTTAACAAGTACAGAAATTACAATGGCACTCTTCAGTCATATGACCGTCATTACGATGCACATTTCCTAAGAACTATTGTTGAAGATGGAACGCTGACTTCAGATATCATGAAAGATAAAACGAAACTTGCGGCCTATGCTGTTGAAGTATCGAAAAAACTTACAGATCTAGGTCACGTATCACTTAAAAAATACGATCTTAAAGTTGAAGAAGATCTGAAAAACCTCGGATTCATGCTTAGAGTTCAGGTTGTTTCAGCTCTTAAAACGAAAAATTTCCGCATCGGTGTGAATTTCTCTGAATCTTCTGAGTTTGCAGATTTAATGAACCAGTATGATGGTATCAAACGCTACTTAACTTCGGAATTTACAGTTAAATATTCAGGTACATCTTCTAAGCATACTGGTCTCGGAGAATTTGCAGCTTATGTGTCCAGTGAAGGACGCCAAGGCGCCTATATCCAGCGATATAAGGGTCTAGGAGAGATGAATCCAGAGCAACTTTGGGAAACAACGATGAATCCTAATCACAGAACTCTTCTTCAGGTGAAAATCGAAGATACTATTGATGCTGATCAGGTGTTCTCGGTTCTTATGGGTGATCAGGTTGAACCACGTAGAGAATTTGTGGAAACAAATGCTCTGAATGTGCGTAACCTCGATATTTAATTTTAAGGAAGAATAGATATGAGCGATGAAAACAATAATGAACAACCAAATCACGGTAATATCACTCCTCTTCTAATCCAAGATGAGATGAAAAGCTGTTACCTCGATTATGCGATGTCGGTAATCGTTGGTCGTGCCCTTCCGGATGTGCGTGACGGATTGAAACCAGTTCATAGACGTGTACTCTTTGCGATGCACATGCTGAATAACTATCACAACAGACCTTATTTGAAGTCTGCTCGTGTAGTCGGAGATGTAATCGGTAAGTACCACCCACATGGTGACTCTGCTGTTTACGGAGCTATGGTTCGATTGGCGCAAGATTTCTCTATGAGATACCCAATTATCGACGGTCAGGGAAACTTCGGTTCGATTGACGGAGATAACGCCGCAGCCATGCGATATACGGAAGTAAGGATGCAAAAACTTACTAACGATATGATGGGCGATATCGATAAAGAAACTGTTGATTGGCAGGACAACTATGATGGATCTCTTCAAGAGCCAACAGTTCTTCCTACAAAAGTTCCGAATCTACTGATTAACGGATCTGCTGGTATCGCCGTAGGTATGGCGACCAACATTCCCCCCCACAACTTAACAGAAATCATGAATGGACTGCTAGCTCTCATCGATAACGATGCTATGACAGTTCATGATCTTATGAAAATTATTCCTGGTCCGGATTTCCCGACTTATGGATCAATTCACGGAACTGCTGGAATTCAATCTGCTTATCATACTGGAAAAGGTGTTATTCAAGTTCGTGCGAAAGCCGATATTGAAGTTGGTAAGAATGACCGTGAAAAAATTGTTATTACAGAGCTTCCTTATCAAGTGAACAAGGCCCGTTTGATTGAAAAAATCGCGGAACTCGTAACTGATAAAGCGATTGAAGGAATTTCAGATATCCGCGATGAATCCTCGCGTGAGGGTATTCGTGTTGTGATTGATGTTAAACGTGGCGAGCAGGCTTCAGTTCTTCTGAACCGTCTCTATAAACAAACTCAAATGCAAACGTCTTTCGGGATTATCTTCCTCTCGATTTACAACGGTCAGCCGAAAGTTATGGATCTCAAAGAACAACTTCTTTGTTTCATTGAGCACCGTCGTGAAATCGTTATCCGTCGTACAACGTTCGAACTCAAAAAAGCTAAAGAACGCGCTCATATCTTAGAAGGGTTAAAGATTGCCGTTGAGAATATCGACGAAATAGTTGAACTCGTTAAAAAAGCTGAAGGTCCAGCTCAAGCTAAAGAGCAGTTGATCTCTAGATTCACTCTTTCGGCTATTCAAGCACAAGCTATTTTGGATATGCGTCTCCAAAGACTTACGGGTCTTGAAAGAGATAAGATTATTGCTGATTACGATGCGATTATGAAAGAGATCCACCGTTTAGAGAGCATTCTCGGTTCGGAAGAAGAAATCAAAGAAATTATCAAAGTAGAATTCACAGAAATCCGTGCAAACTACGGTGATGTTCGTAGAACTGAAATAATTGCTCAAGCTGATGAAATTCAGATGGAAGATTTGATTAAAAATGAAGAAGTGATCGTAACTATTACGCAGAAAGGTTACTTAAAGCGTATGGCGATCGATACTTACCGCTCACAAAAACGTGGTGGTAAGGGCGTGAAAGGTGCAGATCTCGATGAAGATTTCTACACATCTATTTTCACAGCTGATACTCATGATACATTGATGATCTTCACCGATAAGGGAACAGTGTTCTCGATTAAGGTTTACCAGATCCCTGAAGGACTTCGTACGGCCAAAGGTCGCAACGTTGTTAACATCATCAACGTTCCTGCGGATGAAAAAGTGAAAGAGATTATTACAGTTCCTAAAGAAGCAGAAGGTTCATTCCTTGTGTTTGCTACGAAGCAGGGAATTGTGAAAAAATCTGAGCTTTCAGAATATAAAAACATGCGCCAGAACGGTCTCAAAGCCATCAAGGTTGTTGATGGTGATGAAATTCTTGCCGTAAGAATCACAGACGGTAAGAAAGATGTTCTTCTTGCTTCTTCTGCAGGTAAATCAATCCGCTTTAATGAAGATGACTGCAGACCTCAGGGACGTGTGTCTCAAGGTGTGAAAGGTATGAGTCTAGATGAAGGTGAAGTTGTTATCGGTATGGAAGTGATTGATGAGAAATCAGAAATCTTAACAGTTACTTCTCGCGGATACGGAAAACGTTCTTCAGCTGAAGAATATCGTCAGCAGTCTCGTGGTGGTAAAGGTATTTTGGCGATGAAACTCACAGAAAAGACTGGTGAGATCATCTCTATCCTTCCAGTAACAGACAAAGACGATCTCATGATCATTACCGATAAAGGTCAGGTTATCAGAACGAAAATTTCTGGAATCTCATTACTTGGTCGAAATACTCAGGGCGTGCGCTTAATTAATGTTAAACCTGACGAAAAAGTAATCGCGATTGAAAAAATCGTTGATCCAGACGAAGATACAACAGATGGCGAACCTTCTGGTGAAACACCTGTTCAGTAAACTCTTATTTATCCTGTTAATCCTGGGGTCAAGTTCTTGTGACTTTACCTCAGGTCTTAACCAGGACATTCTCAACGCTCAAAAATATGTAGATAATCAGGAGTTTGGAAAAGCAGTTGATCTCTACGAGCGGGTTCTCAAAAAAAATCCTTCTAAAGTTATAAAGACCAAAATCAACTATCAGTTAGCTGAGATCTATTATCTTTATATGGATGAGCAGGTTAAGGCTTTAAAGTATTACCAGTTCATTGTGGATAATGTGGATGATCCTCTCTGGCAGGTAAAATCCCTGGAGAAAATCGCAGATATTAATTTTAGTTTTGCAAAAAACTTTGATGAAGCTATCCATGCTTATCACATCCTTATGCAAGTTAAGCCTCGTTTAAAAGATTTTGATTATTATGATTTGCGCGTAGGTGAATCTTATTTTGAGATGGGGAAGTATCAAAAAGCCCGTGAGATCTTTAATAAAATTTTGAGTCAGCCTACTAACCCCCATTATGTTGAAGCTTTTAATCAGATGGGTTTGATTGAGTTTTATAATAAGAATTGGGATAAGGCCGTGGAGTACTGGTTTGAATACTTGAAGCGTGAGCGTAGAAAAGAGCAGATTGTTAAAACGAAGTTTCTTATCGCCAATGCTTATGAATCAAACGAAAAGCTGAAAGAAGCCTATAACATCTACTATTCTCTGCTTCCGACATATCCCAACCCAGATGTGCTTCGTGCACGCCTGAAGTCTTTGTATGCCCGCCGTGTGGCAAGAAAGCGGTAGTATGAGTGAACCTAAGCCCATTAAAAAGTTTTTGCTTGTCATGGGTCTAGCACTTGGCCTGCCTTCAACAATTGTCGGACTTTTCTTTATTCTTCACCAATTGGTTAAGTCTGGTCATATTTCTTGGAATGTTTTATTAATTATTCTTATCTCAGTCATCGCGTACTTCTTTTTCCTTATGGTGAGAAATGTTCTGGCAAAAAAAGATAAACAGTAAGAGTTACTTAATTGGCACTGCCATCAACGTCGCATTTGCGGTCTATTTTGGGCTTCCAGAGCTCAAAGATGTTTTAAGCTTGGCCTTGATGGTGCTTTGTTCGGTTGGTAACCATATTTTTATGGTTTATGCCCTCAGTTCACTTATTGAAAGCCAGCTTTACGATGGTGACGCGCCAAACAAAAAGAAACTTTTCGGCTCAATCGTGGGTAAGACCCTGTTTCTCGTCCTCGGGTTTGTATGCTTAATAAAATTTTCTCCTAACAAGGTGCTCCAAGCTCTTTCTCTCTACATTTTTCAATTGATAATTCTCGCCTTAAGTATTAAAAACATTGGGAAGTTTTTCAAAAAAGGTCCTGAATAATGATGCGCTTAATTACGCTCGCTCTCTGCTTATTAGTTCCTTCGCTTGCGATGGCAAGTGGATATACTTTTATCTCTCAACTTGAAGATTCGTTTCACCTTAAGCAACACGTAATCACGTTTGCATTAATGGGACTTGGATTTTTATTGTTTGGTGTTTTTTACCGCGCGAAAGTTAGCAGCGTAAAAAATTCAATGATTCCTGATAAAGGAATTACATTCAGAAATGTTTTCGAAGCACTTGGTCAGTTTATCTACAACCTTGCTCGAAACATTATGGGTGAAGAAGAAGCCAAGAAGTACTTCACAGTAATCATGCTTCTTTTCACATTCGTATTTGTAAATAACTTGGTTGGATTGTTGCCAGGATTTCTTCCTCCAACAGATAACTTCAACACGACTCTTGCTCTTGGTATTTTTGTATTTCTTTATTACAACTATCAAGGGATCAGAGCTCAAGGGATTATTGGTCACATCAAGCACTTCATGGGTCCAGTTTGGTACCTTGCAGTTTTGATTTTCCCAATCGAATTAATTTCACACACAGTACGTCCACTTTCTTTGGGGCTTCGTCTTAAAGGGAATATGGAGGGGGATCACTTGGTTCTCTCGATCTTCTCTGGACTCGTTCCTTATATTGTTCCAATTCCGTTTTACGTTATTGGTTTGTTTGTTTGTTTTATGCAGGCCTTTGTATTTACCCTGTTGACTATGGTTTATATTAGCTTAGCTACAGCTCATCACGATCATGATGATGCTCACGCGCACTAATCCGAGCCATCGAAGACAGACTTTTTATTTATAGTTCTTTTTAAAAGGAAGAAAAATCATGGAATCTACTGCTGCTCTCGCTTTCGCATCTGCTGCTGCAATCTCAATCGCTGCTGTTGGCGGCGCTATGGCTCAAGGTAAAGCTGCTTCTGTAGCTCTTGAAGGTATCGCTCGTAACCCAGCTGCTGCTGACAAATTGTTCACACCAATGATTATTGCTCTTGCTCTAATCGAGTCACTTGTAATTTACGCGTTCGTTATCGCGTTCCTTATCAAGCCAGTAGTTTCTTAATTCGAACTCTCTAAAGTTTTGAAATAAAGAAGGCCCTCGAAAGAGGGCCTTTTTAATTGTGATGATCTGAATTGAGATTATTTAGAAGTAATCTTGAATGCTTTAGTGAATTTACCGTTAGCTTTTTGTGGAACCACAGTAATCGTCTTTTTAACTTGAACGATTTCTTCTTTAGCATTGAAAGTATCTTGAATAACTTCAATCTTGATTGATTTATTAAGAGCTGTAACTCTTTTGACTGCGCGAACATTCACTCCTAAATCAACTTCAAAAGAATCTTCCATCGGGTTTTCAGAAACCACTGTAAGTGTAAGGTACATTCCGTTCATGGCCGGATCCCAAGCACAACGACCAACAACATTAATATAAGCTGAACCAGTAAGACCACTCGTAGTTTTGAGATCACAAAGATCTGCGTTTTTAGCTTTAGAACCGATAACGATGTCTTGTGAGAATTGAGCAAAAGCCGAAAGGCTGAAAATAAGTACGCAAAGTGAGAGAAGTGATTTCATGGAAGCTCCTTTAAATGGTTGGAGCTTTTATACAATGAATCTAAGATTTCCTTGTTCTGGCCTGTAAAGATTACAGCGGGAAGCGAGGTAGGTTTTGGGTTGGATAGCCTCGTTGGGTGTAGTGGGCCTTAAGCTTTTCAAAGAGTTCGAAGCCGAGGTCACCTTTAAGTCTATTTTCTCGCTCGCGGTTGAGTTTTTCATACTGTAGATAGAGGTTTCGGTTCTTAAAATCTTCGTACATTTTTGTATTCATAGCGACTCTCGGTCCCTTAATACGACGATATAGACTCTGAATATTGAATTCTGAGTGGGCCATTAACTGGAAGAAGTTATTAGCTGAACTCAGATAGGTTTCAAATTTTTGGGGCTGTTGATTCGTCTGAAAAAATTCTTCTACAGAAGTTAGATAGATTTTGTATTGTGTCTGAAACTCTTTGTTCTCGATGTAATAGTCTTCACTCCAGCTTTGGAAGAAAGCCTCACTACGAAAAGGTTCTTTAGGTTCGGGTGTTGAGCACGCAGAAACTAAGATGAGTATCAGCCAAAAAAAATGTTTCATAAAATTATCCTCTAAGAATAATTTTTTAACATTTTTCTCAGTGAAGAGGGATAGAAAAGGCTATGAAAAGATAAGTAAAAAAAGTCAGTGGTGTCATGTCCTCCTCTTCGGAAGGACAAGACTAATAGTTGAGTAGATTGTTTTTAACCGAGCTATTTTAAGTACTTACCAAGGTATTTCCCCGTGAATGAGCCTTTCACTTTGGCCACTGTTTCTGGGGTTCCTTCGGCTATGATTTGTCCGCCGAATTTTCCACCGTCAGGTCCCAGATCAATCACCCAGTCAGCAGTCTTGATCACATCGAGATTATGCTCAATCACAAGGAGTGTGTGGCCAAGCTCCACCAGCTTACTGAGGGCCTTCAAAAGAATATTAATATCTTCAAAGTGAAGACCGGTAGTTGGTTCATCTAATACGTAAAGAGTTGAGCCCTTCACCGATTTTGAGAGTTCCCGTGAAAGCTTCATCCGTTGAGCTTCACCACCGGATAAGGTTGTCGCCGGTTGTCCGAGTTTTATATAACCCAGGCCTACAGCATTCATAACTTTAAGGGCACGATTAACTTTGGGATGGTTTTCAAAGAAGGTTTCGGCTTCTTCAATACTCATAGCTAAAACATCAGCGATATTTTTTCCACGGTAAAGGATGGAGAGGGTTTCATTATTATAGCGGGAGCCTCGGCATTCTGAACAAGTTACATAGACATCTGGAAGAAAGTGCATTTCAATTTTTAATGAACCATTTCCTTCGCATGTCTCACATCTTCCACCTTTAACATTGAAAGAAAAGCGACCGGGTTTATAACCACGAATTTTTGATTCATTGGTTTGAGAATAGATGTTACGGATATCATCAAAAAGACCGGTATAGGTTGCAGGATTTGAATGGGGAGTTCTACCAATCGGTGACTGGTCTAGTTCAATGAGCGATTGGATTTTATCCACTCCGGTAATAGAGTGATAATTAGCACTTCCGCCGCGTCTTCCCCGAGTCAGATAATTTTTAATCGCAGGAACTAAGACTTTGTGGATAAGCGTAGATTTTCCAGAGCCAGAAACACCGGTTACACATGTCATTCCCCCAAGAGGTAAATGAAGAGTTACGTCTTGAAGGTTATGCTCGCGAGCTTTATTGAGTACAATTTTGTTTGTAAGTTTTCTTCTTTCTTTAGGAACTTCAATTTTTAAAACTCCAGAAAGATATTTTCCGGTAATTGATTTTTTATTTTTTTTTACTTCTTCGGGAGTTCCGAAGGCAACCACTTCCCCTCCGTGAATGCCTGCCAAGGGACCCATATCAATCAGATAGTCTGAAGCCATCATAGTGTCTTCATCATGTTCGACGACAATAACGGTATTTCCGATATCACGTAGATTGATCAGGGTTTTAATGAGCTTCTCGTTATCACGTTGATGAAGACCGATACTTGGTTCATCTAATACATAGAGAACTCCCGAAAGAGCGGAGCCAATCTGAGTTGCTAAACGGATACGTTGAGATTCTCCACCAGAAAGGGTCATGGCATCTCGGTTAAGCGTCAGGTAATTGAGTCCAACATTAAGGAGAAATTTGATTCGGTCTTTAACTTCTTTTAGAACTTTTTGAGCAATGATCGCCTGATTACCCGTGAACCTGAGCCCGTCAAAAAATTCTGCAGCCTCGGATATAGAAAGATCACAAACATCCATGATGGACTTATTGTCGATGGTTGCAGCGAGGGCAAAAGGATTTAGTTTTTTACCCTTACAAGAAGGACACTTCTTGATGATCATGTACTCTTCAAGATCAGCCCGGGTCTTCTCTGATTCTGATTCGTGATATTTTTTTTCGAGCCAAGCAACAATTCCTGGAAATTCTTTTTTGAAATTCCAGGATGAGTTTTCAGATTCAAATTTATAGTTATAAATCTTTTCAGATCCATCATAGAGAAGTGTTCGGAACTTCTCAGGGAGTTTATTGAAAGGTTTATCAATGCTGGTCTTCTCGGCTTCCGCCACTGATCTTACCATCTGCATGAGAAAAGTATTTTTCTTAAGGATAGGAATGGCGCCGTCTTCAAGGGACATGTTTTCATCCAGAAGAAGACTTTCAATATCAAACGTTTTGGAAATACCTAAACCATTACAAGTTGAACAGGCACCTAAGGGTGAATTGAATGAAAAGAGTCTTGGTTCTAGATCAGGGTAACTTTTTCCTGATTTGAAGGAGTAGTTTTTCTCTGAATAGAAATGTTCTTTCTCATCGGCTAGTATGACGAGATATCCCTCAGAAAGTTTAAGCGCATGTTCTATAGAATCAGTCAGGCGACTAACAATTCCCTCTTTCATGACTAAACGATCGATCACGATATCAATATCGTTAAATTTGCTTTTGTTAATAGCAATATTATCTTCAAGATTTAGAATTTCACCATTCAAACGGATGCGAGAAAATCCCATGGTCTGGTACTTTGCGAGTTCTTCTTTATGTTCACCTTTTTTCGAGCGAATAACGGGGGAAATAATCTGAAGCTTAGTACCCGTTTTAAATTTGAGAATGTGTTCCACTATCTGCTGGGGAGTTTGTTTCGCTACTTTTTCACCTGTTTCCGGGCAGTGAGCATCACCCAATCGAGCGTAAAGCAAACGAAGGTAATCATAAATCTCAGTAATAGTACCTACAGTAGAACGAGGATTCTTGGTCGTAGATTTTTGATCAATAGCAATGGCAGGTGAAAGACCAGTTATACTCTCAACTTCTGGGGCCTCGAATTGTCCGATGAATTGTCGGGCATAACTTGAAAGTGATTCGATATATCGCCGTTGTCCTTCAGCATAGATGGTATCAAAAGCCAGAGATGATTTCCCTGAACCTGATGGGCCTGTAATTACCGTGAGTGAATGCCTAGGCAAACTAACATCAATAGATTTTAGGTTGTGAACTTTAGCTTTGGTGACCTGAATTTTTTCCATGAGATGTCCTTCCGAGCATGCCTATTGCCTGCTTTAAAGAAAATGAACATCCACGATAGTCTGCAAGGTTTTTTCCAAATAAAGAAAAAGATGTTCCGTGATCAGGGCTGAAACGAGGATAAGGTAAACCCAAAGTGATATTGGATCCTACAAAACCTTGGAGACCTTTGAAAACAC
>JBBARF010000046.1:0-25604 GCA_040399925.1 Bacteriovoracaceae bacterium
GTCATTGAAGTCAAAGATTTCAACCAACTCTTTAATTCAGTTAAGAAATCTAAAATAAAATCTTTCTCTACAGATAGTTTCACTAAAGTGAATCTTCCTTTTAACGGCAGTTTCCTTGCTAAAGAAGTTATTTCCAAAAAATACAGTCTTGTCGCGATTGTTTCGCGCCACGATTTTCTTAACTACAGTAAAGAAGAAATTGAATTGTATGAAACCTGCATTGATTTACTCCAACCTCACTTCGAGCGTTTGATAGATCAGGAATTTTCAGATAAAAGAATCTCTGAGCTTCGAATTTGTTTGAAGGATTTTCCTCTTCCGCTTCGAATTAAAAACAGTATCTCAGGGGCGAGTTTCTTAAACGATCTTTATACAACTGAGCTGCAGGATAAAGACGTTTTCTTTAATAAAAAAGTTCAAGGCCCCTTTAGTATCGATCTTTTTGATAGTGATGAACTCCGTCACTATGCTTTTGATCTTTTTCACTTTCAACGTATTTCACTTTTGGGTGAACTTCTGAACACTCTCAGACATGAACTAAGTAATCCCCTGTTTGGTTTAAAACTTGGTGCTCAGATTTTTGGAACAATGGAAGTTTCGATTGATAACAAAGAAATCATGGCCGAGATTGAAAAGAACGTTAACCGATGTCAGGTGATCATCGAAAACTTCTCGAACCTCTATCAGGTCAATACCGACATTAAACCCATGCAGCTAAAAAAAATGATCGATGAAAGTTTAGTGCTGGCAAAAAGTGAAAGTCGGGAAGTCAGAAAGTCGATTAAGTATGAAAATGATACTGAAACACTTCTAATCAATGTGCCCCTCATTTTTGTTGTTCAAATCCTCTTCAACCTAACAGTGAATTCTTCACAAGCCATGCGTCATGCAGGCATGTCAGGACAACTTAACTTTATTATCTCGAAAAACGATTCTCAGGTCATGATCGATATCAGCGATACTGGTCCAGGTATCCCAGTCGATAAAGTCTCACAGCTCTTTAAACCCTTCTTTACGACGAAATCTCAGGGGACTGGTCTAGGACTAGTTCTTTCTCGTAACCTGGCGGTCAAAATGGGCGGGAATTTAGAATATTTAGGGAATAATAGCGGCCAAGGGACGCATTTCCGGCTAACTTTACCCCTATCATGAAACACCTTCTCATCATCGAAGACGAAATTCTTATTCAGCAATCCCTGAAAAAGCTTTTCGAACGCCGTGGTTTAAAAGTTGATGTCTCGGCCAGTGGTAAAATTGCCATTGATCTGATTCTACAAAATGATTACGACCGGATTATCTGTGATCTCATGCTTCAGGACATCTCAGGCTTCGACGTTATTGAAGAATCAAAGAAAAAATTCTCCCCTAAAGAAATTAGTGATAAGTTTGTTATTATGACTGCTTACAATTCCCCGCAGGTTCTATCCCGGGCGAACAGCTATCAATGCCGACTTTTAAATAAGCCCTTTGATGACTTAGAGCAGGCCATGAAACTTATGACGGAGTAGAGATGAAGCATTCAGCAGCGAAATCTATCGGCATCACCCTCAAGCCTAATTCCACTCCGGAATTTTACAGCATTCTCCCTAATCTTTGTTCATGGCTCCTCCGCAGAAAACGAGAAGTTGTTTTCCGACTGGAAGATAAAGAAAGAGTCACAAAGTTCTACCGAAATAAATCTATTGATGGATTAATTTTCACCGATACAAAAACTTTTCATAATAAAGTTGATATGATGCTCTCCCTCGGTGGAGATGGGACTCTTATTGGTGTTTGTCGTTCAATCAATTCAAAAATTCCCGTTCTTGGTATCAACCTTGGTCGTTTGGGATTTATTACAGAATTTAATAAGAATGAATATTTTGACCGTTTAGGTGATATCCTAGACGGTAAATATGAAGTTACACAAAAGCCTCTTTGCCATGTGAGCATTCTGCGTAAAGATGAAGTTCATTTTCAAGATTATTTTTTCAATGATGCCGTTCTAGCCAAGAACGATATAGCTCGCATGATCTATCTGCGTGCCGAGCTTGGCCCTGAACATGTTTATAATCTTTCCGGAGATGGAATCATTATCAGCACTCCGATGGGTTCTACCGCCTATTCTATGGCCGCTGGCGGCCCTATTGTTCACCCAGACGTAAAAGGTCTTATCCTCACGCCTATTTGTCCACATTCTTTAATCCACCGTCCATTTGTCGTTCCAGATACAGGCCTTGTGGTTCTCAAGATTCTTCCCCCTTATCATTCAGTCACCCTCACCCTCGATGGTCAGGTAGCAATCAATATTGATGAGCAGGATATCGTTCAGGTTAACGATAAGAAGATGAAGAAGATTTCCCTAGTGAAAAATCCTGATCGAAGCTATTTCCAGACTGTTCGTGACAAGTTTGTTTTTTCCAAAAAAGATTAATTACGTAAAATCTACGCTTTTCTATTGACCCTTCCGTACCTCATCCGTAACATAGCACCATAGGAGTTAACTTATGGATGCAAATTTCTATTTAAAAAATCTCATTATCCAGAATTTTGCCACATTCAGGAATCAAACAATTCACTTTAAACCTGGTTTCAACGCAATTGTCGGTGAAACAGGATCTGGGAAAAGTTTAGTACTGGATGCGCTTCAACTTATTCTAGGTGGTCGCGCTGATAAAAAAATAGTTCGTCGGGAAACTGACTATGCTCTCATTGAAGCATCTTTTTTTTGTAAGGACCCAACTATTGCTGCCTATCTCGAAGAAGCAGGTTACCCACTTGATGGATATGAACTCATTATAAAGCGTCTCATCCATAAGAACGGAACTACAAAAACCTACATGAATCATCTTTCGTGTAACGTAAGTTTTCTAGCGACCTTCTCTAAAAAATATATTGATCTCGTAGGACAATTTGAAAATCAGAAACTTCTTTCAGAATCCTATCAGCTTCACATTTTAGATTATTTTGGAAAACTAAGTTCAGACGTCGATCAGTACAAGTCCATTCTTAAAAATTTTAAGATGCTTGAGAATCGACAGAAAGAACTCGAATCCTCTAAAAACCTCCGTGAACAACGTCTGGATTATTTAAATTATCAACTTCTTGAGATTGAACAACTCAACCCCTCCTCCCAGGATGAAGAAGAACTTCTTCGCAAGAAGAATCTGATGATGAATATGGAGAAATCTCAGAAACTGAATTTCCAGATTCAGGAAATCTTTGATGGGGGAGAAGGCCAATCAGGTCTTTTCTCTCAGCTTAGGTTTCTGAACTCCATTTTCATTAAGAACCAGGATGTCTTTTCCAGTGAAACTCCTGCCTTGGTAGAACTAGACGATCGTATGCAGCTTTTGCATAATCAATTATCGCGTAAATTCAATGTTGAGATTGATCCCACTGAATTAGAAGGTGTTCTTAGTCGTCTTGATATCTATCAAAAACTCAAAAAGAAATTTGGTGGTACTGTTGAAACAGTTATTCAATCACAAGTTGAATTTCTCAAAGAAAAAAGTCACCTAGAAGAACTTGATATTGATCTAAATTCTTCAGAGACAAAACTCAATGAAACACAAAAAGAACTTATAAGAATTGCTACGAATCTGCATCAAAAACGAGTGAAAGCTTCGAAACTTCTAAGTACCGAACTCACCCAGAAAGTTCGGCTCTTAAAAATGTCTGGTGCCACCGTTACGATGAAGGCAGAAAAATGTGATGAGTTCTTAGAATCGGGAATGACCCGAGCATTCTTTGAAGCCGAAACAAACTCCGGTGAAGGATTCTACCGAATTAAAGATATTGCTTCAGGTGGAGAGCTCTCCCGCATCCTTCTCAGTGTCAGACAAATTCTCTCTAGCTGTGATTCCATTAGCATTTTTCTCTTCGATGAAATCGATACTGGAATCGGTGGCGAGACAGCGACAACGATCGGTAAGGCGCTCGCCTCTGTTGCACTTAACGGGCAGGTCATAGCGATCACTCATCTTCCACAAATCGCTCAATTTGCAGAATCACTCATTATTGTAAGCAAAGATACTAGCAAGGTTGATAAAGAATCCCGAACTGAAAGTACTATCCGTGAAATTTCCGGAAAAATGATTCAAAAAGAAGTGAAGTTGATGGCACAGCTAAGTTGAAAGGGGTTCAAAACGAGCATGATGATCTTCAATATACAGAAAGGTTTTAGAATTAAGAGCATAACCATTATTTAAGTAGGTCGAACCATGAGTTATAGAAAAAGTGTCCTGAACATGACTGTGCCCCCCAAGAACAAAATTGTATTTCCCTTGGGTTGTTTTACTCACACCATGACGGAATTTACTCCTCACCCCTTCCGCGTCGAATTTCTTAGAACCCTTTTTACGGGACATCTTTGAAGCGCGTTCACCCAGAAAACTTAATACTGAGTAAGGCATAACATGATTGGCGACGAATTTGAGAGGACTAGAAAGAATCATCTTTTTATATCTCTGATAACTAAGATTCTCGATTTCGTGCTCATCACCGTGGGAAAAATAATACGTTTTACCTTCAATTTCTTCAATAACCGGAAGTTGAGAAAGTAGTACTTTCCCATTAAGTGAACTTTTCTCAAAAAGCATTTTGAGATGAACGTCGTGATTCCCTTCGAAGAAATAAACTTTTTTTCCGCTCTTCGCCAGTGCTTCCATCTTTTGAAAGATATGATCAAAACTCTTGAGATATTCCTCATGAGGTCCACACATCAAATCGAAGATGTCGCCTAAAAGAATAATTGTATCGGATTTTTTAACGAGGGGATGATCTAAAAAACGACAGAGAAGCTTGTCAGCTGCATCGTTAGGGGTCTTAACATGGACGTCTGATATCGCCGAGATTTTCATGCTATTCATTTATAGCATGTAACTCATCCTTAATCCGCTCTAAAATGAACTTTTCAATATACTTGCGACTTATCTGATCTATCTGTTTGAAACGGCAACAAACCCTCAGGGCCTTATAGTTGAGTCCATTGATTTCATCCGGCTCAGTCTCTCTGATGGCCGTGATCTCAGCATTGAGCTTGGCCCCCCACTCTTTAGTCTTAAATTCAACCGAAGCTATATCATCACTTACTTCAAAAAACTTTGCTTCCATCTTGGATACGAGAAACGAAAACCCCCCTGAACTGATATCAAAGCAGTCTTTGTGAAAATGCTGACTCATCGCCTTTGGAAGGGAAGTAGTCTTTCCAAAAATGACCTTCATTTCTGATCGCTCATAAACGTTCAATCGAATATTTTGTCTGCGATCTACCTGCGCTACAAATTTAGGTATTTGAAGATAATAGCGATAAGGTGCATCTGTCTGTCTGATCTGGCATCTAAGAAGTAGGGCGGATTCAGGAATATAAATATCGATGTAGTTCTGGCTTCCCATCATTTCCTGCACCAGCCTATCCTGGCCGTCACTCGGTACAATACAAAAATCATTTCGTGGTCTTCTTACAGATTCAATTTTTACTTGGCTAAGATGTTTTGAACCGCCGACTAATCTCCAGATAAAAACTTCAGCACCAACTTCCTTAGCTCCATTGAGGAGACTGAGGATGACGCCTTCGTCTTTGACCTTTTTGAGTTTGTTAACGGTGGACAATTTTTATCTCCAAAAAACCCCCCGATCGAGACCGGGGGGTTCCGGCTTAAGTACAATTTATCTTCAAGAAGAAACTAATTAACCAATCAAACGAAGTGCACCATTACCAATTGCATTGGCTTGTGCAAGAGTTGCTGTACCGGCAGCATTCTTGATTTGCGCAGAAGCTAGTCTGGCAGTTGAATCAGCTACGTCTACGTCTTCAATACGAGAACGTGCAGCTTCCTGGTTCACTACAGTTGTATCAATGTTATTGATAGATGATTGTAGTCTTGACTGGATTGAACCGAAGTTAGCTCGGAAGGCAGAAACCTTCTCAATAGCTCCATCAATTCTCTCCAAGTTTCCTACAGCATCATCTTTAGATCTAATATTCGTGCCACCGATACCTAGGCTTTCTACGCCAGCATCCGATGCACCAGCATCCATTTCAATTCGGTTGTCTTCACCACCAAAGGCACCAACCTGGAACTGAAGAACAGATCCTTCACCTTTCAAAAGTGGTCGACCATTAAAGGAAGTAGTTTTTGAGATACGATCAGCTTCTTGGACAAGTTGTTCGTACTCAAGAGAAAGATAACCTCTTTCGGTATCTCCCACTGTGTCCGATCCAGCTTGAATCGAAAGTTCGCGCAAACGAGTAAGAATGTTACTCGATTCATTCAAACCACCTTCGGCAACTTGAACCATCGAGATAGCATCGTTTGCATTTCTTGATGCCATACGAAGCCCTTTAGTCTCGGCATCCATTTTTTTAGCGATCGCTAAACCGGCAGCATCGTCAGCGGATTTTGTAATACGCTTACCTGATGAAAGTTTAGAGAACTCTGCTTCTTGAAGAGCATTACTGGCCCTCAAGTTTCTTTGTACCTCTTGTGAGGCAACGTTAGTGTTGATTCTTAAGCCCATGTAACGTACTCCTTGAAAGAATCACTGATAAATTGTAACTGACCCCTTTGGTCAATCCTGTAGCTGATCGGAATGCTCAGGAATTATTTGACTACTATTTGAGGTTTTAAATCACAAAATGAAGGAATCGCCTGTTTACTGTTACTTAGAGGTTGCGAGGAAGGTCTTCAATGGAACGAAGTCGAGACTAAATGTGGGGTAATGGTCGGCAAGATGACTAAGCGCCCGAGGTGCAATCCACACCCAGTCCTCTCCTGAATCCCACCGCTTGGAGGTATTAATCTCAGGGAGAACTGTCCGGGGCTCCTTCAAAAGCAACACAGGCATCTTCAGACGAAGAGTAGAAAGAAGGCAGTTGAGTTCTAGATCAGCTGGGCATACAACGGCGCCACTGACGGAGAAAAAACAAAAAACATCACCATCAAAGGGTAATTCAAATGAACGATAGAGAGTTGTCGAGGAGAAAGAAAAAATCACTGCTCTTGAATTTTATGAATAAGCGCTGTTGTTGAATAACCATCAACAAACTTTAAAGAGTACACATTTCCACCACTGGCCTGAACTTCTTTACCACCAACAATTTGATCAATCTTCCAATCTCCACCCTTAACTAAAATTTTAGGAGAAATTTTTTTGATCAGTTCGAGAGGAGTATCTTCTGTGAAAATTTCAACGAAGTCGATCGACTTGAGTTGAGACAAGACATACTTACGATCTTCTTCGTTATTGATTGGTCGCTCAGAACCTTTGAGTCTTTTCACACTTGCATCTGAGTTTAAACCCAGTACTAAAAGATCACCAAGCTTGCGAGCTTCCGCCAGATAGGTAACATGACCACGATGAAGAATATCAAAACACCCATTAGTGAAAACGATTTTCTTATCTTTATTTTTCTGAAGGAATTCTTCGAGTTGTTTAGAAAACATTTTAATCAACCCTGATAACCTTAGAGTTTGTTACTTTGTTTTGAAGATCAAAGTAAGAGAAAAGACCAAGACTCACAAAATTAGAAAGGGTAATAAAAGATCTGGGAAGCAAAAGGTGAAACTCTTGAATCTGGTTTCTTGAATTTACCACTCTAAGATTTAATAAGTTTTTTCCGAGTGTCGATTGGGCCGATTTTTCAAAGATCGAAAAATAGATCACATAAAAGCCACAGAACATAATAACTACAAGCGGAGTTATTTCATTTGGATAAGCAGACCAAACTTCGAGAAGATCCATTTCAATAGTTCTGGCCATGATTGTCAGGACTATTCCTAAAACAGAAAAGACCATGGTGAGATCAAGAATGTAAGCAAAAGAGCGCTGAGCTTTTGAAGCATTTCTATAAACAACTTCTTCTTTCTCTTCAAATTTTGGTGTCTTTTGATCAACAGTTAATTGCTGTCCGTAAAAAAGGGAAAGATCGTTTTGATAAACGTTCGAAGAATCTTTTCTTGGAATACTTTGAAGAATCGGAGTTGATACAGGGATTGATCTTTCTGAATAACTAACAGCTTTGGCTTCAGCTTGTTTTGGATGATGAAATCCAAGACCAGAAGTCAGTGGTTTAAAATCAAAATCATCCATAGAGAAATCTTCATTCGTTTTAGGGATGTTATTTTTCTTAGATGGTGTTGATTCTAAATTCATTATTCGTCCTTTGTACTCTTTAAAGAGTGTCACATTAAGATCAATCCAGCAACATTTGCCAGAGGATTCCCGCTCCTGCAGCTAGGGCCGTAGGGGTTCTCATAATAGGGGTAGGAAGCTTCAATGTTTTGACACGAGAAAGACCGTGCAAATGATCTCTTTCTTCGGTAGAAAATCCACCTTCGGGCCCAACCACCAAGAGCACCGGCGCTTCAAGTCCTACTTCTTTAGGTAAAAGCTTTGACTTATCTGTTTGAGAATCCATCAACACAATTGTCTTGTATTTATCCCACGCAATTGTGCTCCATTCAGCTTTCATGACTTGCGGCAGGTAGGCTGCATTAGATTGTTCCAAAGCAGAAACCAGTAAACTTTGCAGTCTTTCTTCTTCAGGGAATTTAATTTGCGAATAAGCCGATTTAACCAGCAAGACTTTGCCCACACCTAGCTCCACACTTTGCTTCAGCGACAATTCGAGGGCTTCTTTCTTAGGCATACCAAGCACAATATCTAGTTGCTCAATCCGTGCCTTCTCAATAGAAGATAAATACTTGAGGGTTAATAGTCTTTTTGTGTGTCCCGAGACACGGGTGACCACAGATAACCCTTTCCCGTTTAAAAGTAAGAGTTCCTCATCCATTTCGATTCTAACGACATTCACTAAATGATGAAGGCTATCCCCGGTTAGAGAGTATTCATCCTTAACAGTTAAGTCTGCTATGAAATGGGCCCGCACTAGCGCTCCTTCCGGAACAATAAAGCACCCCAGTCACCTTTCTCGATTTTTTTCACCATTTTCATATTGCTGACTGAGTAGAGCTTAATAATATTATCCATTTGATGACGGAGAAGACCTGAAAGAATCAAATTACTACCAACAGCGAGACGGCTCAGGAGAAAGTTTTTCTCTTGTATGAGAATACTTTCAAGAATGTTAGCGTAAATCAGATCATATTTTTCGTGAATTTGTGTTTTAACTTCAGGAAGCAACAATCGGAATTTTTTATCCGTTAGATTATTGATCTCAGCATTTTGATAACAATTTTTATTGGCTTCAACATCGATATCAAAAAAATCGACCTTCGCATCCGGGAAAAATTTAAAAGTCGCAAGTCCTAAAATCCCCGATCCGGATCCAAAATCCAGAACTGTTCTAATATCCATTGAGAGAAGTTCTTCAGTGAATAATTTTAGGCAGAGAAAAGTTGTTTCATGGCTTCCGGTTCCAAAACCCTGACCTGGATAGATCATAATTTTTTCTTTCGCTGCCGTTTGATATTCAGTTTCCCATGAAGGAACGATCTCTAAATGCTCATTTACCAAAATAGGTGAGTAATGCTTTTTCCATTCAGCATTCCAGTCTTCTGTTTTATGCTCAGAGGTTTGCACTTCAGACAAAACATGAGTTTTAGCAAAGGCTTCAAAACCTTTCGCCTTTTCAGCGTCGTTAAAGAAAAAACGATAATTAGTTGGCTTGGCCAAAACTCTGCGATCAACCTCATCAATCACTTCGAGAGGCAGATCTCCGCCCGAATAAGATCGATCTCCCAGAAGTTCATCCACTTCTGCTTCAGTCAAAGAGAACTCTTCAATCCCCTGACTTTCAAAATGGCCCATCGCTTCGGTCTCAATTTTGACCCATTGTTCCCGACTCGGTTGCAAATGAAACAATGTAACAACCCAAAAACTATCCATAAATATCCTTTAATAGTAGCGGGTTATAACCCAAGTCACCCAGGAAGGCAGGATAAAAAATTTACATCCCTTAAGGTTTCCTTGGTCGATCGGGTCCTTTTTTGTTACATAACGGATCCGTGAATCAAAATATATATCTTATTGGAATAGCTGGCGGCTCAGGCTCAGGGAAAACGACCTTTGCTAAAAAAGTCATGAAGGGCATTAACAGTGCTAATTCGTGCCTTCTCCACATGGATTCCTACTACCTACCTGAACAACCTAAATCGAATTATACCTCTGCCGGTAAGCCTAATTACGATCATCCCAATGCTTTTGATTGGGATCTTTTGCGTGAGCACTTAACCAACTTGAAGAAAGGTAAAAGCATAGATTGTCCCATCTATGATTTTTCGACTAGTAGTCGCACCAGTCAGATTGAGAAAGTCGGGCCATGCAAAGTTGTATTATTTGAAGGAATTTTCGCTCTCTACGATCAAGAGATCCGCGATTTGCTCGATATTAAATGTTATCTCCATGTTGATTCAGATATCAGATTTACTCGACGTCTTCACCGTGACGTTAAAGAACGTGGAAGATCTTTAGAATCAGTCATCTCTCAATATTATGATACCGTTCGTCCCATGTATCAAAAGTACCTTGACCCTCAACGTCAGTTCGCAGACTTCACTGTAGGCGAGGAAACCGATGTTGCCTCTCTCATTTTGTCTGCTAGAATCAAAGAATATTTAGATTCTCAGTACACGCTTGAGAAAACCAAGGTCATCTAGTTTTGAAAAATAAATATTTCTCAGTAATGCCTCTTGGTGGAGTCGAAGAGATCGGCTCTAATATGACACTCATTCGCACCGATAATGAAGATGTTATTATCGACTGCGGGATGCTTTTCCCTTACGAAGAGTGTTTTGACATCAATTATCTGGTTCCTGATTTCACTATTCTAGAACCGGGCCGTGTTAAAAACATAGTCATTACCCATGGGCATGAAGATCATATTGGCGCGCTTTCTCATCTGATTAGACTATTTCCCGACATTACCGTTTATTGCACGCAATTTACTCTTCATCTCATTCAAAAAAAGCTGGAAGAGCACAAGCTAAGTTTCACGTATCAATTGTATGAATCTCATAATGAGCTTTCATTCAAGGAAGTTGATATCTGTGCCGTTCACGTTAACCACTCTATCCCTGAGACTAATGGTTTGATCATTCGTTCAAAAGATAGAAAGTGGGGCGCCCTTTATATTTCAGATTTTAAAGTCGATCTGAATTCATTGCATGAAGCACCGATTGATTTTAAACGTATCAAAGAAAAACTTTCTGAATGTGTTCAGACTGCCTACTTCATCGATAGTACAAATATTCTTAATGATGGAAAAACCACTTCCGAGAATGAACTTAAGATGGATCTCGAACAAATTATAAATCGTTCAGAAGACCGCATATTTATAACTCTATTTGCTTCTAACGTTCATCGCATGAATGCCATTGCAAAAATGGGTGTTGAAGCTGGCCGCAAACTCGTGATCATGGGTCGCTCACTCAAGTCCTATATGGAATCTGCGATTGAAACTGGTCACACGCAGATTACACCTGATCAGCTTTTTCAACCTGATCAGGTTAAGGGACAGACAGGAAAGATGTTGATCTTTCTCTCTGGCTGTCAGGGAGATTTTCTTTCGGCCCTAAGACGTTTTAGTCATGGTGAAGATGGAACTTTCAAGCCTACGGATAAAGATCTCGTCGTTTTTAGTTCTAAAGTTATTCCTGGAAATGAAAAAAAGATTTCACGCATTTATAATAAACTTACTGAGTTTGGTGTCTCTATCATCACGGCCCACGATCATTTGATTCATGCCTCTGGGCATCCAGGTAAAGAAGATCTGCATCTTTTAATGAAAAACTTTAGTCCAAATTTTTATTTTCCCATTCACGGTGAATCGTTCTTTCTTAAAAAACATTACGATTTTATTAAAGAGTTCTATCCAAAAGTTTCTCCTCATTTAATTTATAACTATGATGAAGTGATTTTAGGTGAAGGGACAATAAAAGTAGAAACCCATGAAGCCAAAGAACCAGTACTGATTCATGGTAAAAGTCTTGTTATTGAGAAAACTCAGATCAGCCAAAGACGAAAGATGGCCACTCAAGGGGTTGTTTTCATTAGTTATAACCGCCAGAATGAACTTCTGGAAATCACTCCGATCGGTTTACCTTTAATGGTTAATGAATCTCTGGATCAGCTCAATAAGCGCCTGCTACAGGCCATCAAAAAAGACCTTTCGAGTCGTGAGGATGGCTATTTTAAAGATCAGTTAAAGATTTTAACCCGCCAGTTTTACAATAATCTCGTTGGATATAAGCCCGTCACTGAAGTTCACCTCTATTGAAATCGGATTTTTTTTATTAAGATTAAGCTATGGAAACCATGGCTTTTGTTCTTATTCTCATTGCACTCATTTTACTGCTCCTCATTGTGGGTCTACTGGTTGTTTTGATCTATCGTATGGGTAAGCAACATCTTCCTCCCCAGCAAAATCCGGCTTCAGAAATTAAACATACCGATACAGTGGGTCCGGCCTATCATCCCGATGTTCTGGCGCGGTTTAAAGAAGCTGAGAAAATTAAATCCCGACGTCTTGAACTCTTCTGTCCTAATCATCCTGAAGAGCCAGGCGAGGTTTCTTGTGCTGTTTGTGATCATCTTTTTTGCCGACAATGTATTAAGCCCTTCAAGGCACTCCATTTTTGCAAAGAGCATTTACCTCTCCTCATGAATAAAGAGTGGACTGAAGTTTTGACAGTGAAAACCTCTACTCAGGATCCTGAGCAAGGTGTAAGACTCTACGATGTGAAGAAGAACTTGTTTCAAAACGAAAATCTTCCCTCTTATATCGAGACTCACTACAAAATTAATGTTGATCAGGACTTTATTGAAACTTACCTAGTGATGTTTGCCATTGTTGAAGATGCTCAGGTTATTAAAGAGAAACTTTCTTCTTTTACCCTTTAAAAAAATTTGACCAAAAAAAAGCCCGGGGGTTACCCGAGCTTCTCTTGTTAGATCTGAGAATCATGAGGCCGTTCGTTTTTCTTCATAAATGAAGGCGTATCGAATTCATCCTCGTCGAAATTGAAGAAGCCTAGTTTTTCAGCAATAGATTTGATTCTGCTCTCACGATTCTGAGATTGGTTCTCGTTTTTCGCTTCTTGAGCAGGCGTTGAATCATTGTGGTGATACTCATTTGGACGTTCATATGATTGGTTAGCTGCCGTTCTTGCAGGAGCATCAAAATTCTTTTGTGTCTCATACTTTGAAGCAGCACTTTGAAGTTTTTCTGCCCAGTTAATTTTAGGCTTTGCTTCTGGGTTTGGTTTTACTTCTTCACGTTCAAAATCAAAGATGATTTCTGATTTAACAGCGTAATCAGTATTCTTTTTTGCTTCAACAGGAGTAGCTTCACGAGTTTCCATTTTAGGAGCTTCGTACTTTGGAGTTTCCACAACTCTGATTGGAGCAGCTGTTTCAATAAAAGTCGGAGCTACTGGAGCTGTACGAACTGTATTTGCGTAACCGTTGTTCACTTCTTTACGAAGAGACTGAAGACCAGTCGCAATAACAGTAACTTTGATGTTCTCACCCATCGTATCGTCGATAACTGTTCCGAAAATGATTTCAGCATCTTCATCAGCAGCTTCCATAATTAAAGTAACAGCTTGGTTCGTTTCATGAGTTGTAAGAGAGCTATTTCCAGTGATGTTAATGATGATGCCAGTTGCACCGTCAATTGAAACATCTTCAAGAAGTGGAGAACTGATGGCCTGTTTCGCAGCTTTCATAGCGCGATCTGGACCCATCGCTGTTCCAGTTCCCATGAGTGAAAGACCTTTATTAGTCATCACCGTAGAAACGTCAGCAAAGTCAGCGTTGATGAGACCAGTGTTATTGATCAAATCAGAAATACCTTGAACAGCATTCAAAAGAACTTCATCAGCGGCTTTGAATGTATCAACAAGAGAGAGATTTTCTCCCGCAAGTTGCAAGAGTCTTTGGTTTGGAATGCAGATGAGTGAATCAACAGACTCTTCAAGAGAACGAATTCCCTCTTCAGCTTGACGAGCACGCTTCTTACCTTCGAAAGCGAATGGTTTTGTCACCACGCCAACAGTAAGAGCTCCCATTTCGCGAGCGAGTTTTGCAATAACTGGAGCAGCACCTGTTCCTGTTCCGCCGCCCATACCTGCAGTTACGAAAACCATGTCAGCACCAGCCAGAACTTCTGACAGTCTTTCATAATCTTCGATCGCAGCTTTGCGACCAACTTCAGGGTTAGCACCAGCCCCGAGGCCCTTGGTGATATTTCCACCTAGACGGAGTTTAGTTCCGGCCAAGCTTGCATTGAGTGCTTGTGAATCTGTGTTAGCAACGATGTATTCTACGCCTATAAGGCCTGAACGGATCATGGTGTTAACAGCATTACATCCACCGCCACCTACACCAATAACTTTGATTTTGGCGCCAGCTGGTAGAGCCGAGTTGTCTGCGATGTCGAACATATAATCCTCCGAATTAAAAAATTTCTTTGAATACATTCTTTAAAGACTTACCTAGTTTATCAAACATATCTGATTCGTCTTCTACTTTCTCATCTCGTGAACGAGCAATTGAAACATGATTTGATTCTTGAAGCAGTCCCAGAACAGTTGAAAATTTTGGATGTTGCATGGCCGTGGTCATTCCACCGAATGCCGTTGGATAACCCACCTTAACAGGCTTCTCTAAAAGATACTCTGCCATTTCAGGTAAATGTCTAATAAGTGCACCTCCACCAGTGAGCACGAAGCCTCCAGTGATCTCATCCTGCAAGTTCTTCTCCAACACCATCTCACGGATGACTTGGAACAGTTCTTCGGCTCTGGCGCCAAGAATTTCAGCAACAAAGCTCATAGATACTTCACGCGGTCTGGTGCCGGAAAGTCCCTGAACTGTTAAATAAGTTTCGCTTAACTGGACCTGATTTAGGACTGTCCCATGGGCCAGTTTGATCCTTTCAGCTTCATTATGTGGAATTTTTAAAGCGACCGCTAAATCGTTAGTGAAGTGATTCCCGCCAAGAGGAATGATTTGAGAGTGGATGAGACTCCCTTCTTTCCAAACGGCAACATCGGTTGTTCCGCCACCAATATCGATCAAGAACACACCGAGTTCTTTTTCTTCTTGAGAAAGAACCGAGCGTGAAGAAGCAATTGGCTGAAGAATGATAGAATTTGCTTTAAGACCTGCATGTTCTACACATTTAATAAGATTGTGGATAAGGGGAGTTTTTCCCGTCACGATGTGAACATTCACTTCCAAACGTGATCCGCACATGCCTACAGGGTTTTTGATTCCTACTGTATTATCCACTTTGAATTCTTGTGGAATGACATGAAGAATTTCTCGATCAGAAGGAATCAAAACAGCTTTCGCTGCTTCAACTACACGATCAACATCAGCCTGAGTAATTTCTTTATTTTTAACCGGCACAACTCCTGATGAGTTGAAACAGTAAATGTGATTTCCTGCAATACCAATCGTCGCAGATTCTAAATCTTCGATTCCTGCCATGAGTTTGGCTTCTTCAATAGAAGAACGAATCGATTCAACAGTTTTTTCGATATTTACAACAGAACCTTTCTTTAAACCGTGACTTGGGTGAGAACCTACACCGAGGATATCTAAACTTTTAGAAGTTTGGTTCGCAATAAGGGTAACAACTTTTGTCGTCCCAATATCTAATGCGACAATAACGTTCTTGGTACTCATGAGATTCCCTTCTCAAAAATCTCCTCCGCAATGGAAGAGAGCAGATTCATTCTGACTATTTAACGGAGGCTATCTTAGCCTCTAATAAAATTTTAGATATTGTCGGAGAACTTGACAACGACCTTTTTCGCATTGACCAAGTTAATGCTGGTTGGATAGCGCTTGTTCTTAGAAACATAGCCCACAACCTTAGCAAGTTTGGTTAATTTTTCTTCCCAAAGATCTGCCCCCATGAAAACACTGGTGGCTTTTCCTCCAAGTGCAAACACGATTGTTAAGTCATTATTTTTGCTCAGAATAATTTCAGAAATTTGCTTTCTTAAATCACTATCCATAAGCTTAATAAATGAGGCCAATGCCGTAGGGGCATCGCCATCAATCTGGCCAATCGAAATTGCCAGAAGAGGTAAGTTGTAATTGAGTTTTTTCTCCACCTTCATTAGATTTTCATAACCAGGCTCATAGAGTTTGGCATTTGATCCAAGAATTGCAGAGTAGTGCTCCTCTCCGTTCACTTTGTAAACCTGAACTTTTGCAAGAGGTTCAGGACATTCTAAGTTGATACGAAGTGATTTTATAACCGGGTTATAACTAATTCTGTAATTAGAGAGGTAGTGTTTTTCATCCAGCTTTTCATTGAGGATTCTTTCTTTCACATCTTTGAGGGAATGCTTTTTCTCGAACTCTTTCATGATGGTCATAGCAAAATCCCCAGAGGATTTTGATGGGCATTCACCGAAATATGAACGGTACTTGATTTCCTTCTGAGTAAAGGAGTCGGATATCGAACCGAATGCTGAGACAGCAGTTATTAGGCTTAGCACTGATACTAAAATATATCTCATGAATTAATTGTAGGGGATTTTTACTTCCAATTCAAACTCTATTCCATAGAAGTGATCCATCTCGTACTGAATGACATCAACCAGGGATTTAAAGTGATCCCAATTGGATTCACCTAGATTTTCCATGAAGTTGGCGTGCTTGGGGCTGATTCGAAGGTTGCCAACTTGAAAACCCTTTAACCCAAGTGAATCAATCAAGCGTCCCGCCTGTAACTCTTTAGCGGGATTTTTGAAGACACAACCACAGTTCTTGGTTGCAAGTGGTTGGGTTTTTTTACGGTATTCCAGATAATCTTTGATTTTTTGTGAGATCGCCGGATCCTGTCCTTGATGAATCAGTGTAGCCTCAACGATAACTTCACCAGCTCGAACGAAATGGTTGTGACGGTATGAAAATGATTGAGCCGTTATTTTTTCAGTTCGGATCTCACCATCCATGGTCACGAGTTTTACTTCTTTAACCAAGGATCCGATTTCTCCCAAATTTGTGCCTGCATTCATATAGATGGCGCCACCAAGTGAAGCAGGAATTCCAGTGAAGATTTCCCATCCTTTCAATCCAAATTTAACAGCGTGACCCGTGAGCTGATTTAAACCGATTGAAGCCGGAAGAATATATTCTGTTTTAGCGTCTGCTAAAAAAGTTGGTGAAATATCAAAATTTAAATGAATGATGTAAAAATCACACACAGGAGGAAGGATCTGATTAGCTCCCCATCCGATAATAAGATATTTTTTTAAATGAGTGTTTAAGAGTTTAAGAAGTTCTTGTAGGGCCGGAATCGACCTAACCTCAATGACATCTCCCACACTTTTGAGCTTAAAGGTTGTATAAGACGAAAGATCTTTATCCAGTAAAATTTCACAACTCGGAATGGATGTAATACTTTTATTGATACTCATAGAAATTTAACGATCTCACGGATCTTTTTGGAGATTGCTCCTGCACCCAAAGTAAGAAAGATAGTTTGATCATTTTTCTTTTTGAGAAGGATTTCTTTCATTCCACCAAGATCTGAAAGGAAATGAACAGGAAAACCATTTTTCTTCATATCGTGCACTAGATTTTCGCTGGTAATTCCTTCAATCGTTGGCTCAGACGCCGCATAAATAGGAGTGATGTAAACCTCATCAGCACCAGTGAATGCTTCCTGAAATTCTTTCCAGAAGTTTTGAGTTCGAGTATAGCGATGCGGTTCAAACACTACACAGAGTGGACGCTTATCCACTTTTTTCAATGTACTGATAGTCGCCTTAACTTCCGTAGGGTGATGACCATAATCATCCATTACAACAAATTGACCTTTCTCATAAACCTTTTCTAGGCGACGACCGACACCTTGGAAATTCAATAGACCTTTTTGAATTACATCAAATCCAATCCCTGCTTGATGGGACATCGTGATCGCGGCGAGTGTATTTGAAATATTATGAGTGCCCATGAGGTGAGTTTTAATAAGGCCAATCTTTATTCCTTCAGCAGTTAGGTCAAAAGAAGTACCGGAAGCTGACATCTCTACATTTGTTGCCACATAGTCAGCTTCTGTATCAATGCCGTACCAAAGAGTTGGACGCTTAACGAGACTTTTAATTTTAGTACTCGGAACATCGTTAGCATTTAGTGCAATTCGTCCGTAAAAAGGAAGCTTGTTCGCAAAACTCACGAAAGCTTCCACAATTTTTTCTTCTGAACCGTAGTGATCAAGGTGATCATTATCAATATTAGTAATCGCTGCCATGATTGGACTTAGCAAAAGAAAAGATCCATCTGACTCATCGGCTTCGGCAATAAGATAAGGGCCTTCACCCTTGCGGGCATTTCCACCAAGGTTATGAACAATCCCACCGATAATATAAGTGGCATCCATTCTTGCTTCATTGAAGATTGTCGCGACTAAACTGGTTGTCGTGGTTTTACCATGAGAACCAGCAATAGCTATTCCGTATTTCAAACGCATGAGCTCAGCCAGCATTTCTGCTCGTCTGATCATGGGAATTTGTAATTCAAGAGCGCGGGAGACTTCGGGATTTTTTGGATTAATTGCAGAACTGTAGACAATCAAACTTGCATTTGCAACGTTCGATGCCTGATGGCCGATGAATACCTTGGCGCCTTTTTTCTGTAAATTTTCAGTAACTGATGATGCCTGAAGATCGGATCCTGAGACTTCACAACCAAGATCAATTAAGACCTCAGCTATACCACTCATGCCGATGCCGCCGATTCCAATAAAGTGCAGTTTTGTGCTTTTAAGCCATCCCAACATTTGATTTTATCTCACGCAAAATTTCGTCACAGGTATTATTACCAGGAGCAGGTTTTGTTGAGTACTTTAGCTCTCCGCGAGATGCCTTGACCAGAAATTCTTCCGTACGCTTAACAGCGTCATCATGGGGAAGCTTAGGGTCAAGAACATCTACTGTAAAATCAGATTCTTCCTTAAAGATTTGAGCGTTGAAAAACTGATGGTTATCAGTTGCCTGAGGAAAAGGAAAAATAAGCACAGGCTTTTTAATGATCGCTAGCTCAGATACGGTACTTGCGCCTGAGCGGGCTATAATGACATCACACCACTCGTATTCTTTCTGAATATGGTTGATGTAATTCATCGGCGTATACTTAACTTTAGTCTCAATTTCAGGCGCTTTCTGATCGCCACCAATCTGATGATGAATCTCGAGATTTTGAAGTGAGGTCACTTTAAGAATATCAAAAATGACTTTATTAATTTGAGTCGCTCCTAAACTTCCGCCAAAAACGAGGACTTTCAAATCACCTTCAAGTCTCTTCACTGCTACAGGTTGGATTGATTTTCGTGTAGGATTTCCAACCACTCGAACTTTTTTTGCCAGATTAGAAGAGAGGCCTTTCGTTTTAGTGAAATGAACAAAAATGCGAGTTGAAATCCAGCCCAAAATTTTATTGGTTAATCCCATCACGGCATTCTGTTCTATAATAAAAACAGGAATGAATTGGAGATAACCCGCGAGGAGCGTTGGACCACAAACATAACCACCGGCCCCGACAATAAATTGGGGACGTTTTTTTAAATATAGAAAAAAGATCTTCACGAAACTCATGAAGTTCATCAGGATGTTTTTAAAAAGCTGAATAGGATTATTTGTACGCAGAGGTCTGGAATTGAGATTTAGAACATTTTGACCATCAAAGAGTTTGTAATCAAGAGGCCGCTTGCCTGTGAGATAGAGAATATCAAAACTTTGTTCTTTAAGAGCTTCTCCTACAGCCAAGGCTGCATTGATGTGTCCACCAGTACCACCAGCAACTAAAACAGCGTATTTCATATTAATTAAACGCGCTCTTAAGAGCACGAAGAGGAGATTCTTTGCCTTTTTCTTTAACCGATTTGGCATCTCCAGGTTGAATCTTTATGCAGGCAAAGATCAATCCCAAAGCACCAAGATTAGCGACCATAGAAGATCCACCATAACTAATGAACGGAAGGTTTAATCCCTTGGTAGGAAGGACACCCAAAACCACACCCATATTTAAGAAGGCCTGAAATCCGATCGCAAAAATTACGGTCGTGACCATAATGCTTCCAACTCTCGACTTAAGCGTAATAGCCATTTTAAAACCAATGAAGATAAAGCTTACAAACATAAGCGCGGTGGCAATCACACCGATAAAACCAAGCTCTTCCCCGACAACTGAAAAAATAAAATCGTTATAGGCTTCAGGAAGATAAAATAATTTTTCGTTACTATTACCGAGACCTTGACCAAAGAAAGATCCGTTAGCAAAAGCCAGAAAGGACTGAATAACCTGGAATCCACTTCCTCGGGGATCTTTCCATGGGTCTAAAAAAGTCAGAACGCGTCTCATACGGTAGGGAGCCGAAACCAGAATCCCAAGTGCAGCAATAAATCCTAAAACTAGCGTAGCGTAAAAGTATTTACGGGGGAAAGAACTTAAAAAAGCGATAAAACCAATAATCATCGCAGAAATAAAGAATGTTCCAAAGTCCGGTTGAAGAATGAAAATCGCTAATGGATACATCAGACCTGAAAGATAGATCACTCTTTGTTTTGGGCTATAGTTGTTGAAGTTTTCAAAATAGCGGATCGCTGCCAGCATTAGTGTGAATTTTAAAAATTCACCAGGCTGTAAATTCATAAACCCAAGATTCAACCAACGACGTGAGCCTTTGATCACAACCCGAAGGCCAGGAACGAGAGTTAACGTAACGAGAAAGCAAAAGAAGCCATTAATCAAATAAGCTTTTTTATAGAGATAGAGAATTTTGAGTTTAGAAAAAATAATGGCGAGGGCCAAACCCAAAACAATAAAGATCAACTGTTTCGTTAAAAAGAAATAACTCGAACCCATGTTTTCTGTGGCGTACATATAGCTCGCCGAAAAAACCATGATTACGCCGAAAAGTATGAGGAAGAAGACATTGATCAGAAAATAGTTAGTTAACTTTTCTAGTCTGTTATTTGTGTCTGTGTTTTCTTTCATAGTATCAGTCTAATAGAGAGACTAATTCACTGCAAGGAAGTTAAGTGCCCCTATGATTTTCGAGCAAAAAAAAAGGGGCCTAAAGGCCCCCTTCGTAAAATCAAAGTTGGAAAATAAGTTTTTTGTAATAGTTCCCTTTCTCTTCGAAATCGCGGAACACATCACTTGAATCATTACCCGGACAGAGGAGAATCGTGTCACCTGTTCTTGATTTCTGGTAAGCCAGAAGAACAGACTCATCGAAAGATCCCACAAGGTAAGTTTGAGTTGAATCACCAAGAACGCGGTTCATCGTTTCTTTCACTTCACCCACGAGAACTAGAACACGAACCTTCTCTTTAATAATGTTGGCATATTTATCGAAAGGAATGCCTTCGATCTCTTTACCACCGGCTATCAAAATGACTGGATCCTTGAATGCTTCAAGAGATATTTTGAGTTCTTCCATCGTCTCTGACTTAGAGTCGTTATAGAAACGAACGCCGTTTTTCTCAACCACGAACTCAAGACGGTGAGGAATTCCAGGGAATTTCTCAATACATTGTTGAATCGCCTGATCAGAAACACGAAGTGCCTTACATGCAGTCATAGCCGCCATGAGATTTTCGCGGTTATTTACGCCTACGATTCTCATGTCAGTCACTTTGAATTCTGAATGGAAATGGATGTTTGAATGAATACGTTTATCATGGAAGTGAGTTCCCTGAATTTCAGAGATCACACCCATCGTTACGAATGACTTTCTCGAGTACCAGAATGTCTGCGCCTGAGAAGATCTCAAAACGGAGTTTGAAGCCAGTTTATCAAAGTTAACAACTAGGTAATTCTCAGGACCAAGATTGCGAGCAACTTTTAGTGCTGTATCAAGATATTCAGCTGAAGACTTGAATCGCCCCCCGAGGTTTTTTTCTTCAAGGTTTGGATAAACAGCAAGAATAGGCTTGAAACTTTCAACTGTTTGAAGCTGAAGTGGAGACACTTCAACCACGCAGTAATCAATTTCTTCTTTATTAGGAAGAGAAAGGAAATTAATGAATGGCTCTTCAGAAGTTCCACCCACAAAAACGTTCTTCTTATCAAGTTTAAGCGTGTACCCGATCATATGAGAAGTAATTGTACGTCCATGACTTCCGCAAACAGCAACGATTGGTTTTGTGCAGTTTTCATAAGCAAAGGCGAAGTCTGAATAAACTTTGCGCCCGTGCTCACGAGCAACTTTTAACTGAGGAAGGTTGTAATCAATAGAAGATGAATAAACAATGATGTCAGCATCAATGAAGTCTTCATCTTTATGTTCTCCAAGAGTCATCCCTGGGGTTGGATTAATCTTTTTGAGGCGCTTAACTTGTTTATTAAGATCAAAGATAGGTTTGATATCTGTAACTTTAATTTCACAACCAAGTTGAGTGAAAAGGTTAATCAGGGCAAATCCTGTTTTACCAAGACCCACGACCAGGACTTTTTTACCTTTATACTTTTCCATCATAGAGACTCCTTAAAAATATTATCTAAGCTTCAACGTCGCGAGAGAGAGAATGGCAAACACCAGGCTTATAATCCAGAATCTCACGATCACCTTCGTCTCCGGCCACCCTTTCAGTTCGAAGTGGTGATGGATCGGGGCCATCTTGAAAATTCTTTTTCCTCTTGTCTTAAACGAAGCAACCTGCAAAATAACTGAAACGGCTTCGATCACAAAAATCCCGCCGATCAAGACAAATAAAAATTCATTTTTGGTTAAAACAGCAATCGTTCCTAAACATCCACCGAGAGAAAGTGAACCCACATCTCCCATGAAAATTTCAGCTGGATAAGCGTTGTACCAAAGGAAACCAACTCCGGCACCAATGATCGCTGCCACGAGTACCAAGAGCTCACCCACATCAG
The DNA here is from genome assembly GCA_040399925.1 of Bacteriovoracaceae bacterium. Taxonomy (GTDB): domain Bacteria; phylum Bdellovibrionota; class Bacteriovoracia; order Bacteriovoracales; family Bacteriovoracaceae; genus Peredibacter. The sequence goes on from JBBARF010000046.1 coordinate 22,852, forward strand.
GAACGTGGGGAATCAAGAGGTATTGCGCTAACTCTGTATGCCCTGCAAGGTAGGCGAGAAAACCAAGAGTCGCAGCAGAAACTATTGTTGGACCAATTGCTAAACCATCTAGGCCATCAGTTAAGTTCAAAGCATTTGATGAACCCACGATAACAAAGGCTGCAAAAGGAACATAAATCCAACCAATGTCGATAACAGCATCTTTTATGAAAGGAAGATAAACCTGAGAATCAGTCACACCGTACTTGATCATGACAAAACTGGCTATTAGTCCTGTTGAGAATTGCCATAACAGTTTTTGACGAGCGCTAACACCCTTGGTGTTCTTTTTAAGAACCTTGAAATAGTCATCAATACCACCCAAGAAGAAGTAGGAGATCGTCACAAACAAAGCGATCAGAAATGGAAAAGAAACAAAGTTACCACAAATGGCACACGCCAGCACGGCACTTCCAATAATGAAGACACCACCGAAGGTCGGAGTGCCTTTTTTCTTCTTATGCGTCTCGGGACCATCATCACGGATAGTCTGCCCGAACTGTTTTAATTTCATGAGAGCGATGAAACGCTTGCCCCAAAGAATTGATACCAACGTAGCGATGATGAATGCAAGAAACGATCGGAAGGTGATGTACTTGAAAACATTGAACAAATGGTTATTTTGACTTAATGGATAAAGCCAATGATAGAGCATGTCTATCCCTTTAAAAAAGATAAACTTAAGTTATATCGAAGAGTGACTCCAATTGTAAAGAGCGAGAACCCTTTATGAAGTGAATTGAGAAATTCTTAATGCATTCAGAACGGTACTCATTTTTAAATGCAGCACTGCTCGAGCGTTCCTCACCAGCGGAAAAACCTTTTTTATAGAACTGAGAATAACGTCCTACGAAGTACACATTAGGGAAACCCAGACTCTTAACATACTCACCTACGTCCTGATGATACGTTGGTGTCGAATCACCCAGCTCATTCATATCACCTAAAACTACACATGAGTCAGAAAGTTTGAAACCCTGAGAGATAATACTGTCTTTAAAACCTAACAAAGCAGCCTTCATAGAAGAAGGATTTGCATTATAGGCATCAAGATAAACCTGACGTTTTTCAAAATCAATCCATTCAGATCTATTTTTCGTCGGTTTAAATTCCTTTCCAGCTTCAATAAATTTTTGCTTAAGCTCTGGATAGAAATGATTTGCAATAAATAAGCATGTCACAAGATTAAGCTTATTATGCTTTCCCGTAATGTGATTATTAACTGCAACCAGCGTCTGACCTTTATAAGTGATCGAAGCACCATTTTCTTGAAACTCTACATGCGCCTCAACACCAGAACTTTCACCATAAACTACAGATCCACTTGTTTTAGGAAGTTGTGCGAGAAACTTATCGTCTTTATTAATTAAAAAGAAACCAGTCCCATGAGTAACAGATTTCACCGCATGATAGAGATAAGACTCTTCTTCATACACTTTTTCTTCAGTCCCAAAAAATTCTAAGTGGGTGGCACCAATATTAGTAGTCAGACCAGCATTGGGCTGAGCAATGTCACATAGAACTTTAATTTCTCCTGGGTGATTACTCCCAAGTTCCAGAACAATGATTTCAGTTTGGTCGGTGACATTTAATAGAGTTAAAGGAACACCCAGATGATTATTATTGTTCTTCTCAGTGGCGACAACCTTTCCAGGAAGAACTGTTCTTAACATATGAGAAAGCATTTCTTTATGAGTCGTTTTGCCGTTTGAGCCTGAGATTGAAAAAACAGTATTCTTAGGGTTTTTTCCTTTCCACTGAATAATATGATGATGAGTCAGTTCCTGAAGAAAAGTAACACTGTCTTTTACCGGTTGAAATTTTGTCTTGGGAAATTTTGATGAGAGAATTTTTACTTTTTCTTCGTTGATTGAATCTAATTGATACACAACTAAGGGGCATTCTTCATTCAAAAGTTTTCCAATCATATCCAGCGGATTAACTTTCTCGCCGGGAATCGCAACAAACGCAGAAGGATGGCCGTACTTGCGGGTATCAGTGCAAAAATTGAGAGAACCTTCAAAGTTATGACCTCTGTTAATCAGACTAGAACATTTTTTTAAATTTATTAAATCAATCATTTGGTATTCCTTGCTAGAAAATCATCGACCTGTTTGATGTCACTGTAAGGATGTTTCACCCCGTGAATCAGAATGTAGTCTTCATGACCTTTACCGGCCAGAAGGAGAATTTCATTATCTTTAAGTTCTTTAAAAGCTGTTTGAACAGCTGCCGGTCTTTCGATTATTTTTTTAAACGAAGTGGCCTTAATTCCCTTCAAAATATCATCGATAATCTGGACTGGATCTTCAGAGCGTGGGTTATCGCTTGTTACATAAATTTCTTCTGCCCAATGATCAACAACAGCAGCCATTTTAGGTCGTTTGCTACGATCTCTGTCTCCACCACAGCCAAAAAGAACTTTTAAATGGTGCTTAGGAAAGGTTTCTTTTAAACCTTTGCAGATATTTTCCAAAGCGCCCAGCGGCCTGGTGGTCCTGATCTCAGGTACCGCTAACCCCGTCGCAATCCCTGAACCCGGCTCCATGGCATTGTTCGGAGTCGGTGCCGCAGGTCTGGCACTGGCATACCGTCGTCGTAAGACCGTCTAAAAAACGGCTTGCACAAGCCTTAAAGCGGTTATGACCCCACCAGTCATAACTGCTTTCTCGTATTTCATCGAGCCAGGAATCCACGGGGATCAACTCAGGCAA
>JBBARF010000047.1:0-25113 GCA_040399925.1 Bacteriovoracaceae bacterium
AGTACAAATTTATGGCGGTTATGGGTACTCTAAGGAATATCCGGTAGAGAAACTCATGCGCGACGCTAAACTCATTCAAATTTACGAAGGGACTTCTCAGATTCAGCGTCTGGTAATGGCCCGCGAATTGTTAAAATAAAAGACTCTTAAAGGGAGAATTGAAAATGAATATTTTTGTGTGCGTGAAGCAAGTTCCAGACACAGAAACAAAAATCATTCCAACGAGTGATGGAAGTTTCATCGAAACAGCTTCAATTAAATGGATTATGAATCCTTATGATGAATACGCTGTTGAACAAGCACTTTTGATCAAAGCTTCGAATGCTGCTGCTAATATCACAGTCCTTCGTGTTGGATCTGCAAAAGATACTGAAGCTCTTCGTACAGCAATGGCGATGGGTGCAGACGATGCTGCTCTGGTTGAAGCCGGTGACAATCTTGATTCATACTCGATTGCAAAAGCTCTTAAAGGCGCAATTGAAAAATCAGGCAAGAAAGCAGATTTGATTCTTGCTGGTAAGCAAGCTATCGATGACGATGCTCTTCAAGTTCCACAAATTCTTGCTGAAATGTTTAACTTGCCTTCAGTATCTGTGATTGTTGGATTCGAGATGAGTGGAACAAACGTAAAAGTTAAACGCGAAGTAGAAGGTGGAGCTTTGGAAGTTTACGAACTCTCAGGCCCATGTGTTCTTGCTTGTAACAAAGGCTTAAACACTCCGAGATATGCTTCTCTTCCAGGAATCATGAAAGCTAAGAAAAAGCCTATGGCCCAATATTCACTCGCTGACGTTGGCGTTTCAGATGCTGACCGCCGGGTGAAGTATTCTGGCTTCAAACTTCCACCTGAAAAACCAGTTGGGAAAAAATATGATGCAATGGATGCAGCTAAACAGAAAGATGTTGTAGCTCAAGTAGTTGGTCTTCTTCGTACTGAAGCAAAAGTACTTTAATTTTTTTATAAGGAATCTTATATGGCTAACGTATTAGTTTTTACTGAGCTCCATGATGGTCATGTGAAGCCAGTTACATTAGAAATTCTTGGTAAACTTGGAGGCCAGTCTGCTGACGTTGCTGTTTTCGGCGATATCTCGGCTGACCAAGTTGCTGTTCTCGCTAAAGGCGGAGCAGCCAACGTTCACAAACTTAAAGGTGCAAACCTCGATAAGTATTCTCCAGAAGGCTATGCAAACGCATTGGCTGAATTCATTAAGTCAAAAAGCTATGACTATGTTTTTGGTGGAGCAACTTCAATTGGTAAAGATCTTCTTCCACGTCTTGCTACAAAATTTGATGCAGGACTTGCTTCAGACGTTGTTAATTTTACAATGGATGGTGGAACTTTCGCTGGAACTCGTCCTTTCTTCTCTGGAAAGTGCTTGGCCAAAGTTGAAGTTACAGGACCTAAACCTCATTTCATTTCAATTCGTCCCAACGCGCTTGGTATGACTGAAGGTGTAGCTGCTGGTGCAGGTAATGCTTCGGACGTAAATGCTAACGCTGGTGATATCCGTGCGATGATCAAAGAAATTGTTAAAGCAACTTCTACAAAAACAGATTTAACAGAAGCTAACATCATCGTAACTGGTGGTCGTGCCATGAAGAATGCTGAAAACTTCGCTATCCTCAATACACTTGCAGATGTTTTAGGTGCCACAGTTGGTGCTTCAAGAGCTGCTGTGGATTCAGGATTTGCTCCACATGCTATGCAGGTTGGTCAGACTGGTAAAACAGTTGCTCCATCTCTTTATATTGCTTGTGGTGTATCGGGCGCGATTCAACATTTAGCTGGTATGCGTACTTCTAAAGTAATTGTTGCTATCAACACCGACCCTGATGCTCCGATCTTTACTAAAGCTGATTACGGAATTGTTGGAGATCTTTTCACAATCGTTCCAATCATGACTGAAGAATTCAAAAAGCTTTTAGGAAAATAAGACCTAGAAATAAAAAAAAGCCGGCGCAGGCCGGCTTTTTTTTTATCTTTTTATAGTTATTAGTAAGCCATTAACTGAGTCAGAACTGCATTAGAGCAAGTCGCCATAGGGTTGAATGTACAAGCACCCTGAACGATTGATCCATAATATCCTACTCTATAATTCGTACTTAAATTATCCTGAGAAATAGGAGTTACTCCAGCGCGACCATATGATAGCGCCATAAGATATTGAGAAACATTTGAGGATGAGGCACTTGAATCAATTTGATAACTAGTTCCGTTAATCATGATTGAAGGTCCCCCACCAATAACTCCCGCCTTCGGAATACTTACAGTTGATGTAGTTAGGTTTAGTCCATTAACTGAAAGCTGAGTTGAGCTCGAAGAAGAATTCGTTTTACTTTCTTTCCCACAAGCAACCAAAGTTAGAAGTAAAATCATGAGGCTTAGAAATTTCATAAAAACCTACTTTAAATTATATTACATCGCTGCTTCTGAATTATCATTTTGTGCCTGAAGTTCTTGAGGGGCTTCCTCCGCTTGAATAGTCTCTGCAACTTCAGCTTGCGGCTCAACAGATCCATAGCTGATGGCTTCAGTTGAGTTCGGTTCAGCTGGTGCAGCAGAAGCTATTTGTTCCGACTGACCCATTTGTTGTGCTTGTTGATCGTTTATTTCCGGAAGGTTTCCTTCTGTATTTCCAATCGCCTGACTTGCACTTTCTGCAACCTGGGCTTCGATAACATCTTTTTCATCTTGTGATGGTTCACCTAAGAAGCGAAGTCTTGTACCTTCAAGTGGACCATTAGTTAATGTCACCATGTAAGAGTTTTGATCCACTTGATACATCATCCCGCTATAAACTTCATTATTAAGGTCATATTCAAAAACGTTACCCGACATTTCAGAGAATGAAACAGCTACACCTTCACCGTTAGGTAATGAAACGTTTAGACCTTCAATCACACCATTATTGGTTGAGAGAGTTCCTGAGAATTGACCGTTAGGTAATCCACTTGGCCATCTTTTTGGATTAACAACTTCGTTAAGAGTCAGACTCAGACTTTCTTGAACTGCTGCAGCGGGAATGACGACTTCCGAAGCGAAGTTACTGAATCCATCACCTGATGAATTTGAAGGTTGAGGTTGGAATCTATTTGCAGTTCTTATTGGTGCTGAAGAAATTGTTGGAATTTTCTGCCATTGAACAGATGCAGTATTACGATTACCAGTTTTCGTTACTCCGTAGATTTCATCTAGGCGTTTAACGAAGCGGACATCTGTTGAACTGATAAGAGATTCAGAATTAATCACGACAGCGTTGTACGTTCCAGTCACTACAAAGAGTGCAAAAACGACGCTTACGATTGTCTTTTTCTTATGTTGTTCCCATCGCATACAATACCCCTGTGTTTGCTAACTACTAAGCAAGGGGAAGGCCAAAAAGAGAGGGATTAAGAGTGCGGAATCTTGTGGCTTCACCAGTCAAACTGGTTAGAAATTTCAGGACTGTCTAAACTTTATACAGAAAATGGGGAGGGACTATCTGGATCCTCTACAATCTACACAGTCATTCCAGTCAGATTGATCAAAGAGTTATCAATTGGTCGATAAGCAAAAAAAGGCTCCCGAAGGAGTCTTTTTTTATTCAGTCATTGGAACTTGTTTTAAATAATCGTTGTGAGAAGAACGGAAACGTTTCATTGCCGTAACTACCAAATCATTCATCGAGATGTTTGTATTCTTAACCATAGTCTCAAAGTCTTCAGCAACTTGCTTATCGATTTTGATCGTAAGTTCTTTAAGTTCACCTTGGTTTTGTTTCTGTGATTTCATGCTTACCCCTAGATAATATTTTGGGGTATTTTAACGGTTTTGATAGAACTCGTCATTAGGGATTGTTTTGGGATGCGATGATCTTCAAGGCTCCCTTTTTTCGCAAACTTACTAAGGCCAATGTGATCTCATGGTCCAATAAATGGCAATGGCGGTATATGTCATTTGGGTTAGTCCACTCAGTCAGAGCCAGAAGAACCTCAAATTCTTCCGGCGAAACAGCATCGGTAGATTCAAGGAAACTGGCCTCTGAAAGAATTTTAACATTCTCAGGTGGTCTGAGTTTAATGGATTCTTTGTAGAGTTTTATTACTTCTTGCAGCTTATTTTTAAGAACAGCATATGGATAATGGATCTGACGTTCTTTATCTTCCACCACTTCTGGTTCAACGACATACTCATAGGGAGTAAGCGAAAATTCTTGAATCAGTATTTGATAGAATGCTTTCAAACCTGAAAGGCCTTGAAATAAAACCTGAAGTATTTCTCCATCTTTAAAAATCAAGTGTCCCAAAAACTGACGATTATACATCGAAAGCACATTCACTTTACCAGTGAACTGAACTGAAATTTGTTCTTCAATGATGGATAAAATCTTTAATTCAACCATACTACTTATTCATTCCCAAAATTTTTGAAAAAAATCCTGTTTTTTCTGGTGGAGCTTCGGGAAGGAAGAAACTATCAAAACCATTAGCGATTGTCTGGAATGATTTCCAAACTGGACGACCACCAAATGACCCCTGAGCCATGTAAGGCTGACCAGTGTCTGATCCAGTACGAAGCTCGATCTCGAGAGGAATCTGACCAAGAAGAGGAACCTGAAGTTCTGCTACGGCTTTAGCAACTCCACCCGAACCAAAGATATGGTGTTCAATTCCACAACTGTTACAAATAAATGAGCTCATATTCTCAACCATTCCAATAATTGGAAGATTGAGTTTTTTAAACATCTCGAGACCTTTCTTGGCATCCAGAAGAGCAATGTCTTGCGGAGTAGAAATAATGATCGCTCCATCGACATGGGCATTTTGAATCATAGAGAGTTGAATATCTCCAGTACCCGGTGGAAGATCGATCAAAAGATAATCCGTTCCCTGCCAATCAACATCAAAAAGAAATTGATTGAGGACTCCACCAAGCATCGGGCCACGCCAGATGACAGGATCTTGCTCATTAATAAAAAAACCAAAACTCATAAACTTGATTCCAAAAGCTTCTACGGGAACAATCTTTTTTTCTGAGTTTGAGCGGGGCTTTTCATCACGCTTACCAAAAATCATCGGAAGTGATGGACCATAAATATCAGCATCGATGATTCCAACTTTGTGACCTCTTTGTGAAAGAGTCAAAGCGAGGTTAGCAGTAAAAGTTGATTTTCCTACGCCACCTTTACCAGAACCAATGGCAATAATCTTTCCCACACCCGGAACTGGTTTCTTGTTTGAGATAGGGGCATGACCTGCCTTAATGGTGGCCTGTGGCCCTTCTTCTTTTTTAGATTCTGATTTTGGAGCGGAAACTTTATCCAACGCTTTGAAAACATCTTGCGATTGAGTCGAAGTTGTTTTCACCATGATGTTATCAATTCCGATCTCATCGCTTAGAACTTTCTGAATTTCCCCTTCCACCAGTCTTTTCTCGGCGGGTGAGATCCCATCTCGATTGTATTGGGCGACAAGCTTGTCCCCTTCCATCGCTACATGCTGCCAGCGGTTTTCTTCCAGAAAAGTTTTTCCGGTCGTAGGGTTCTTAATCGTGTTGAGGCGGTTTTTGATATTATCAATCATGTTGGTCCTGTTTTGACTAAATTTGTAAGGTATTAGACATTAATTTTTTCCATCTAGTAGAAATTTCAAGAACATTTTATGATCTAAGAGAAACCTTGAATAGGACAAAACATTGGCGTTTTACAAACGGTCGGTTTTTTTAATTGATGCTGGATTCCAGATTAAGTTCAGCCTAATTGTGAGCTCTTTGATAGTGCTCTCAAGCTTAATCTATCCGATTATCATGATAGATTTTTTTGATGAGTTCATGGCCATCAATCCTAATGCTCATGCTAACGTGCTTTCAGCGCGGAATAACCTCATTTATTTCCTCATCGGTATCCAGCTGGTGTTCAGTATGATGGTTTTTGTTCTCTTTATTTTTATGACACACAAAATCGCAGGTCCTCTCTATAAACTAAAAATGCATCTCTCGAAAATTCGTCAGGGTGAAGCTATCTCTCCGCTGACATTTCGTACCGGAGATAACTTTCAAGATGTAGCTGATGAAGTCACTTTGTTCCTTGAAACGATGAGTATGAATCAGGAAGCTGATTTCCGTTATCTCGATGAAGTTTCGATCTACATAGAAAACCTTGCTCCTGTGGTGCCAGATGATAAAAAACCAGTTTTGAACGAGATATCTCGTCGGTTAATGGACATCAAGTTTCGCTATAAAAAAGACCTTTAAAACTCTCCGAAAAAAAATTAATAATGTTATAATTTTTTAAATCTTCCATGACGGATGATAGATTTCAAGGCCATGAATATTTTCCTATTCCTTTCCCTTTTTATTTTTAGCGCCTGGGCACAGAAACCCGCTCCCATAATAGATACAGCTGCAAGCTATCAGACATTTGTGACTTCAGAAAAATTCCAGCTCTCACGAGTTGATCACATTATCGCTGAACATATGATCAATATGCTCAAGATGATCGACAAAGGTTATATCAATCAGGAAGCTTTAACTAAGGTGTTAAACGAGACTCAGAAATCGAAACACTTCGCAATTTTTGTTCCGTGGCTGAAGTCAGTTCAAACTATTTCAAAAATCAAAGCAACACAGGAAATTCTTGTTTATTGCAATACCTATGCAACAAGAAAAGAAACAAACTCACTTGAAAGAGTTCTAGAAAGAACGGCCGGAAACTACTGCCGGGAACGTTCTCTTGAAGCAATCAGTAGAGATATCGATAAAAACAAAGTTATTTCGGATGAAGCGACTCAATTTATTCAGCAAAACTTAAAATTCTTCCTCACGAAAAAAAATAAAAAGAATTTTGCTTTTTTTATTCAGTCTCAGACCAGCAAGCCAGAGATCTTAAAAAAGCTATCTCAGGAAGTCACAACTTATAGTGTTCAGCACGAGATCGTTCCTTCTCAGGAAGTTTTAAAGGATATTGTGATTAATGAGCAAATTACAAAACTCATTCAGGACAAGGGTTTCAACCCACTTCAACACCAAAACGTGTTCTATGCAGAATTTGGTAAACTCATTGAAATGGGCTACCGTTCACTAGATAACAAGCCTGAAGAAAGTAAAATTAAAGAACATTACTCATTTCTTAAAAACTATCTGGAGCTCAATCAGGACCATCTTCCGGTTGGTTTATGTCTCACGCGATTAAATGATTTTGCTAAAGCAGTTTTCCGTGGCAGTTTAAAATATTTATCGCGTGATATCTTTAAATACATAATAAAAAAGAACAATAAAGAGATTCATGAAGATGCACTCTTCTTTTATCTCTGGACTTATATGTCATTGAACGAATTCAAAGATGCTATTAAAACCGCAGATAATTACAAGCTCTTAGGTAAAGATTCCCAAATTCTGGATCCTCGTCTGAAGTTCTGGATCGGTTATTCATATGAAGAATTAGATAAAAAAAATGATGCCATAAAACTTTACGAAGATATTGTGTCAAAAAACCCATTAAGTTACTACGCCATTATGTCGGTCAAACGTCTGGCGGTAATCAAGCCAGATTCTCCAGTAGCCGGTTTCTACCCTGACAATGCCATCAAAGCCTCTCTGTCTATTTCTATAGAACATAAAGATCTTAACGATGATTATGTCTCTTCACTTATTCGTCTTCGTGCATGGTCAAAGATCGATAGTCAGAGAATGATGAAAATTGAACTACGTCGTCTAAATCTCCATAGTATGCCTAAGCTACTAGTGAATATTGCAACGGAAAGACAGGCGAAGGTTAAATCCGATCTCCATCTTCTGAATGCTAAGCTTATTCAGGAATCACAAAACTATTTAGCTACTTTTCGTTATCTTTATCTTGTTCTGGATAAAAAAGAAGTTGCCTTCAATCGTGCTCTATTGGAAATCCTTTATCCGAAACCGTTTCTTGAAGATCTGACCAAGTCTCTTAAAAATGATAAACTCGATCCTATTATTGTTCTCTCTTTAATTCGCCAGGAATCAGTCTTTAATCCTCTCGCCAGGTCTCCCGTTGGTGCCCGTGGACTTATGCAAATCATGCCTATGACTGCACGTCGCATGAGAAAATCTGTAAGAGATAAACACCTAGTAAATCCTGCGATAAATATTGAATTAGGTACCAAGTATTTTAAGAATCTATTTAAGCGCTATGATGGAAATCTTGTCTATGTTCTTTCAGCTTATAACGCTGGAGAAACAAGAGTTGAAAGATGGAAAAATCTCTACTTCGACACTGATGAAACCATTCTAAAGAATATCGAAGCTATTCCCTTTCTAGAAACTCGCAATTACGTAAAACTCATTTTCCGTAACATCTTTTTCTATAAACTCCTTTTGGAGAAAAAAGAAGTCGCAGATACGGGTGAAGCTAATAAAATTTACGGCGTAGATCTGGGTTTTAAAAAGTAATCATTTCTTTTTAAGACCACCCTTCCATGTTCCCATCACACGATCCCAAAACTGCAAATAAAAGCCGTAGTTCCCTTTATAAAACTGATGATGCCAACTATGGTGAGTTGAATGACTAAAGAGTTTCAAGGGAAACTGTTGAAGCTGTTTTTCCGAAAATAGACTGAACCCTAGATGGCCATACACATTCATGAAAAGAGAAAACATGGTAAAGATTAAGAGCACACTAAAATGTACTGGCAAGGTAAAAGCAAGTAACACAAAGATTGAACCTTCAACGATCGCCTCAAGCGGGTGAAAAGCAAAGGCAGCCATAGGGCTCGGTTTTTTTGAAAGATGATGAACCTGGTGAAAATATTTATAGAGAGACGGCACGTGCATGAGTCTATGAGTCCAGTAAAAATAGGTATCGTGAAAAAGAAACACAACACCATAACTTGCGACATACCAAGCCCAACCCAGTTCATCCGCCTTCCAGTAAATCCTGCTAAGATTCAATTCCCTAACGGAAAATAACAAAATTGTGGGAAGTAAAAAAATCATAGTGGATAATATCGAGTAGAATATCTCTCTACGAATTTCTTTACTAGCTGGCTTTTCTTGATAAAGAAACTTATGTTTAAATCGCTCAAAACCCCATTTCCAGAAAATCATATAGGTTAGACCAGCTATTAAAAAATACCGGACAAGGTTATTAAGCCACTGTAACCCGACAAATTGTTCCATAGATAATGTCGTCAGAGCTTGCATTGTGATCTCCCTATTTCTTGTTATAATTATCGGCAATATGCACTCTAAACACAACTCGTGTTCATGGACAATACACGACTGGAGCTTTTTAAAATGCTGAAATTAGGGAGAAAGGACCCGAAACAAAGTCGTTCTAAAGACACTGTAGATGCCATATTTGGGGCCGTTACTCACATTCTGGGTAAGGAAGGAGCGGTTGGTTTAACCACAAATAAGATCGCTGAGGTCGCCGGCGTAAGTGTCGGATCGCTTTATCAATACTTCAAAAACAAAGAGAGTATTTTTGAGGGTATTCTCCTCAAATTTACCGAAGATAATCTTAAAAGCTTCGAGAAAATTCTAAGTGAGATGGATCCTGAGGATGTAAAAATCCGAGATATCATCACTCTGATTGTGAAATCGCATTTTGATACGATTATAAAAATGGAGAAAGTAACGTCAGTACTTTTCCAATATGCTCCACAAGTTATTCCTCATACGCATTTTAAAAAATCTGATGAACGGATCATCAACTTTCTGATGCAGAAAATTGAGGAACATAAAATACCAATTGCACCCATTCATAAGGAACAAGCGTTCTTTGTTTGCTCTCAGGCCGTAAGATCAGTTTTGTTTATGACGTTCCTCAACCGCAAGGCCGAGGAACGAGAGATTATTATGAATGAATTAATCGAAATGTTATCAGGATACCTGGAACCTAAAACTTAAACGTTGAATTTGAAGTGGATTACGTCGCCGTCTTTCACTTCATACTCTTTTCCTTCCATACGGAATTTACCAGCTTCTTTAACTTTCCCTTCTGAACCTAAAGCGAAGAGATCGTTACAGTGATAAACTTCAGCTTTAATAAATCCACGCTCGAAATCTGTGTGAATAACACCGGCTGCCTGAGGAGCTTTAGAACCTTTAGGGAAGGTCCAAGCACGAACTTCTTTAACACCTGCAGTGAAGTACGTGTACATATCAAGCATGGCGTATCCGGCCTTAATCATCTTCGACAGACCTGATTCTTCAATTCCAATATCTTTAAGAAATTCTGCTTTTTCTTCTGCAGATTCAAGAGCCGCGATTTCTGATTCAATTTTTCCACAGATAGTAATAACTGAAGCACCTTCTTTAGCAGCGATTTCACGAACTTTCTTAACGTGATCATTCTCTTTCGTAAGGTTAGCTTCATCTACGTTACAAACGTAGAGCATTTTTTTCATCGTGATCAAATGAAGATCATTGATCGCTTCTTTTTCTTCTTCATCAAGATTGAGTGAGCGAGCTGGAAGACCTTCTTCCAAGCATTTTACAAGTCTTTCAAGGATGGGCTTTGAAATTTTGGCCCTTTCCTGAACTTTTTTGTCTTGAGACTTCATAAATTTATCAAGAGTCTGAACTCTTTTCATAACTGATTCAAGATCGGCTAAAGCAAGCTCGATATTAATAACTTCAACATCTGAAGCTGGATCTACTTTTCCCGAAACGTGGATAATGTCCCCGTCTTCGAAGCAACGTACAACGTGACAGATAGCTCCTACCTGACGGATGTGACCTAAAAATTGGTTGCCTAATCCTTCACCCTTAGATGCACCCTTAACCAGACCTGCAATATCTACAAATTCAGTGATCGCTGGAATAACTTTTTCAGGACCAACAATTTTAGCAATTTTTGCAAGACGATCATCTGGAACATGAACAACACCAACGTTTGGTTCAATAGTACAAAATGGGTAGTTTGCCGCTTCGGCCGGAGCAGATGTTAGGGCAGAAAAAATTGTGGATTTACCCACATTTGGTAACCCAACAATTCCACAGTTCATGCTCGCCATATTCGACTCCTAAGCTAAAAGATCTTTTTTATTAAAAACGGTCGCTACTTTAGTTATTCCATCTACCATACAGCTGAGCAGAGGGTCATTCAATTTCTGGAACAAGAGGGACATTTGGATCTGCTCATCCTTAGAAAAATGCCCTAAAACGTGAGCGGACATGGTTCCATGAACCGGCTTACCAATTCCAATACGCATACGTGCGAAATCATTAGTCCCCAAGTTAGCCGCAATAGACTTCAAACCATTGTGGCCTGCCAGTCCTCCACCTACTTTAAAATGCACCTGACCAAAGGGAATATCCACTTCATCGTGTAAAACCAGAATTTGCGACGGCTCAATCTTAAAAAAAGCGGCCATCGGCTGCACCGATTCTCCGGAAAGATTCATAAATGTTTGAGGCTTGAGACCATAAAACTTATGACCCTTGAAAGATCCTTCAGCGTAAAAACCTTTGAATTTAGATTTCCAATTCGCGTTCTGAAAACCAGTACAAGAATCCATCAGCATCCAAGCGATGTTGTGTCTTGTATTCGCATACTCTGAACCCGGATTTCCTACTCCAACAATAAGCTGGAACATATCAGGCGAAGAGTGAGCTTACCGAATCATGATTAAATGTCCGATGAATAGCTTTTGAGAGGATGTCAGCAGTGGAAACAACTTTGATTTTAGAAAGTTTTCTAGCTGCTTCTGAAAGTGGAATTGTATCAGTTACAATCACTTCTTCCAGTTCTTCACATTCAGCGAGGCGCTGAATACAAGGATCAGAGAAAACAGGATGTGTAGCAGCTGCGTAGATTTTATTTGCGCCGTTTTTGCGAAGAGCGCGAGCAGCTTGAACCAAAGTTCCGCCGGTATCGATCATGTCGTCGATGATAATACAGTCTTTACCTTTAACATCACCAATGACGTTCATCGCTTCGGCTACATTTGGCCCTGTACGACGTTTATCAATAAGAGCAAGTTCAGTAGAAAGTTTTTTAGCAAAATGACGAACGCGTTCCACACCACCAGCATCAGGTGAGATGCAGATGAGGTGTTCTTTACTCAGATTTTTTTGAATATGCTCAATCAGCACAGGAGACGCAAAAATGTTATCAAATGGAATATTGAAGAAGCCTTGAATCTGACCAGCGTGAAGATCCATAGTAACAACACGAGAAGCTCCAGCAACCGTCATCATGTCTGCCACGAGTTTTGCGGTAATTGGTGATCTTGGGGCGCTCTTACGATCTTGACGAGAGTAGCCATAATGAGGAACTACGGCCGTGATGGAATTGGCCGAAGCTCTTTTTAGTGCATCAACGATGATGAGGAGCTCCATAAGATTTTCATTCACAGGAGCACAAGTACTCTGAATGACAAAAACATCGGCACCACGAACGTTCTTCTCAATCTCGCAGTAAACTTCGCCATTAGCAAAGCGTCTTAATTGAGGGTTAACGAGAGGGACATCTAAAAATTCGGAAATTTTCTTTGAGAGAGTCGGATTAGAGGTTCCAGAAACTAAGACGATACGTCTCACACGGGACTCCTTAAAGAATTAAAGAAGTGGTAGGGGTGGCAGGGTTCGAACCTGCGCATAGCAGAATCAAAATCTGCTGACTTACCACTTGTCGACACCCCTACAATGATCTCTTTTACGTCCAGTGAATATAGATTAACCGAGACTTTTTTGCAAGTCATGCAATTTGATAAATGATGATTTTTGCGAGTCAGGTCTTCCCACATCCCGAGGGATTTTCTATAGTTCTCACTATTCTATTTTCAAAGGATAGTTAGTGAACTTGAAGCGTGGCTTAGTTAGTACTCTTTTTATTTCTGCCCTTAGCATCAATTCTGCTTGGGCACTCCCCATCGATTGGACTGGTGCCTTCGGGGTTGATACCCATATGATCAACAACACTTGTCGCACGAGTGACAATGTTCCAGCGAAATTTACGGGTGCAACTCGTAATGCTGCCACCAGAGGTACTCAGGGTATTTCGGGTGACTGTGATGCTAGCTTTCAATCATATATTTTCAAACTTAATCCACAAATTATCGTCAACGATGGCGTGACCCTTAAAGGTGAACTTTCTTCGGGTTATGCTCGTGGTGGTTTTGCCGGTGGTGACTCGACAAATACCGGTGCAGGAAATACAGAGGCTGCAAGTGATGCTTATTCATTCGCAACTCCTGCTCAAAACAGCAGCCTCAACGTAAATCAAATGTACATGGAGCTTTATGCTGATACAGCGTTGATCAAACTTGGTCGATTCGCTAAAGGCTACGGACTTGGTGTGATGTACGATACTGGATCAGACGCTTGGGATCGTTTCTTCACCATGTATGATGGTGTTGAAGCTGAAATGAAGATTGGCAACTTTAGTCTCATTCCCTACTACGCAAAAATCTCTTCGACTGATACAAATAATAAAGCTCAACCGAATGGAACAGCAGATGTAAGGGAGATGGGAGTAGTGGCCAAGTACGATAATAAAAATCGTGATTTTGTAGCGAGTCTTCTTTATTCAAAAAGATCATCTGAAACAAGAAACAACCTTTATAATGCGAACTCACCAACGACTGACACTGTTACCGCTCGCGGAAAAACATCTGTAACAATCATCGATCCCTATGTTTCAAAGAAATGGAACAAATTCAAAATTGCAGCAGAAGCTCCAATCATTCAAGGTGACTACGGAAACGTTTACCAAGATGGAACTGGAAATTCTAAAATTGCGGCCAATGCTTACATTATCGAAGCTAAGTATGATCTGAATCCTAAGTGGGATGTTGGAGCGAATATTGGTCAAGTAAGTGGTGATAAAGGTTCGAGTCAGAAATTTGAAGCAGCTTACCTTCACCCTAACTACCAAGTAGCGGATCTCATGTTCCGTTACCACTACTCTTCATTTTCTGAGGGGCAGAAAAACATTTTTGATAATTCGATCACCAATACTCGTTACTACAGAATGAACGTGAACTACAAAACTGATAAATGGACTTGGAAAGGTGCTTTCATCCTCGCAAGTGCTATGAGTGGCGCTAAGACAGGTCGTTCTTATCATCATGAAGAAAACTATTCTTTCACATCAACTCAAAAACAAAAGACTGATCTTGGTTACGAGCTAGATTTTGGTTTTGACTATCGTTGGAACCCAAATGTTACAATCGGTGCTTACTATGGTTACTGGAAAGTGGGAGATTACTACTCATTCTCTAATACCAGTAGCAAGCTTGGTCTGGCGAATGTTCATGGTGGTGGTTTAAGAGCTACATTAGAATTCTAAGACAAAATAAAAAAAGGGAGCCTTGGCTCCCTTTTTTTTGATCAATTTTTTAAGTCTTAACGATAGAGCGAGAACTGTTGTTGAGGCATTCCCCACTGCTGCTGTTGTCCGAATTGTTGTTGTCCATACTGTTGACCACCATTGTACTGGAATGTGCCCATTGAGCCCATATTTGAGAATGGTGAGTAACCTTGATTGTACTGCTGCTGGTACATCCCACTTTGCATCCCGAAGTTACCATTCAAATTATACTGATAAGACTGCTGACCAAGCCAAGGAGCCTGATAGTTCTGTTGGTATTGATTTGATGTACCCCAAGGGTTTTGTTGCTGTTGGAACATATTGTTGTTCACGTATGAATTAGTAGGAGAATACTGCTGTTGTTGATACTGCTGAGTCTGTTGGTAGTTCTGGTACGTCTGCTGATTTCCAGCATCGTAATTAAATGTCACTGCAGCTGTCGGAGAGACAACTGTTGAAGCTGTTTCTCTTCCTGAAGTATCCGTTGTTGCTGTACCTGCATCTGATCCACTATTGGCGAGATAGGTACGACCTTCAGCTTCCAGAGCATCGTATTCTTTAAATTTAGCATCGTACTCTACTGCGCGTTCCCCATCGACTTTATTATAATGGGCCAACTCGGCTTGAAGTTCAGCAATTCTTTCTTGTGAATCTGTCACGCACTTCTGTGTATTACGGAAGTAACGGTAACAGTAACCAGATGGAGGAGTCATGCGCGCCACTTCAGCTTGTAATTCAGAAGCGTAGTTCTGAGAACGAACCTGAATGTTTGATCTCATTTGAGCAGCAAGGTTCTTATAGAAGTCTGCCAATCCTGATTCTTCACCAGTTCTGTAAGCAAATTTTTCTTTTTCAACTTCAAGATTGTCATCAAAGTCAGCTTTAGACTGAGTGATTCTTTTTGTTGCGAGTTCCGGAGTGATTACGACATTGTTTTGTTTTGTACCCAGATTTACATGATTTTCAAGCGTGAGTTTCATCGTATTTACTGTGCGGGCCTCATCAAATTTTCCGTCTTTGATCAGCTTATCAACCATAGCTTTGGTAAAGTATGGAGCACCATTAAGAGCTTTAATTTCGTCTCTGATGGCCTTAAGTTCTTTAACTGCATCTTCTTTAGCAGATCCTTCAAGGGCCTGAATGTTTTCGTAAAGTTCACGGGCCTTGTTAACCTGCTCAAGAACAATATACTTATTAAAATCTGAGATCACTCTCATATCTGCATCAGTAATTTCATACTTTGGGTCTGCCATTGCTTTAGCCAGATCTTTAGCAGCAAGGCGAATGAGTGGATCACGAAGGGCAATCATCGCTTCTGAAAGCTCATCAAACTTATCAAACGATTCTGAGATTTTTAAATAATCTGCAACTGTACATTTGTCTTTGTGTTTCCCGGCTTCAGTTTGAATCAAAGCGATATTTTTTTCTTCAGATTCTTTGTCCAACTGATCCTGTGATTTTACTTCTTTTCCATCGGCGATGATGTTTTCAAAGTAGTTACAGTCTTTAACTTTTTCGTAAGATTGATCATGAAGTGGAGTGTAGTTAGAGGCATCAACACCGTGAGAAACAAACATCACGCGACCACTATCTTTCATCTTATGATTGAAGCCCATCGATGATTTATGGATAGCGGCAGGAACAACTTCGTTTGCGGCGTCAATAACTCCACTAACGCGAAGACATTCTTTGAAACCTTGAAAGGTCGGACTTAATGCACGTTTTTCTGATTTAGTCGTACCTTCAGCACGCTTAAAAATTTCATAACTACATTTCCCATCAACATCTTTAGTTGGGCAATCTTTAATTTTAGCTTTCACACCATAGATACGGTCTGAGCCAATTTGAGATTCTACAACTTCCCATTCAATCATATTAGAACAGTTAGAAATCATATTTCCGGTTTTAACTGAAAGATTCATTGTGCGAGGATTATGTTGGATTGTAAGATCTTCAGTATCATCCATCAGAAGTCCTGAAAGAAAACTATAAGGAATAGCAGCAGATGGTTGGTTACACATCTCGTCCTGGTCGACTTTAACCTCAGTGGTTACAGCTTTCTCATCTTTCTTACCATCTTCCGTAGTCGTTCCTGTTGTTTTAGCTTTGTTTTTCTTCAGTCCTTTCAACATCGGATCATCCGATTGTGAATAAACTGAGAGTGAAGCGACAGATAGTAGTAACGAAAAAATCAATTTCATAAAAAGCCTCAAAACAAAAGTTGAGTTATCTCATCTTTCTAATCGGAGACATTTCTATGAAACTTAAGTGTTTAGACGAGCGAGTATGGATCAATATCGATTTTATATGATACAGAACTCAAGGACTTATAATTAATTTCGAATGTTTTTAGAAGGTTGTGGAGTTGGGCGACGTCCTGAGACTTCAATAAAATAGACCAAGTAAACTGGTTTGCCTTTTTTTCAACATGGGCAGGTCGAGGCCCTAAAATCACCACTTCCGGGAAGTGCTGGGAGATTAGGTTGCGGACCATCTGACCTACGTATTCGGTAACATGGGGAATGAGTTTTTCCTGAAAGCGTGATGAGAAATGAATAATCGCTAATCGTTTATAAGGAGGACAGTCACAAAGCTCACGCACCTTTAATTCTTCTTCATAGAACTGATGAAATTCATGTCGTTTTACTATCTGAAAGAGAGAACTATCCGGATTCAAAGTTTGAATAAGTACTTTTCCATCCTGAGAATAACGACCTGCTCGCCCCGCTACTTGGGTCAGTGTTTGATAGACCCGTTCGGCTGATCTGAAATCAGGAAAATTTAACTGACTATCAATGCCAAGAATCAGGACTAGCTTAACTTTTTCGAAGTTATGTCCCTTTGAGAGCATTTGTGTTCCGACCATGAGATCAATTTTGCCACTATGAAAGTCACTAAGACGCTCTTCGAGTTGTTTGAAGTTTTTAATTTCATCTCTATCAAAACGCTCAATTCTCTTACCCTGAATCAATTTACCTAAAACTTCCTGTATTTTTTCAGTACCAAAACCTTTGTGAGAAAGAGTAAGGCCTCCACATGCAGGACACTGCTCAGGCATGGGCTCTTTATATTCACAGTGGTGACAGGCGAGGAGATTTTTTCTTTTATAGTATCTTAGAGTCACGGAACAATTGGGACAATTGAACTGGTGACCGCAAGCACGACACTGAAGATAGTTGGCAAATCCTAAACGATTCACAAATACTAAAACCTGCTCATTTCTTGATAGTGCGGCCTTAATTGCTTCAAGCGATTCGGGAACTAAAGGCCAGATACTTTCTTCTTCTGGAATTCGTGGACCATCTTTCTTTCTAGCATCAATAAGTTTAATTTCAGGGAGAAAAGCATTCCCTGCCCGCTCTTTCATTTCAAAAAGATTCTGAGTCGTGTTGGGCTGATGAAAAGCAGAATAGGTTTCTACACTTGGAGTAGCAGAACCTAAAACCATCGGAATATTGAGAAGTTGAGCTTTTTTAGAGGCCACATCACGGGCGTTATAAGGACAGTGATCGTCTTGTTTGAAAGAAGTATCATGTTCTTCATCTATAATGATCAATCCAAGATTTTTTATTGGAACAAATATAGAACTTCTAACACCTAAAAGAAAAATCGGAGTTTTGAGATCTCTCGCCATTTGCCAAATTCTGAGTTTTTGTGGAGCAGGTAATTCAGAATGGTAGGTATAAACCGGTACATTTAAATAATGAGCGAACGTTGCGATAAATTGAGGGGTCAAATTTATCTCAGGAAGAAGATAAAGAACACTCTCGCCTTTAGCTAAAGTTTTACGAATAAGGTCTAAATAGACAATTGTTTTTCCACTGCCTGTTACACCATGGATTAAGAACCGTCTAAAGTGATTAAAGTTCTCTGCTATGGTTCCTGTAATTTCTGTTTGTTTTATATTCGGCGTAAATTCTAATTCTTTTCCATCGCCAAGAATTGTAGCTAGCTGTCTTGGTTTTTTAATAAACTTAGGTAAACAATCATCAATGAGCTGACCTAGGCTATAATGATAGTAACCGGCCATCCATTCGTAGAGCTGGAGTTCTTTTTCACCAAGCTTCCAATCTGGAATTAAGCTGATGATGGATTTCATCTTATCAAGTGGAATACTTTTAAATTCTTGGGATTCTGATTCATCTATAGAAACGACACAGCCTGCACCAGCTCTCCTACCTAGGGGAACCTCTACAATCTGTCCTCTTTCGAGGGTTCCTTCATAAAAATAAAGTAATCCTTTATCTTTAAGAGGATAATTTACTGCAACTCTGGCTACTTTCATTAAAGAAGAAATTCGGGTCTTGCCTCTGTAGATTCTTTACCTCTCAGAATGAGATCCCACTTTTTTAGCCTCTTGGTCAAATCGTCTTCTTTCTCAGGGTAATGTCTCAGATTTGTAAGTTCAATCTGAAAACTATCACCTTTGAAGTCTTTAACTAGAATATATCTCGGTAAACTATGAGTTCCGTTGGCAAGCCAATAATCCTTGCAGATAATTTCTAGATCACCTTGGGGAGATTTGAATTTCACTTTTTGAATTTGTCTTTCTTTAAAAGAAATAACCGCTTCAAATGTACCCGCCGTTACTAACCAGGCCATCTCTCCATTTTCACGAGAGAGTCTAACCTGATGAGTATCAACATACATTGACTCATTCATGACCTTTTCTACTTTTTCACGAGCAATAGGATCTTCCGGTCTCATGGGGTTTGGTTCATTCTTTTTAAAACGATCCCTTGAGAGTGTAAGGAGATATCTTTTATAGCTGGCGAGATACTCAATTTTTTCACGATTGATTAAATCCTGATTGAGTTTTACCGGAATGCCCTGTGTTTTCAGATAATTTACAAGGTAAGCACCATTGTTCATCACCAATGATTCAAGGACGCCAAAGAAAACTCCACGGTCGGCCTGTTCACCTTTAACAGTGTAGGGTGTAAAATTAGGATAATAAATTTTATGTTGAAGAGAATCCTCAGAAAAACTGGAATCATTGTAACGGGTTTGGGCAAGTTTCACTGAATCGTTTGAAACTTTAGTGAAAAATATTTTATAAAAATCCTGTTCACGAGTACCAGCGAGTAAAGAAACATCAGTCGTTGAAGAGGTAGACTTCGGAGCGACTTCAATTTTTTTTACAACTAAAGTAATGGCCGAACCATTGGTTTCAACTTCCTGGTTGGCACCATTTCTAAAAAGTGATTCCACTGTTGGAACATAGGCATAAAGAGAAGATGAAAGGAGGAGACCGAGAACAATTTGGATCATAGGGTAATTCCATGTTTATTAAGGCGATATTTCATTGATTGAATAAGTTGTTCTCTGAGTTCAGGATCTTTTAGGGCAAAATCTAAAGTAGCATCAAGATACCCATGAATACTACCAGTATCAAAACGCTCTCCCTCAAATTTATGAGCGAATACATCTCTCTTCTGGCAAAGAACATTAATAGCATCTGTTAATTGATATTCATTCCCGGCGCCACGAGGAATGGTTTCAAGAATTGAAAAAATTTCTGGAGTTAGAATGTAGCGTCCGGGTGTCGCTAGATTTGTTGGAGCATCTTGTGGTTTTGGTTTTTCAACCATTCCTGTCATTCTCAGAGTTTTGTCGTTGATGATTTCGCCCTTAACAATTCCGTATTTTTGAGTTTCATTTTTAGGAACTTCCATCACGCCGATAACAGGGGCTCCATCATTTTCTGCAGAAACCTTCATCAGCTGCCTGGTCGCGGGATTGGAATTATTAATAACAATATCATCACCCAAAAGAACGGCAAACGGCTCATCACCAATAAGGTCTTTGGCCATCAATACTGCATGACCCAGACCCAATTGTTCTTTTTGTCTTACAGCGGTGACACTGACCATAGAACCAATTTTACGAATGAGTTCGAGTTCTTTAATTTTATTGTTTCTTTCCAGAAAAGCTTCGAGCTCCTGGTTTCTGTCGAAATAATCTTCAATGGCGTATTTTCCTGAAGACGTAACAAAAACAATTTGTTCAATACCAGCTTCAACAGCTTCTTGAACCACATAATGAATCATGGGCACATTAATGATGGGAATAATTTCTTTAGGGATTTCTTTGGTCGCTGGTAGAAATCGAGTGCCTTTACCGGCAACGGGAATGATTGCTTTTCTAATTTTCATATAAAAGCCCTTGTTTTAGGGAGATTAATTCTCTACATTTTTCTCTATGAAGAAAGTCATTATTTTAGCCCTTTTAGTTCTTATAAGCCAGTCATCATGGGCGCAGATTCGTGAATTTCAAACGACGCGTCTGATCTCAACATCTGGAACAGGTGTGGCCAGTGTTCTTTCAAGTGAATCTGCCATACTCAATCCCGCTGGGTCAGCATTTTTCTCGGGCTCAACGGCCTCATACACGCGATATTCAACTTCTCTTAAGAAAGAAAATGAACTCCGCGATTCAATCCCGGATAAGTTCGCCAAACGCAATGAGTCTCAAGGACTCTTTTTATCCGACCATTCTGATACACTAAAGGGTGGAGTCGCCTATATCACTCAAGGTGAAAATGACTTCAAAAGAGAACGACTTGTTCTTCACAGCTCAAGCATGGTCGGTGAAAAGTCTTCAGTAGGATTAAGTTATCGCTACACCATGGACAGACGTCCCTCTGGTACAAACCCTCGTCACAGAACTTTTCATCAGGCCAGCATTGGTACCATGCATGTCATTGATGACCACACCATTCTTGGTTTAGTAATCGTTGATCCTACAAAAAGTAATCCAGGGGATGAAAGAGCTACCGGAGGCATTCAATATGAACTCGCCGAAAGAGTTTCTATTCTGGCCGATGCCGGCTTCCAATACACTAAAGCTTATAACAAAGCTTATGTCTGGAGTGGGTCGATTCAACTCAAACTCTTTGATGATTTTTTTGTTCGAGCTGGGCAATTCTACGACAACGTTAGAAAGTTCAAAGGTAACAGTTGGGGTGTGAGTTGGTTAGGCCCTCGTTTGGGGCTAGAATTTGCTCAAAAATTCTCCGACCAATTTACAAAGAATTCCTATGTTTACGAAAAAGAGAGCCTTGTTGATACTTCACTCTCTGCCATCATAAAGTTCTAATCGAATCAAACAGATAGCCGATAAGCCTGGTATGAGTACAGGTAAATCGTTAACTGGTCGGGCGGCGCGAGAAGATCGCGAAAAAAGACTCATTCTCAAACATCGGTTTGAGAATCGTATCACTGTGGCGAAATACGGCAAACAATCGATGGATGCCGGCGACTATGGAAACGCTCTCAAAAAATTCATGGAATATTTTGGGGTCCTAGCAGAAGTTAAGGGCGTAAAAGACATGTACTCTCTTCGCCTTACTCATTTTAATCCTAAAAAAGAACTCACAGAAATGCTTATGATCAGTCACGTCTACTTTGAGATGGCGCGAATGTATGATGCCGTTCCTAAGTTTCACGATGAATGCAGAAAATGTCTTGGCCAGTTCGTTCACTTTAGCGCGAATCAACCCTATCAGGTTGTGAATTCCGAGATGGTGCGAAAGCACTTAAAAAAATCAAGGTTCAAAAACCCCGATGAATTCAGAGGGGCGTATCAGCAAATTTTTGTGCAATCTAAAAAATGTTATGTGGTCACGTTTTGTTACGGCGATACTCATCCTGTTACCCAAGAATACAGACTGTTTAAAGATTGGCTGCTTAATCATGAATCGGGACGTGAATTGGTCCGGCTTTATTATAACTTTTCATCAGTCGCAGTTACTCGCTGGGAGTCTAACCCCGTTGCCCGCGCAGTAGGTCACTTCCTGATTAAACCTCTATTACTTTTATTTTCAAAAGTTATCCTTCCGGCTATAATTAAAAAATGCTGATTCTTTCTCGTATCATTATCAAAGAATGGTTTAAAAGTTTAATTGGTGCCATTGTGGTGCTCTTTCTTCTTATTTCCACAGCTGATCTGATTAATGGATTTCTTCAAGGCAAAGATATTTCTCGAATTATTTTAGAATATTCACTTAAAATGCCAGATCTCATGGGAAAGATGTTTCCCATTTGTTGTCTAGCTGCGACTCTTTTTTCATTCAATAAACTAAAATCACACTCAGAACTTATTTCGATTCTGGCCGCAGGATATTCTTATAAAAAAATATATCTTCTCATCGGTGCTTG
Source organism: Bacteriovoracaceae bacterium (assembly GCA_040399925.1). Lineage (GTDB taxonomy): Bacteria > Bdellovibrionota > Bacteriovoracia > Bacteriovoracales > Bacteriovoracaceae > Peredibacter. The sequence goes on from JBBARF010000047.1 coordinate 22,433, forward strand.
TGCTTTATCAGTTGTTCTCCTTCAGTTTCTAAATCTTGGCTTCATTGAGCCTTATGCCAACAAAGTGAAACGACAGGAGATTGCAAAAAGTAAAAAATCAGAAGGCCGATACCTCACCAGAAGTTCAATGGAAGGTGGAAAGTTTTGGTACAAGTCCCAAAATTATTTTGCCTCGTTTACTTATTTTGATCGGAAGAATAAAACTCTCGCGGATCTGGAGGTTTATTATTTTTCAGCCGATCACAAGAGCGAAAAAATTATCAAAGCTCAAAAAGCTGTTTATCAAGATGATGGAAGATGGACCCTGAAAAACTCGACGGAAATTTCAAGTCTGGATAATAATGCTTTTCCCACGAAAAAAAATATCGGCGACAGCACCCTGGTTCTCCAAGAAATACCGGATGATTTTGGTGAATTTGAAGCCGATCTAACCACTCTCTCATTTTTTAAATTACAAAACTTCATTTCAAGACTTTCTAAAACGGGTATTAACATCAACGAATATAGAATTATTCTGTTGAACAAAGTTTTTCTTAGTTTTATTTGTCTGGTTTTTGCCCTTATGCCGCTGTCGACAATATTCAATCCTAATCGTCGATCAGACTCATTTGGTAAGAATGTCGTCCTAACTCTTCTCATTACTATCGTCTTTTGGGTGCTTTACAGTGCCACTGTCGCCTATGGAAATTCAGGAAGTGTTTCCCCTCTCATTGCTACCGGTATTGTGCCGATCTTATTCTCCATTTATGTCTGCTTTATCTTCTTCAAGAACCGAAAACTCTCAATTTAATTTCACTGTCGGCCATGCTATAAATGCAGCATGAAGAGCGAAAAATATAAGTTTGAGGGAGATCAACTCGAGATCTTCACTTATCCAGAGCCAGTTTTGTCCCAAGTGGCCAAACCGGTGACTGATTTTGGGCCCAAAATAAAGAAAATGGTTAAAGACATGCTCTTTACCATGTACCACGCTCCGGGAATTGGACTCGCTGCACCCCAAATAGGTGAAAGCGTTAGACTCTTTGTGTTGGATGTCGATTACGAAAGAGAAATGGTTACTACTTCGGGGGGAAAAGAAGAGCCAAGACTCTCAGATTTTAACCCCATGGTTTTCATTAATCCTGTTATTACCGGAACATCAGGGACGACAACTTTCGAAGAAGGCTGTCTTTCACTGCCTGGAATTTATGAAGAAGTGAAAAGATTTTCTTCAATCCATGTGAAGTATCAGGATCTATCTGGTGCGTTTCACGAAATTGAAGCAGATGATATGCTCGCTATTTGCATCCAACATGAAAACGATCACCTCGATGGAATCGTTTTCATTGAACGGCTTAGTAATCTCAAAAAGAATTTTTACAAAAAGAAACTCGTAAAAGAGAAGGTTAGATGAAAAAGCTGCGTGTCGCTTTCTGTGGAACGCCAGACTTTTCAGTACCAACTCTCGATCTCTTGGCCAACCATCCTCATATCGATCTGAGATATGTCATCTCTATGCCCGACAGACCAGCAGGCCGTGGCATGGAAATTAAATCTCCTGAAGTTATCGAATACGCTAAAGCAAAAAAGATTCCATTCTTTCAGGCAGAAAATATTAATAAAGAAGCTGAATTTTTAAAATTACTTAAGAATGAAGGTTTAGATTTTGTTGTTGTCCTAGCATTCGCTCAATTTCTTGGTCAGGAAATGCTGACGATTGGTAAGATGGGATGCTTTAATATACACACTTCAGTTCTTCCTAAATACCGCGGAGCTGCTCCAATTCAATACGCTCTCTGGAATGGTGACACCGAAACTGGAGTTTCAATTCAGAAGATGGTTAAGAAAATGGATGCCGGAGATCTGGTTCATTTCCACACTGTGGCTATTGCACCAACTGAAAATGGCGGACAACTCTATACACGTCTCAAATTTCAAGCTGCTCTTTCGATGAATGATTTCATCAACAAAATTCTCATCAATAAAGTGAACTATGCCCCCCAAGACGAGTCTAAGGTTTCTTTTGCTCCAACTTTAAAAAAAGAAGACGGTCTTTTAAAGTTTGGTGAAAAAACAGTAAATGAAATTTTAAATCTTATCCGTGCTTTAGATCCGTGGCCGGGAACATACTGCTTTTTAAATAGTAAGCGCCTTAAAGTACTCTCTGCTGAGATCTACCACACTAAAATTGCTCCAGGTAAGGCGAAGAATGATCTTGGATCACTTATTGTTGGATGTGTAGATGGAACTCTTCGCTTAAGTGAAGTACAGCTGGAAGGGAAAAAAGCCTGTACTGATAAGGAACTATTAAACGGTATTAAAACAGACATCATCATTAGTTCGGACAAGGAATAATTATGGTTACGATTTCTCCCAGTCTACTTTCAGCGAATTTCATGGATCTCAAGACTGATATTGATCGCCTTAATAAGATTGATCAACTGTGGCTTCACCTTGATGTGATGGATGGGCACTTTGTTCCAAATCTAACTTTTGGCGAACCGGTACTGAACCAGCTCAGAAATTACACTCAACACAAGCTTGATGGCCATTTTATGGTTACCAATCCTGAGTTTTATATTGAAAATTTTAAAAACGTAGGTCTGCATAATTTTACTTACCACTGGGAAGCTGTTTCAAATCATGAAGAAATGATTGAAAAAATTCATACAATTGCTCCTTCGGCTGGAATTTCTCTTAAA
>JBBARF010000048.1:0-25082 GCA_040399925.1 Bacteriovoracaceae bacterium
ACGGCGATACCTCCCCATAGTGGAGAGATGGCTTTTGATCTTATTGCGAAGAAAGATCAACAAGGATATGCATCAATTGTGAATTTTACTAAAAAACTTATCGTCCCAAAAAAACGTGACAAATTTCTCAAGAAAATGGCGGGAAGAAAAATTTCCAATCCAAAAATTAAGATTTTTTCTGAACCAAGTACGGTTGGGCGAGAGAGGCTAAATTTTGATCAGGTAATTTTCAATAAAATTCCGAAAGCCTATATCTTTGCAGAAGACGATCTCATTATTAGCTTAAAGTCTCAGAAGATGTATGCTTCTCGGGAAGTTCTGTGGTCTCAGACGACGGTTAAGTCTGGGCATCTTCCGATGATTACGGCTTCTGAAGCTTTGGGTGTCGTTATCCTGGATACGATTGGGACGCTGAAATAAGACGTTGTATGGCGAGGTGCTTGAGGGACTAAAGATTTTTTCAGATTATCCGACAAGATCTGTATGGTTAGGCTACTGCTCATTCTTGTCACATTCCTCATTAGCGCGCCCATTATGGCCGCCAGTTGCAATGACCTCTACGAAGCCAAAGCGGCCCAGATCCGAAAAGATAAGGCCTATACCACCAGCGTTGGTAACTACCTCTTTATTTCAAATAATCAATTGGGATACAACCCCGGCATTCAGGTGCCAGGACGAGTTGATAACTGGGCCAGTGACTTTTTAGATGCCGTTGAGTGGGGTCCACTCTTTTTGAGCATGACGGATGAGAATCCTCGTAAAGATTGGCTTGAAGCTTTTAGAAAATCAATTAAGAATGACTGTGATCTTCCAACCAATGATTACAAAATTCTTCAGACCATGCTCAAAGAACTGATCGATGACGGATCATTTTGTCCAAACAATAAGATTCTTGAACCGGGATTTCTGAAAGGTAAAAAAGATTTCAAAAAAGTTCTTAAGGCCGCTGTCAGTGATCAGCGTTTTCCTGAGTACTGTAAGAAAAATTCTGCTCATGATGATTCGAGCAGAGAAGTTAAATCGATCAATTCGAATCAGTCTGAGAAGAAAGAAGCGGCTACGACTAAACAGTAGGCAATCTACTACCCAGTTTAAGTATATAGCGCATAACCGACTCATGCCCGGCCGCTTTGCTCGACCCTTAATCCAATATATTAAGAAACCGAAAAGACTTGGAGCATTTTTTCAGGGATTACTTAGTAATGGTCTAATACCATTATTGTCTGGCAGTTTTGGAATTATCCGACTTTGCGCAAGGGAGGTTCTTTCTCTTCTTGCTGATCAGTCTCAACTTTCAAATTACGTGGTCCAAAATATTTCATTTCTATTTTACGAACAAGAACAATAACTGCAGTAAGAGTTGCCGTAACAAAGATGCCTACCGGACCGTGACCCAGACCAATTATAATACCGATAGCAGCCGTAAACCAAATCCACGCCGCAGTCGTCAGACCCGATACACTGTTTGTTTTATTGTGCATGATCGCACCAGCACCCAAGAAACCCACACCGGTTACAATCTGACCGATCACTCGTGGTGTTTCGTTAACCATCATTGCACCAGCAATTGTGGGCGAGACTGAGAAGAGCATGGCACCAACACAAACCAGGATCTGGGTTTTAAAGCCCGCAGGAGCGTGATTGAGTCTACGTTCGTAGCCTACGATGGCTCCGCAAGTGACTGCATAAAACATTTTAAAGGAGATGAATTGGATCACTTCGAGATCTGTCATGTTGATCTTATCGACATCCCTTTTAAAAAGATTAGATGAGCAGAGGTCAGGTATTATTTTCCCAAATTCTTGAGTTTTTTATCCTTAACGCGACTCGTGTTAACCTTAAGAGGTGAATCACTTATCAAGGAACTTATATTAAAGACACGCGGAAAAAATTCGATATCCATTCGACGGACTCAGAACTGACAGGCCATCAAAAATTTCTCGAAATCTTTCTGAGAAAATTTCGTACGGTGGGTTTTAGTTTGACCATGGCGCCGATCGGACTGCTGTACATCGTATGCATGGGTATTTCACTCACTCCGGGCATCATGCTTTATAATACTATTTCAACTGCTACGGCCGAATCTCATACAATCATTAAAAGTTTCAGTCTTGGATTAAGTTTTGCCACAGGGTTCTTCCTTTATGGCTTCACTTTGATTTTTGTTGTTCCGCTGGTGAATAAACTCTTGCCGCTCAAAGTTCGTCCTCAGCGTTCAAGCTGGTTTTCTCTCAGCGTGATTCCTTGGTACTACCACAATGCTTTGACCTACCTTGTTCGCTATACTTTTCTTGATTTCATCACTCCTACTCCTTTGAATAAACTTTTTTATCAGATGATGGGTATGAAGGTCGGAAAGGGGACGATGATTAACACGTCAAATATTTCTGATCCTTGTCTGATCGAGATTGGAGATAATGTCACGATTGGTGGTTCATGCACGCTGGTCGCCCACTATGGAATGAAAGGTATTTTGATCATCGATAAACTTGTGATCGAAGATAATGCTGTCATTGGTTTGAGAGCGAGCCTTTTTGGAGACGTCGTGATCGGAAGAGGCGGAGTCGTTAAGCCTCATGAAGTGATCTATCCCAAGACCCGCGTTGCTGGCAAAGAGGCGACTCAGGAATCGGCTTAAAAAACCACCGACCACGCCAGATTCACTCCCAAACAAACCATCAGCCCTGAAGAAAAATAATTCAATTTTTTCATCGTCGCAGGTTGGTTGAGTTTTTTACTAAAGAGCCCGGCTCCAAAACTCAGTGAGAAAAACCAAATCGCAGATAAGAGTCCTGCTCCTATGGCAAAGCTCAATCGCTCTTGCACACTTCCAAACTGAGTCGAGTAGCCACCGAGAAGTATGACCGTATCCAAGTAGACATGGGGATTGAGTAGACTTACACCCAAGGTCGACATGATGACGGCCTTAAGACCTGCTTTGCTTTTAATTCCAGCTTCACTCGTGGAAAGTGGTTCCGAAGCTTCGTGAAATTTCACCCATGCGTATCTTAGAAGAAAGCTTGCTCCTATAATCTTAAGCAGCATGGTAAGGCCTTCGTTCCCAGCGAAAAACGATCCTGCCCCCAGAACTCCCAACATAATAAGCGAGATGTCACAGACCGAGCAGATGAAGGCAATCAGCGTGGAATGCTCTTTTTTAAGTCCCTTTTCTAGGACAAAGAGATTCTGCGCCCCTAAAGCGAGGATCATACTAGACTGCAAAACGAAACCAATGATGAGAGGTGATTTTTCCATGGGCAGAAGATAAGGCTTTTTAGGGGATTAATCTAATTAATAACTTTTCTAGATCATTAGTATGTCTTATGATATGTTCATGGACTACGAAGCAATCAAGACCCTCGATGCGGTCATTAAGAATCAAAACTTTGAACGAGCGTCCAAAGAGCTTTTTGTGACTCAATCGGCAGTGTCTCAGAGAATTGGGCAGCTGGAAGTGGAGTATGGGCAGAGACTTCTGATCAGAGAGCTTCCGTACCGTGCGACGGAGTTAGGGGAGACAATACTTGCTCATTACCGGAAGGTGATTAGTCTCGAGCAGGCGCTGGATCTGAGTTTTTCTCAGAAAAGTGTGGAAAAACCAACGATAAAAATTTCGATGAATGTTGATACCTTGGAGCTTTGGTTCCTTAAAGTTTTACAAAATGCTGAAATTTCTAAAATCATGAACTTACAGATTGTGACAGATGATGAGAAGTACACTCTCAACCATCTCAAATCCGGCAAGGTCGATCTCTCCATCGGAAGTATGAAAACACCTGTTTCAAACCACGAATGTGTAAAACTAGGGACCATGACTTATGTTCTGGTTTCGAGTTCGTCTTTTAAAAAAGAGTATTTTCCTAAAAAGATTATGGGATCAGATTTTAGTAAAATCCCTGTGGTAATTTTCAACCAATACGATGATGTTCAGACCGCTTATTTGAAAGAACATTTTAATTTCTCAGACAACTATCCAAAAACAGCGATCCCTTCGACAGCGGGCTCAAAAGCAGCGATCATTTCAGGGTTTGGTTATGGAGTCCAGCCGATCATGGATATTCAAAAAGAATTGAACGCAAAATCTTTGATTCTCTTAGATAAAGACAAAGCTTTTAAAAGAGAATTGTATCTTCATCACTGGAATTACCAGTCTGAAGCGCTTAAAAAGCTTATTGCTGCCATTCATCTCGCTGCTAAAAAGTTGGTCTAGACTCTTCTTTCCACACGTGAAGAATCTTCTTGGTGTCAAAGTCAGCTTCTGTCGTTTTTGTTTTAAAAATTGATTCTGCCAAGTGAGGGTGATGAGACTCACAATGGTTTTTGAACTCTTCTTTTGCAATGCCTGGACCTAATAATAGAATTTTTTTGGCATTTTCTACTTCAAGTGCAACAGCGTGATAGAACTTTTTAAGCTGTTCCTTACTTGGGTGGAATTTGTTCTCATTTTCGATTTCGGTTATAACATAATCTTTGTTTGAGAGATCGATAATCGTAGCGTGACTATGATCTATCCAAATAGTGTACTGTTGCATCTTCTTCTCCTTGATTTAAGAAATCACTGCCTTTTGAAAATAACTCAAAACAGGATATAAAACAATCTTGGCATTCGCCTGAGAATTATCATCTGATCTGGTGATAAATCTCAGGTCGCATGTGTTGATAAAGCGTTATGACTATTGTTGGGAATAAAGAGTGGGAGGATATATGGCAACTACAACTGGATCTACCAAAAACTATATGCCTAAAGTTAATGAATTAATGTATCTCGTTCACGGTTTGGACTACATACTTGGAATCGTCTTTTTTATTTCTGGTCTCTATAGCATGTTCATTTCCAGAGGATCCTTTAATGGGGTAATTCTAGTTTTGGTTGGACTGATATGCTTATGGGCCGGCACCTCTTCCAAATCTCGAGTCACTTTCTTGATTAATCTCGTGCTCGGTGTAATGTGTCTGATTGGATTTACCTCCCGAGTACTATCTTACGACGGGATTGGCCCAGAGCTGAATTTACCACTGACTCTCAGTAATTATGCGCTCTATGGTGGTGTCTGTTTCTTGTTTCTCCTAAATGCATTTGTTTGGATATTGGCCTCCCGGAAAAATCAGCACCCTGAAAAATGAAGCTGGTGTTAATGAATTTAAAGAATTCAGTTCTTTTTAAACTTTTTGGATCTTTGACCATCTTGGTACTTATCGCTGGAACAGCTTTTTTCTTTTATCGCAGGAATTCTTTTGTCACTGCCACAGTCATTCAAGGTGACGTGGAGGTCGCCGTCTATGCTTTAGGAAAGGTTAAATCTCATCATAAGTTTGATGTTATCCTTGCCGTCATGAGTAATGTTAAGCATGTCTTTGTGGAAGAAGGAAGTTTAGTCAAAACGGGGGCCCCCTTATTGGAGATTAATGGTGGGGGGGTTTTTCGCGCCCCCTTTGCCGGAACAATTACTTTCGTCAAGGTCCGGACAGGTGAAATTGCTCCACCCAATACTGTCCTATTAAGAGAGGAAAACATTCAAGACAGATTCATTGAATTAACTCTTGAACAACAGGCCGCCCTAAGAGTTCTGAAGGGCCAGACGGCCAGAGTCTCCCTTGAATCAGTCAGAGGCCCTAGTTTGGTAGGCAAGATCACGGCAGTCTTCCCACGCGAAGAAGAATTCATCGCCCAAGTTTCTGTGCCTGATCTTAATTCGAATGTTCTGCCTGGTATGACCGCTGATGTAACGGTTGAGGTGGGTCATATAAAAAATGCTATCTTGATTCCGTATAAAGCGATTCATAATGGGTTTGTCACTGTCAGGCGCAAAGATAAATGGAAAAAAGAAAAAGTGCTCATTGGGCATATAGATGGCATCAACGTCGAAGTTAAATCGGCCAATCTTTTTGTGGGGGATAAAATTCGTCTAGCAAAAGAGGAGAATTGATGTTTTTTCTCTCCTGGCGACAACTCCTTTCCCGCAAATGGCAGACTCTACTCATTTTGCTCGGGATTAGTTTCGGTACTCTTCTCTTTGTCAGCATCTCAGGTGTGCAACTAGGAATGAGAACTTTTATGGGCGAGCAGCTTTTAAATAATACGGCCCATGTCTTAATCTCAGGAGCCGAAAGAATTATTGATCCGGATGAAATTAAGGCCGCTTTCTATCCCAACACCTTTGTAAAATGGATTACAACTCCCACGGGCCTGAGAGAAGAAGTCCGTTTAGAAAATTACGCTGGTTGGTATCAGCGTTTAAGTCGGGACCCAGACGTGGTTGATTTTTCGCCAAGGTTATCCACGCAAGCGATAGCGATCAATGGAAAGTTTAATGCAGCCTTGCGTTTGATTGGCACCATTCCCGAAAAACATATTCGTATTACGACCATTGAAAAAAACATGATTGCTGGATCTTTTGCTGCTTTAGAAAAAGGTAATAATGGAATTGTCATTGGTAGCGGAGTAGCTCGCAATTTAGGGACTAAACTTGATCAGTATATCCAACTAGGTACTGGTCAGTCGGAACAGAAACCTTTCAAGGTCGTAGGTGTTTTGCATCTGGGAAATAAAGAACTTGATGATTCTCTGGCATTTGCTGAACTCAATGATGTTCAGGTTCTCGCTCGAAGTCCGGGTCGCGTTAGTGAAATCGCAGTTGCACTTTTTGATATTGATAAATCTGCCGATGTCGCCAATCGATGGAAAGTTATCAGCAAAGATAAAGTACAGGACTGGCAGGATGCAAATCAACTTTTTATGGAAATTATCCGAGTTCAGGATTTTACCCGATATTTTATAACTACAGCAATTTTAATTGTGGCGGCTTTCGGAGTTTATAATGTTCTTTCAATAATGATTAATCAAAAACGCCGGGAAATAGCCATCCTAAGAGCGATTGGTTATGCCCCGAAAAGAATTCTTGAACTCATTTTGTATCAGGGACTTTTATTAGGCTGGACAGGAGGAATTCTGGGGATTTTTATGGGGTATCTTTTATGTCTGCTGATTGGAACTTTGGAGTTTGGTATTGAAATCCATGGAAGTAAACATTTGCCGGTAAGTTACGATTGGAAAATTTATGCCACTGCTTTGTTGTCTGCTAATTTGGCTGCATTCATCGCTTCTTATATTCCGGCCCATCATGCTAGTCGGCTTACACCTATTGATATCATAAGGTCAGAATAATGATTGAATGTTTTGATGTCATTAAAGAATTCGGTAAACCTCCTCAACGGGTTTTGCATGGACTGACTTTTAAAATAGACAGGGGTGAATTCGTATCAATCTCTGGGCGTTCAGGTAGTGGTAAAAGTACGCTGCTTTATCTTATCAGCACATTAGATATTCCATCTGCTGGCAGCATCTTGATCAATGGTAAGGATATAACGACCTTTGGTGTCAATGAGCTCCACAGTTTTCGAAATCACTTTGTGGGATTTATTTTTCAGTTCCATTATCTTTTACCTGAGCTTACGGCTTTAGAAAATATCCTTCTGCCTGCCCGTAATCTTGGTCTCCAGGCGCATTATCAAAAAGTCGCAGAGAATCTGATGGATGAATTAGGTGTATTAAAACAGCTGCACAAGCTCCCTTCCCAACTTTCTGGAGGGGAACAACAACGTGTGGCCATCGCTCGTGCCTTGTTATTGGAACCAAAATACATATTCGCTGATGAGCCAACCGGAAATTTAGATACTGCCAATGCCCGTTTGGTCATGTCGATACTTCAGAGAGTTAACAAAGAAAAAAAATCCACTATCTGCCTGGTAACCCATGATCCTGGATATTCGTCTTTGGCGAATCGGGAAATTCTCTTGGTTGATGGTCGCATCAAAACCTAATGAGTTGTTTAATCCAGTGATTGATAAATATCACTCTATTGATTGTCAGTAATCATTCACAAAAGAAAGGGCCCGATCAAAGATATGCAGGTGATATAAATACCAAACAGGAGGTTTATTATGTCAATCTTTAACAATTCCCTCACACTTAGAAATCAAAGCCCCGTTACAATGTGGCAAAGACAATTTAATGATCTTTTTAGTAAGTTTAATCAGGATTTAGGTCTTGGTTATCTGGAAAACATTGATTTCTCTCCACGTGTGGAAATCAAAGAAAAAGACAATAAGTATGTTGTCTCAGCCGAGATACCTGGCCTGCAGGAAAGTGATATTAATGTAAGCTTGGAGGAGAATACACTCATTCTTGAGGGAGAAAGAAAGACTGAGAGTAAGGATGAAAAAGAGGGATATTATTCCTCAGAATTTACCTATGGTAGCTTTTATCGAGCTATTCCTCTGGATAATGAAGTGAATGCCGATTCGATTAAAGCAACCTGCAAAAATGGCATACTCAAAGTTGAAATGGAAAAGACTCATCCACAGAAACATAAAACAAAAAAAATCCCAGTTCTTAAACAATGATTTCGTTCTCCTGGCCATCTCTTTAGGAGAAGGCCAGGAGTATTTTTTAGCGACTCGGAGGTCTCATGAGAAAAACTATTCAAAAACTCATCTATATCCCAGTTGCGCTCTTGCTGCTTCTTACTTTTAATATCACTGCTAGGGCCGAATCAGAAGAGAGGGCGGCACAAACCTTGGACAAGATGATTGAGCATCACTCGGAAGGAATTGAGCTGACTCGTTCCAGTAAAGGACAGAGTAAAAACGATGAATTCACTAAGTTTTTTGACGAGATGTTAACGGAGCAGAATCAAGAGCTAAAAAAAATGAAAGAGATGCGAAGTCGTCTTTTTCCTGAGATCAAAAATAAACCCACTGCAAAAGAAAAAATATCTCAATTCACTTCGAGTATTGAAGAAGAAGTTAAGAAACTTGAGCTGGAGATGAAAAATGCTTTTGAGCGTTTTAATTCTAGCTTGTATAAAGAAAGAATGGGCACGACGACTCCCAAAGTTGAAATTCAGGATAATAAGAATGCATATGAAATAAAAGCAGAGATACCTGGCATGAGCGAAAATAATATCAAAGTCCAAATCAAAGATAACGATCTTGTCATTACTGGCTCCAGAGAAGAGGAAACAATTCGCAAGGGTAAAACGTCTACTTTGTCGGAATTTGAATATGGTAAGTATGAACGCTTAATTCATTTAGAGGATAAGATTGATCCCAAGAGTATGAAGGTTGATTATAGGAACGGAATCCTTAACGTTCACCTGAATAAATTAGGTCAATCTAAAATGAATAAAATATGACAAAAATGAAAAATAACCATTTAACACCAATTCAATTTGATAAAATTTCTTGGGAAGATGAAGTTGTCGAGCTTTGGCTGGAGAATGATGGTTTTATTAATATTTGTTATGAGGCCATTGATCGACACCTCACGACTGATCTGCAGCACGCCATAGCGATTCGTTATTTGCCACCCGGTAGACCGGATCAAATCGATCGGGTGATAGAGTTGACCTACCAAAATCTAGCGGTAGAGACTTATAAATTTGCTCACGTGCTCGAGAAACTCGGGATTAATAAAGGGGATACGGTTTTTTCCCTGTCACCCCGATGTCCGGAGCTTTACATCGCTGCTATGGGTACTCTTCGTTTCGGGGGCATTTTTTCCCCTCTCTTTTCTGCTTTCGGACCCCAACCGATTCTTTCGCGCATGAAAAAAGGTAAGGCGAGAGTTCTTTTCAGCACATCATCTCTATTTCGAAAAAAAGTTTTACCTGTTCTTGGTGAACTGCCTGAACTTAAGCATATCATTTTAATAGATGATGATAGCAGAGTAACTGAGCTCGAAGGAGTTATGGAGTATCAGGCGCTAATTCAGGCAGCTGATACAGAACCCTTTCTGGAAAAAACACAACCCATGGATCTCGCTCTCTTGCATTTTACCAGTGGTACAACTGGTGAACCTAAGGGGGCGATGCATGTTCATCAGGCCGTGGTCTATCATAAAATATCGAGCGAGTATGCGCTTGATCTTAAAGCACGGGATGTTTTTTGGTGTACTGCCGATCCTGGATGGGTAACCGGCACATCCTATGGCATCATCGCTCCTCTATGTGTTGGTGCCACTCTTCTAATAGATGGCGCTGAATTTAATCCTGTTCGCTGGTATGAAATTTTACAAAAACATAATGTAGATATCTGGTATACGGCACCAACCGCTTTGCGGATGCTGATGCGAGCGGGAATTGAACTCCCAAGTTTTTATGATTTTTCTCATGTACGATTTGCCGCAAGTGTCGGTGAACCGCTTAATCCGGAAGTCGTGAATTGGGCGCAAAAGCATCTCCATCTTTTGATTCACGATAATTGGTGGCAGACAGAAACTGGCGGAATTATTATTTGTAATGATGCCAAGATCAAAGTCAAATCAGGCTCCATGGGAAAACCTATTCCTGGATTACAAATAGCTCTGATCAAAAGTCATAATAATGGTCAAATAATTTTTTCTGCTCCAGGCGAAGAGGGGGAGATCGCCATTCATAAAGGCTGGCCTTCAATGCTCCAAGGTTATCTGGATAATCCAGAACGATATGCCCGCAGTTTTGTCGGGGACTGGTATCTATCTGGAGATCTTGCTCGTGTAGATGGCGATGGCTTTTACTGGTTTGTAGGTCGCATAGATGATGTCATAAAAACCTCCGGTCATTTAGTTGGACCATTTGAAGTTGAAAATATTTTGATGGAGCATCCCTCAGTACTAGAATCTGCCGTCATCGGCATGCCGGATTCGGTAGCAGGTGAAATGATTCAAGCTTTTGTCGTTCTAAAAAATAGAGCTGAAGCGACGGAAGAAAAGAAGCTAGATATCCTGAGTTATGCTCGCAAGAAACTCGGCATCGCTGTGGCACCTCGAGAAATTAAATTCATTGATAATCTTCCCAAAACAAGAAGTGGCAAGATTATGCGACGATTACTTAAGGCCAGAGAGCTCGGTTTGCCCGATGGAGATCTTTCAACTTTGGAGAATCCTAATGGATAAGTCTGAACTTACTATCTTGTTATTTAATATGATGAGAGTGCGCAGGATGGAAGAGCTCTGTGCCGAGCTTTATACTCAGGAAAAAATTCGAGGATTTTTGCATCTTTATATTGGCGAAGAAGCAGTGGCAACAGGGGTGATGCACTTCTTGCGCCCGCAAGACAATGTCATGGCGACCTATCGAGAGCATGGACATGCACTTCTAAAGGGTGTTCCTGCAAAAAATATTATGGCAGAAATGTTTGGTCGCACAGAGGGTTGTTCTGGAGGGCGCGGAGGATCCATGCACTTAATCTCACTCCCTCACCGGTTTTATGGAGGAGCTGCAATTGTGGCGGCAGGTATTCCTCAGACAGTGGGTCTTGCATTGGCGGCAAAACGTTTAAAAGACAATCGACGGAGTATATGTTTTTTTGGTGAAGGTGCGATGGCAGAAGGGGCGTTTCATGAAGCCATGAACATGGCAGCGTTGTGGGAAATACCGGTGCTGTTTTGTTGTGAAAATAATCTCTATGCCATGGGCACGGCACTTTCACGTTCACAATCTCAACTTGATCTTACAAAGAAAGCGGAAAATTACAAAGTCGCTGCCCAATCAGTGGATGGGATGAATATTTATGAAGTACTGGAAAAAACAAAAACGGCATTGGACTATATTCAGCGTGAAGGGAAACCTTATTTTTTAGAATTTAAAACCTACCGTTTTCGTCCTCATTCGATGTTTGATCCCGATCTCTATCGTCCTAAAGAAGAAATTTTAAAATGGAAAAAAAGATGTCCTATTGAATTTTTAAAAAATGATTTGTTATCTAAGAAAAGCATTACACTGGAAAAGATTAACGAACTGGATTGTATGGTAGAAGAAGAGATGCAAGCCGCTATCAGTTTTGCCAGCATGGGAAGCCTTGAACCAGTTGAAAACTTGGAAAGACACTTATATGAAAATGACTTATAGAGAAGCATTAAGAGAAGGATTAACTCACGCATTGGAAAAAAATCCGAACGTTTTCTTGATAGGAGAGGATGTGGGGGCTTACGGAGGAACCTATGCGGTGACAAAGGATTTTCTCCAAATCTATGGTCCGGAACGAATCATGGACGCTCCTCTTTCGGAAGTGGGCTTTGTAGGCATAGGAATCGGAGCTGCTTTGGGAGGAATGAAACCCATCGTGGAAATCATGACTGTGAATTTTTCGCTCTTAGCATTAGATCAGCTAATTAATAGTGCTGCTATTTTTCGGCATATGTCGGCGGGACAACTTTCAGTTCCACTGGTTGTTCGTATGACTACCGGAGGAGGAAGACAACTTGCAGCCCAACATTCAAATTCATTTGAAGGTTGGCTAGCTCATATCCCAGGACTAAAAATTCTTGTTCCGGCCTCTGTAGAAGATGCCCGCAGCTTTTTGACATTTGCCCTAAAAGGCAATGATCCGGTTTTAATTTTTGAACACGCCTTGCTCCTTAATCGCAGCGAAGAGGTAAGTTCAGAACCCATAACGATTTCCCCCTTTAAAGCGCTGATTCGGAAAGAAGGTCCTCGTTTATCACTCATCACTTATGGAGGGATGTTGCCACGATGTCTGGAAGCGGCAATGGATTGTCAGGAGCTTGGGCTTGATATCGAAGTGATTGATCTGCGCTGTCTCAGACCATTGGATGACAGAACAATCTTTCAGTCTATCAAGAAAACTCATCGCGTACTGATCGTGGATGAAGGCTGGAGGTCTGGAAGTTTTTCGGCGGAGATTTCTGCTCGCATTATGGAAAATTGTTTTTATGATTTGGATGCTCCTGTTGCCCGACTATGCCGTAAAGAAGTGCCGATTCCTTATGCCCGTCATTTGGAGGAAGCAGCTATCCCTCAGATGAAAGAGATTAAAGCTAAAATTCAGGAGATGCTTAAATGAATTACAATGTGCCTATGCCTTCCCTTGGTGCTGATATGGATCAGGGTAAATTAATGCAATGGTTGATTAAGCCTGGTGACTTGGTGAAAAAAAATCAGACAATTGCTCAAGTAGAGACCACCAAGTCAGTGGTAGAAATTGAAAGTTTTCGTCAAGGAAAAGTTCTGGAACTTTTTGCCCACGAGGGTGATCAGATTCTTGTGGGAAAACCGATTGCTCTTTTTGATGTCGTAGGCGATGAAGTCACTCCTATTCCTCAGCCTATTATCCCAAGTGAAAGAATTAAAGTTTCTCCAGCTGCTCGTAAGCTCGCAGAAGAGCAGGGACTGGATTTAAAAAACATTAAAGGTTCCGGTGCTGAAGGCGAAATCGAACTCAAGGATGTGCAGAAGCCAGTTATATCAACGGGGGTAAATATCCGCGAGGCCATTGGTCGGGCGATGTCACGATCCAAAAAAGAAATTCCCCATTACTATTTAAAAAGCCAGGTGAGACTGGATTCATTGATGCAGTGGTTGGATGAGAAGAACAAAAATCTTGAGCCTGAGCAAAGATGGATGATGCCGGTAGTGCTACTCAGGGCAATTATACTCGCCTTAAAGGAACATCCTGAAATGAATGGATATTATCAAAATGGAATCTTTCAACCTTCAACCGCTATTCATTTAGGAACAGCGGTAGCTTTGAAATCGGGGGGAGTTTTAGTTCCCGCACTGATGGATGCTGAACAAAAAAATCTTATCACACTTAATCAGGATTTTCAGGATATCATCAACAGGACTCAAAAAGGGGAATTGAAAAACCGCGAATTGACTGAAGGTACCATGACCGTAACCAATGTCGGTGAATTGGGAAGTCATGAAGTCTTTGGAATTATTTTTCCACCGCAAGTGGCCCTTGTCGGCCTCGGTCGTATTCATGAAACGGCGATCTTTGAGGGGAGTGTGGTGCGACGAGGATTCGTTATAGACATAACTTTAAGTGCCGATCATCGCGTAAGTGATGGACTTAGTGGCTCTCGTTTTTTAACAGCCATTGAAAAAAATCTGCTCAATCCACAGCAACTGGAGAAATAAATGAATAGCATAGAAGTAAAAATGGGTCTGGCGAAAATATTTCACAGAATCGCTCCTGAAATTGATTTTAATGCTCTTGATTTGACAAGACCACTGCGTGATCAAATTGAAATGGATTCTCTGGATTTTTATCGTGTCTTAGTGCAAGTGGACCGTCAACTTGGAGTTTTTGTACCTGACTCCAAGTTGGCCCAGTTTCAAAATTTGGATGAACTTATAAAATTTATTAGTGAGCAACCCATCCGCCATCAACCGCAATCGCCTGACCTGTAACGTAGCTCGATTTCTCTGAACACAACCATAACACTGAGTCAGCAATTTCTTCCGGCCGTCCCACACGCCCCATTGGTGCCTGTGCCGCCATCGCCTCTTCATTCCCTTTAGAAAAACGATCCAACATCGGTGTATGAATGACTCCTGGAGAAACGGCATTAACCCGCACATTATTTTTCGCATATTCCAAAGCTGCTGTTTGCGTCAGTCCAATCACGCCATGCTTACTTGCCACATAGGCGGGAATTGTTTCAAAACCAACCAGCCCCGCGATTGAAGAACAATTTACGATCTGTCCTTTTCCTGTTTTAATCATCTCAGGAATTTCATACTTCATGCATAGCCAGACACCTTTTAAATCAATATTGACCGTCTTGTCCCAGTTCTCACTATTGCATTCTACAGTACTACTTGGAATGCCTTCTACCCCAGCATTATTGTAAGCGCAGTCAAGATGCCCATATTTTTCAATCGTCTTTGCCACTAAATTTTTAACATCTTCCTCAGAGGAAACATCACATTTAATAAAAGTGGCTTCACCTTGAAACTTTTTGATTTCTTCAACCGTTTGCTGACCCAAATCATTTTGATAATCACTCACCACGACTTTGGCGCCTTCTTTGGCGAAGGCAATCGCTGTTGCTTTTCCTATACCAGAGGCTGCTCCTGTAACAATGACAACTTTATTCTCAAACGATTTCATACACACTCCTTTGTAGTCTCTTTAGACAATTTTAAATCGATTTATGAAAATCTTTTCGTGGATGATTATATAATGTTGTCTCACTATGATGATTTCCTTTAGTTTTTGATCCTAAATCATTAAGTCTCTTTCTTTTCGATTTAGGTAGTCTTCTTGATTTCATATTATTGGTTCTCATTCTTCCTCCACTTAGTTTTAATAAATTTTCATCGATCTGATTATTTCGAATTGTTTGCAAGGGGCAAATGATGATTATCAAGTCATGGCCTGATCAAGCTCATAGGCAATTTAGGGCGAAAACCTTAATCTCGTTTGAAAGCGAAGGAGGGGGAATGAAACACTTCACAAGTTTTAGACAAGATATTTTAAAAGAAGCAAAACCCTTCAAATCAAT
Organism: Bacteriovoracaceae bacterium; assembly: GCA_040399925.1. Lineage (GTDB taxonomy): Bacteria > Bdellovibrionota > Bacteriovoracia > Bacteriovoracales > Bacteriovoracaceae > Peredibacter. The sequence continues at coordinate 15,290 of JBBARF010000048.1, forward strand.
TGAAGATTTTGAACCTTTAATTACTCAGGTTAAAGATAGCAAAATTGTCATGATTGGAGAGGCCAGTCATGGAACCAAAGAGTTTTACGAGTGGCGACAATTAATTACTCAGGAATTAATTCTGAGATATGGTTTTGATTTTGTCAGTGTCGAAGGTGATTGGCCGGCATGTCAAAAAGTTAATAACTACGTCATCGGCAAGCATCAAGCAGATGCCTATCAGATCCTCACTCAATTTAGCCGTTGGCCTACATGGATGTGGGCAAACGTTGAAGTGCTTTGGTTTATTGAATGGCTTAAAAACTTTAATCGACAAAACCATACAGCGAAAGGATTTCATGGCCTTGATGTGTATTCATTTTATGAATCGATAGAACAGGTTATTTCATTACTCAGACAAATAGATCCCGAGCTTTCGCTATTGGCGCAAAAAAAATACGGCTGTCTTGATCCCTATCGTCATGATGAAATTTCTTATGCGCGATCCCTTCGAAATATACCTCGAGGCTGTAAACAGGAAATTTTGGATGTGCTATCTTCCACGTTGAATTCGCAAAATAAATCTGAACAAATCGATCGTTGGTTTGATATCCGACAAAATGCTCAGATTGTCGCCAATGCCGAGGCCTATTATCGGGCGATGATCTTTGGGGAACAAGATTCCTGGAACGTCAGAGATTTTCATATGATGTCGACTCTAAAATCCTTGCTGGATCATTATGGCCCTGATTCAAAAGGTATCGTCTGGGCGCACAACACTCATATTGGTGATTATCGGGGCACGGATATGGTTATGAGTGGGCAAATAAATATTGGTGGTCTCGCACGGCAAATGTATGGGGAAAAAAAAGTAAGTCTCATTGGATTTGGGACTTATACCGGGACAGTGACGGCCTCTCATTCATGGGACGGACCGACTTTAACTTTAGATGTTCCAGAGGCGATGTCAGATAGTCTGGAAGATAATCTTCATCGCCTTATTCCCGAAGTGGGATCAGATAATTTCTACTTTACCCTGGATAAAATGACCAAACGTCATTCTTATGAACAGGTTCATGGTCATAGGGCCATTGGAGTTGTTTACCATCCAGAGCGTGAGCACATGGGTAATTTTGTACCGACATCTTTAATCAAAAGATATGACTCTTTTATTTTTCTGGATAAAACCAATGCTCTGACTCCGTTAAAAATTGGATACGACATTCACAAAATGCCCGAGACATATCCGTTTGGTAATAAAATTTGATCAAGGATTAATTATGTCAAAAGAACTCCTCTTTCATTCCGAAACTAAATTGAAGTTGCTAAACGATGTTTCCCTTTTTGGCGATCTTAGCTCCCGGCCTAATCCCAAAGCCTGGGTCATTTTCGTTCATGGTAGTGGGAGTTCAAGACACAGTGTGAGAAATACTTGGGTTGCAAAAAGATTTAACGAACATAATTATGGTACTTTTTTATTCGATCTACTAACTGAGTCCGAAGATCAAATTTATAGAAACAGGTTTAATATATCTTTGCTCGCCGATCGATTAATCGAGGTCAGTCAATGGTTTATGAAATCTTCATTTTATAATCAGGAACCAATTGTCTTCTTCGGTGCTAGTACAGGGGCCGGTGCGGCCTTAATGGCGGTAGGAAAGTCTCTGGATCACGAACCCATTTTGGCAGTTATCAGTCGTGGCGGAAGACCAGATTTGGCAGAGATAAAGTTTTTGCATAGGGTTTCGCGACCAGTGCTGTTACTCGTAGGGAGTCTGGATCACGAAGTGATTGGGTTAAATCAACTGGCACAAAATGAACTCGCGACAGCAGAACTTCAGCTCATTCAAGGGGCAACCCATCTCTTTGAGGAACCCGGAACTTTGGATCAAGTTGTTCAAAAATCAATCAATTGGTTGGAGAAGCAATTACCAAGGAAAAAAAATCAAGAGCAAGAGGTTCGTATATGAATGTTTTTTTTGCAGACCGAGTTAATGCCGGAAAAAAGTTAGGACATGCTCTGGAGTACTTGCAAGAAGAAAAACCTATCATCCTGGCATTACCCAGGGGAGGGGTGGTTGTTGCTGATGAAGTGGCGAAGATTTTAAATGTCCCTATGGACGTTGTGATTGCTCGAAAAATTGGAGCTCCAGGACATCCAGAGTATGGCATTGGGGCCATTTCGGAAGATGAAGTTCCTTCTTTCAACTTAGAAATAGTTCCTTATATCGATCTTCGTTCCCCTCTGGTTCATGAAATAGTGGAAGATGAAACCAATGAGCTACGAAGAAGAGTTAAGCTTTATCGTGGAGGACACCAATTACCACAGATGACAAATAAAACAGTCATTGTCGTAGACGATGGGCTGGCAACAGGTGTTACAGCTCTTGCAGCAGCAAAGTATTTAAGAACCTTTAATCCAAAAAAACTCATACTCGCTATCCCGGTCGGTCCACTCGAGGTTAATCTTGAATTGAAAGAAATTTATGATGAGATACTTTGTTTGCATTCACTACAAGATTTTCGCAGTGTGGGTCGGTGGTATCAGAGTTTTGAGCAGGTTGAAGATTCTGAAGTTTTACATATCTTAAAAAAATACCATTAGTTCCATATTAGTGAGGTTTTATGTTAACGGTTAAAGATATTATGCATGAAAAACTCTTCACCATCCATGCCTCGGATACGATCCTGAAGGCGTTTAAACTAATGCAGGATAAAGAGATTCGTCATTTACCCGTCTTTGATGCCGATGAGAAATTAGTCGGGATATTAAGTGATAAAGATGTTTTGCAAGCGATGGAGTTTAACGAAAAAGGTATGCCCTCCGCAAAGGTTTTAGATTTCATGACATGGCCGGTTGAAAGTGTCTCGGATCAGGCGACTGTGCCTAAGGTTATCGAAAAAATATTAGAGAACAAAATTTCGGCATTATTGGTGATGAACGATTTGGGGCTACCAACAGGAATTCTTACCACTGATGATTTAATCCTTAGCTTCCTTGATCTGATCAATAAAGATGAAATCAATTCGTTAGGGGCCTAATAATAAAAGTTTTTATTTTCTCTGTTTTTTTCAGCTTCTTTGATCGTGGACAATGTTGATATGACTGAATCTGGCGAAAGAGAAATAGAGTCAATTCCTCTGTCTATCAGAAATCGGGTTATCTCGGGATAATCACTTGGTGCCTGACCACAGATTCCGACATGTCTCCCGGCCGCTTTCGCTCCTTCAATTGCCATACTTAGCATTTTAAGTACTGCCGGATCACGTTCGTTAAAGAGGTGACTGATTAATTCTGAATCCCGATCTACTCCTAAGGTCATCTGAGTCAGGTCATTTGAGCCAATCGAAAATCCATCAAAAATTCTGGCAAAAGAGGCAATATCAACAACATTGGAAGGTAGTTCGCACATAACATAAATTTCTAGACCATCGCTGCCTTGATGCAATCCATTTCGCGCCATCTCCTGAATCACAAGCTTTCCTTCTTCAGCGGTTCGGCAAAAGGGAATCATGATTTTTACATTCGTTAGTCCCATCTCCTCTCGGACATACTTCAATGTTTGGCACTCTAAAGCGAAACCTTCTCGGTATTTCTCATTATAATAACGAGAGGCCCCTCGAAAACCGATCATGGGATTTTCTTCCGTTGGCTCAAAGGCTTTTCCTCCAAGGAGGTGGGCGTACTCATTGGTTTTAAAGTCTGACAACCTTACAATCACGGGTCTGGGCCAGAAGGCACCAGCGATCATTCCAATTCCTTCGGCTAATCGGTCTACAAAATATTGAGTAGGATCTTTTTCAAAACCTTGAGTTAAGACCTGTATTTCTTTGATCTCATTTTCATCCTTCACCATCTCTCTATGAATCAGCGCCATAGGGTGAATCTTGACACATTCGGCGATAATAAATTCCAAACGCACTAGTCCTACGCCATCAACCGGCAACATTGCCGTCTTTAAAGCGTGATCTGGATTACCAATATTTACCATGACTTTAGTTCTGGTTTTAGTTGTTGATGACCAATTGACTTTTTTGGAAGTGAAAGGAAGCCTTCCGTGCATGATGAGTCCTTCCTCACCATCAGCACATGAAACAGTGACCTCTTGTCCATTTTGTAATATTTCAGTCCCGTTTCCCGTCCCAACAACACAGGGAACTCCATGCTCACGACTGACAATGGCCGCATGACAGGTTCTTCCACCTCTATTGGTTATAATGGCTGAAGCTTTTTTCATAACTGGTTCCCAGTCGGGATCCGTCATATCGGCCACTAAAACTTCACCTTCTTTAAAATCTTTCAGATCAGCTATTCCTTGCACTACTCTAACTGGACCCGCACCAATTTTTGAGCCCACAGATTTTCCTTTCAAGAGGATGGTGGATCTTTTCATTAACGTCATGACTTCAACTTCAGCTGCTTTTAATTGTGAATGAACTGTTTCTGGTCTGGCCTGAAGGATGTAAAGATCTCCATTCCCGCCATCTTTGGCCCATTCAATATCCATAGGTGTTTCACGATTATTTATTTTTGAATAATAGTCCTCAATGGTTGAGGCCCACTTGGCCAACTCGATAATTTCGTTACTATTAAGGGAGAATTTATCTTGTTCAACTTTAGAGACTTCAATATTTTTTGTTCTGCGAGTCCCATGAGACGAATAGACCATACGGAGCTGCTTTTTACCTAGTTTTCGTCTAAGAATGGGCATTCTTGCTGTTTCTAACAATGGTTTTGAAACTAGAAATTCATCAGGATCAACCCGCCCTCCAACGATGTTTTCACCCAGTCCGTAGGCACTAGTGATAAGAATAACATTGCGGGCCCCTGTCTCTGTGTCCAAGGTGAAGATCACTCCGGAAGAAGCAGAATCAGAATGAATCATTTGTTGAACTCCGACCGAGAGTCGGACCTTGGTCTGATCCAGTCCTAGACCTGCGCGATAGCTGATGGCCCTATCAGTAAATAGTGAAGCAAAGCAATTAAGACACGCCTCCAGTAAGGGGCCTTCACCTCTGATATTAAGAAAGGTCTCCTGCTGACCTGCAAATGAAGCCTCTGGCAGATCTTCAGCTGTTGCGGATGATCTCACTGCGACGTCAACATCTTCCTGACCAACCAGCTGGCAAAGCTGCGCATAAGCATTGCGAATTGAAGTACTGACATCATTCGGTAATCCCGTAGCAAGAATGAGTGATCGTATCTCTCGCCCGGCCTTCTCAAGTTGAGCGACATCATTAATATCAAAGGATTCGAGCCGGTCGTAGACAGTGTCGTACAAGAGTTGATTCTCAAAGAGACGATTGAAGGCATCAACAGTCAGAACAAATCCTTCTGGGATTCTTATCCCTTGGGGGCGAAGGGCCTGATACATTTCTCCGAGCGACGCATTCTTGCCCCCGACTAATGGAATATCTTGAATTCCAATTTCATTAAAAGAACGGATGTAATGAACTTGTTGATTTGTCATATTAATGCTTCTTTTTGATGAGTTCTTGTTCAACGATTAAAGAAAGACCATTGGCTATTTCTTTATACATCTCCTGATGGACTTTTTCATAAGTGTAGTTATTGATGCTGGAGAAGAATATAAAACCCAGACGTCTATTTTTAATCACCAAGGGACAGGTGAGGCTAGACATAATTCCATCCTGAAGCGCCATCTCGGTCGATTTAGATCCAGGATTTAATCTGAGATAAGATTTTAAATCATTAATGATTCTTGGTTCACCGGTCTCAAAAATTTTTTTAAGACTACTGTCTGCTAGTTTTGCACTATAGCCTTTCTTTAGTCCCTTGATGGGCAGTTTGGATTTTACCCAATAAAGTTTTATGTCTTGATTGTCATTCTCTAAGAGAGCAATACCAATACGGACGAAGGGAATTATAGGATCAAGGGCATTAAAAACGGCATCTAAGATATGTTCGCTTTCGAAGCCCAGATTCATTCTTCGACGAATGGATTCAAAAACTTCCGCCAATTGAAGTTTGGTTTGAACCTGATTGGGTAACTTCCTCAGAATCGTATCCAAATCTGATAATTCGCTTATCAGCGAAGGAACATGAGACTGATTTAGTTCTTCCTGATTCATTGGAGACCTCCTTGTCTGATGAAACCATAAATTCTTTTCCTGTAAGAGGAAAATGAAATTTTCTTTGGCCAAAGTCATCAATAAGATTACCTATTCCTGATTTTTATCACCTTCCTTCTTTAGACTTTCAATTAGCATATAATTAAGTTTTTCCTACAAGGAGCATACAATGGAAGCAATAGAACAATTTATCACTAAAGATCCCGTTTGCTGTACACCAGAAAGTAGCTTGCAAATGGCTGCGGCAGCGATGATTAAAAATGATTGCGGTGAGCTACCAGTGGTGGATAATCTGCAGGACTTAAGAATTGTAGGTGTTATCACGGATCGGGACATCTGCTGCAGGACACTGGGTAAAGGACTCAATCCAATGGAGATGAAAGTCGGAGATGTGATGACCTTTCCTGCTATCACCGTCACGCAATATTCCAGTATCGTAAGTTGTGTCGAGATGATGGAAAAAAATAAAATCAGACGAATGCCAGTTGTCGATGATTATGAAAAAGTCTGTGGCATTATCTCACTCGCTGACATCGCTCTCAAAAAACAAGAAATGGGCGGTGCTATTCTTAGAGAAGTTTCTTCGCCCAAAGAAACTTCTCTTCACCAATGATAGAGGTTACCACCGCATGGAAATCAGGCTTACTTTTTGAAGGACGGGCCGGAAACTATAGTTTCAACATTTCAGCACCTCAGCCACCGCTTGATAAGAAAGCTGTAAGTCCCCATGAGTTAATGCTTTTCTCTCTGGCGAGTAGCTGTGGCATTGAAGTGATGACCAAATTACAAGCGGGCGGTCACAAACTGGATAAATTTGAAGTTAAAGCTCAAGGTAATTATGATAAGGATTCTGATAATCATCTCTATTCGAGCATTGACCTGAGTTTTCATTGTGAAGGGAATTGTGATCATACGGCGATCTTGAATTCGGTTGAGTATTCTCAGTTTCTTTCTCGCAGTATTGGATATTTTTTAAATGAAATTGTCCCTATTCGGTGGGACATCTACATAAATGGAACGATCGCCGCTGAAGGGATCGCTCATTATTATGATCAGCAACAATGAACCAGAGAGGATTTTATGTTGAGCAAACCACTGATTCTTGTAGGGACCGACTTAACTCCTTTCAGTGATACTGTTATCAAGGCAGCTGAAACTTTAAGAAAAAAAACTAATGGGGATTTAATGGTTCTTCATGTTTCTCCTTATCCTTACGAATGGAATTGGCTTACTGATAGTTTAGTAGTCGACGTAAGGCCCGAAGAATTCGAGCTCAAGGTCGTGAGCTCAATCAAAACCAGATTAAATGAGCAGATCGAACGTTGTGAAATTAAGGCCCAGCACAGTGTGGTCTTTGGAAGAAATTTTACGGAACTGCAAAATGCTATCTCCACTTATAAAGCTGATATTTTGGTTCTCGGTCATAATGGGGGTCATAGTGGATTCCATTTTCTAGGTGGTCTTACTTCTAAAATGATTTCATCAATAGAAATTCCAGTATTAGTGATTAATGGCACTTTAAATCCTCAGAGAATCGCAGGTCTTGTGGACCCTGAGTATCCCGTAAAAACCATCTTTCCAATGGGTGAAGAATTAAGTTTTCTTTTTTCGTCTGAACTTCTGTTTATTTCGGCCCATCAGGATATTTCAACTCATCTTGTTAGACTCGCACCCATCGCGACTCTTAACCAGTATGGCTATAGTGCTGATGAGCGTGGGAAAATAACCTCAGGCATTGAATCGAGAATTAAAGAGAAGTTAGATCCCCATTCCAAGGCCAAGGTTAATGTGGAAATAACCCAAGAAGATAGTATTAGTGATTATCTGCTCAAAAAGCTTCAAGACGAAAAAATTGATCTCGTTGTCATGACCAGACATCACCATCATGCTCTGGATCAGTTCTTCATCGGTTCCATTACAAGAAGAATCCTTGAGCGATATAAAGGTAACCTCTTCATATTACCGCCGACATGATGAGTACAAAAATTAAGAATATCTTCATCTGTTTTTAGATCTTGAAAGCGTAATACTTGGGAAAAGGATTCCCGTGACTAAACATAATAAAAGTCTTTGCGAAAATTGTGTCTTCTGTTGTAGTACCAATCCAGATTCTTCCGTCAGTCTCATTAGGCACGTCTATAAAAGAGGTGAAATATTGTTTCATCAGGGAACGGCGCGATCAGGTGTCTTTTGTATCAATGAGGGAATCGTTAAAATTTTTACTACTGACCGAAACGGGAATCAGATTATTTCACATCTTGCCTCTGGAGGAGATTTACTTGGTCATGGGCATAATCCACACAAACCAATTCATTTTAATTCCGCTATGGCGCTAGAGAATGTCAGCTGCTGTTTTCTAGACATGACTCACTTGAGGGATCTACTGGAAGAGAATCCACTCTTAATGTTCAATCTGATCGAGAATATGGAAAAGGAACTATCTGAAGCCCACGACCGTAACTGCAATTTGATAAACAAGAACGTGAGAGAACGACTCGCTTATTATTTTCATACGATGGCCCTTAAGCATGGTTATTTAACTTCTGAAGGCGTGAGAATCAACGTTCGATTGACTCGAGAGGAAATAGGTTCATATATTGGAACTGCCCATGAGACCGCCATTCGTTTTATTAGTGAGTTTAAGAGTTTGGGTTTGATCAAGGAAGAAGAAAGGTTCTTTTACGTGCTCAAGCCCCAGGAGATTGCTCATCTGGCGGGACAGGACGTAGTAGAAGAATTATCGCCAAGGGAAATGATGTGAAAGTTCAATCTCACTTAAGGCCTCAAGCTTTTTGGCATTTCCAAAACTCATCGATTCCGCATCTTTCGCACTCAAATTTAAAAGATCTAGATCATTAATTCTTATAATGTGAATTAATGGTAGGGGAGATGAGTTTACTAGATTCGCTCTGTCTGAAAACTCCAGACCTTCGAAACAAAAACCTGGATGAAAAGCTACGATTTGATACTCATCTTGTAGATTAAGGGAACTGAGTAGATCTTCGCAGTCCTCTGAAAATTCATAAAAAACTTTGAAGGATGTCTTCCAGTGGGGATAAACCAGCAGGACTGTTTCAAAATGACTTTGAGCTTGGAAGGAACTTAAGCTGCTCAGAAAGCTGACCTGCGCCTCAGCGGATTCTTGCCCCTCTAACTCTTCTATGAGGATTTTTCCTGCTGAATAAGGTGTTCGGGTGAAAGGACATAAATCCAGGCCAATAATTGTTTCTTCGAGCCATTTATTAATCATGGAGAAGACTAACATAGGTTTTGTCTAATTTTTTAAAAAATTACGTAACAGTGTCTGATCCCACAAAACCGCCTGAAGTTCTTTTTCTTTTTCAACCTCAGCTTCAATTTTTGAGAGTTCATGCCGGATGTTGTGTTCCTGCAAGGTCGCTTTACGTGAATAAATAAACTTATAGATCATCGCCAGTGGGCCATGCTTTTTAAGTCTTGCCTCGAGGGTTTTAAGCTCTTTCAATCGATCATTGATGTGCTTGATATAGAGCTCGATCTTATCTTCCGTGAATTCCCTAGGACCCAGATGCTCTTTTTCTATTTTTAGCAGACCATAGAGGTCCTGATTCTCATAGGCAGCCATTATCTTTTTCATCAGAGTGGTTTTCTCTTCTTTTAGATGTTCCAGAGGTTCCTTGTCAGGGTGAAAGGCTTTGGCGAGTTGTCGGAAGAGGGACTTGATCTCGTGCTTTCCTTCCAT
>JBBARF010000049.1:0-24463 GCA_040399925.1 Bacteriovoracaceae bacterium
CAGTTCCCGCAGGCCTTGCAGCAACTGCCACCAATGGTTCTGTTGCTCTTTCATGGACGGCATCAACGGGTTCGGGAACAATTACTTATAATGTTTTAAGATCAACCACCAATGGTTCTGGTTACTCTGCCATATCAACTTCTCAATCAGGAACTACTTACACTGACTCAGCCGTTACAAACGGAACAACTTATTACTACGTCGTCTCTGCCACCAACGCTGGTGGAACGAGTGCGAATTCAACTCAAGTCAGTGCCGCTCCCATTGCTATCCCTTCAGTTCCCGCAGGCCTTGCAGCAACTGCCACCAATGGTTCTGTCGCACTTTCATGGAGCGCTTCAACAGGTTCGGGAACAATTACTTATAATGTTTTTAGATCAACAACTAGTGGCTCTGGTTACTCTTCAATTGCAACTGCTCAATCAGGAACTACTTACACTGACTCAACCGTTTCTAACGGAACAACTTATTACTACGTCGTCTCAGCTGCAAATGCTGGCGGAGCAAGTGCTAATTCAACTCAAGTCAGTGCACTGCCAATGTTGCCACCCCTAACCCCGACTGGACTTACTGCAACTGGTGCTCAAAGTTATATTCAATTGAATTGGACTGCGACTTCGGGTCTTGGAACCATTACTTATAATATTTTAAGATCAGAAACCAATGGTTCTGGTTATACTTCAATTGCACCTGCTCAATCAGGTACTACTTATTCAGACTTAACTGCCTTAACTGGTACCACTTATTATTATGTCGTCACAGCGAGCAACGCCGGGGGAACAAGTTCTAATTCTGGCCAAGTGTCTGCCACAGCTCTTGGAAGTTTTTCAATCTCCGCCGTTGCAGTCAACGGAGGAAGTGCGTTGAGAATTACTTGGGGAAGCTCAACTGGAGCAATTTCATATTCTATTAGATATGGGATTACTACCGGGTCCTACGGCACCACTTTAACAAGTCAAACATCTCCCACGACCATAACAGGTCTTACTGCTGGCACGACTTATTACTTCATAGTTACGGCCATCAATACGAGCGGAAGCATAAATGCCGCAGGTGAATCGAGCGGAATTCCAATGGCAGCATTTGCAATGTCTGCTGCAACTGTAGCTCCGAATTCAAGCTCAGTTTCTTGGGCTTCCTCGACTGGAGCGACCAGCTATACTTTAAAATACGGAACGGCCACCGGCACGTACGGAGCGCCTACTTCGGCCACATCCCCCGCAAATGTAACCGGACTGACTGGAGCGACTACTTACTTTTACCGTGTCACGGCAGTCAATGCGAGCGGATCACTTGATTCCAGTGCTGAAATTTCTCAAACAACTTCTTTAGCGACTGCTCAACAATGGCCTTTTAATGCTACTCCGAACCCGGCCCTGACATACGATTATGATAGTTCATTAATTGAATTCACCGGGGACAAAGGACAACTTACAGGTACAGATCAAGTGGATGAAAATGATTCGGCCACCACTGGCTTTAAACTTAATACCTCTGTTGGTTTAATCTGGGATAGCACCAACAATTACTTAAGACTCGATCAAACGGCTCCTGTTAACAATTCATCTCTTGATACTTTTTGGCCTCCAAGCTATTCCTCATTAATTAATTACTGGAAAATGAACAACAACTGGAATGATTCAGTAGGTTCGAGAAATGGAACTGCTTTAGGGAGTGCGACTTTTACATCTTCTGCTAAAGTGGGAAGTCATAGTGGAACTTTTGACGGAGTTGACGATTATGTTTCTCTTGGAACAGGGAATCCATTTTCCGGTGCTAATTTTACACTTAGTGCCTGGGTCTACCCTACTGCAGCTGTTGCGAATGCTACAATTATTTCAAAATACAATACCGTTGGTAACAAAAGATCCTTCACCTTGTTTTCAAATTATAACACTAATAACAATAACTCAGCATCTTGTATTGTATCGACGACGGGAGCGAACTTTAAAATTTTAAATTCAGCTGCCAATACTCTTCCACAAAATACCTGGAGTTATGTTAGTTGTACCTATAGCGCAGGAACGCTAATCCTTTACATAAATGGCCTGCAAGTAGATATAGATTCGGCGGCACCTACAGGTGCTGCTTTTAATACGGATTCAGAAATTCGGATTGGAAGTGCTCAGGCTTTTGGTGGGTCAGTGAAATACTTCACCGGAAAAATTGATGAAGCTTCGATGTGGAATGTGGCGCTAACCGCAAGTCAAATACAATCAATCTACAACCGTCAATCTATCGCGTATTCGGGAATTCTTACTTCACGAGTCATGGATGCGCTTCAAACAGGTGCCAACTGGACGACTCTTTCTTGGATTCCGACTTTTCCTTTTGCTAAAGATATGACAACAACTAACGAATTGCAGATTCGTTATACCGGTTTACTTGATTCAAACGGCAATAGTGGAGACTCTTCTCTTGCTACAGGCTTAGTTAGTTATTGGAAGTTGAACGAGGCAAGTTGGAATGGAACTACTGGCGAGGTTATTGACTCAAAAGGGACGACACCTGGTACTTCTGAAAATGGTGCCTCCACAGTGTCTGAGGGGAAATTGGGTCGTGCCGGGAATTTCAACGGTGGTAATGCCGTCAATTTGGGTACGGGAAATTTAGTAACTGGAAACCAACTCAGTTTATCTGCGTGGGTTTATCATACGTTGCAAACGGGTTCATACATTCCCATTATATCGAAACATGATGGGGTTAATAATCTGAGATCACATTCACTTTCCTTAATTGTAACGGCCGGGGTAGGTAATGTACATTTCAGGGTTTCAAGTAGCGGCTCAAACTTTACAGATGCGACCCTTTCAATAGGTACTATTCCAAAAAGTACCTGGATTCATATTACTTCTACCTATAATGCAGGTGCACTACGTATCTACGTGAACGGTATTGAACAAGCTGTAACTTACACCAACCAAGGCGATGTTACAGGTTCAATTGATAGCAATACTGCATATAATTTAATTGGGGGCGCTTACACTATTGGAAGTCCTTCTATAACGAGGTACTTCACAGGCCTCATCGACGACGTCGGTATGTGGTCTCGCGAGCTAAGCCCTAATGAAGTAAAACAACTCTACCGCCGAGGGGCCAACCAAATTAAATTCCAGGTTCGTAATTGCACGGTTGATAATTGTAGCGATGATCTTGCTGGTGCAAACTGGAAAGGTCCTGGTGGAACAAACCAATCCTATTTCTCTGAAATTTTTAATATGGAAACGCAATCAGCTTCCCCAAGTGGAACCACCAATACCACTTTACCGTCGATGCTCTTCAGTAATTTCACAACGCCGGTTGGTACAAGCCAATATTTCCAATACCGAACGATCATGGAATCAGACGACACAACGACTAGCTGTGATTACGGCTCTGGTCCTACTTGGTGCTCGCCTGAATTAAAAAAGGTAACCCTCGATCCGGTTCACTACAATAGCTCTGCTCCAACAATTATTAATAAAACAGGAGTCAGCTATTCATCGCTTTCTAACTTTGTCCAAACTTTGGGTTCTGGTGGCTGCAGTAGTGGTGCCGTCTATAACCTTGGCGTTGGTGCATCTTATGGAGCTGCGACCTGGTATTGGTGGAATGGAACTGTTTGGACTACGGCAGGAGGTACAACTTCTAGTGCCAACTCTGCTGCAACTATTGCCTCTAATATTTCAACTTTTGCCACTCAAGTGGGTACGGGAACAGTTTATTTCAAGGCCTTCTTAAGATCTTCTGGAACAACAAATTGTGAAATAGATCATTTGGAGCTAAATGGAGTTCTTTAGGAAAAGAACCCCGGCCTCCGTTTAGACGGTACGAGACTCGCTCATCTTGAGGTCTTTTCAAATAATTAAAAATCTCTCACAATATAAAGATGAGTAAAAAAATAGCTGCTGTTATTTTATCTTTGGGTTTCGCAGTTTCACATGCTGACGAGGTTTATAAACTTAACCCTGGTGAAACGATATCAGATTTACTTGTATATAGACTTAAACATAATAACATCTACCGAAGTCACTACCTTGAAGAAATTTTAAAACACAACAATCTTAATCTTCAGAGTGCACGTAGGCTCAGGATTGGAAAAGAAATTAAAATCCCATCTAACGTTATTGACCACATCGCCGACAACGAAGTTTCACCAATCACTGAAATAGCTCCAACACCTATTCAGGCCCTCTCCCCTACCACTGCCGTTATTCATCGCTGGCTTCGCTTTGGTGGAGTTTTTGAGACTCTAACAGGCAAGAGTGTGGGTAACTCGGTCCCAAGCGACTATAGCCTCGTTGTCGTGCGACCTATTCTTGGCCTGGGTTTTGAGGGACACAAAGATGGCCATGAACTTTATACTTCGATTGATACAAGCTTCGTTAAGCTTTCAGACGATTCGTTACGGATAGGTCGAGATACTTTCTTTTTAGCAGCAGGTGGTCTGCTTTACCGAAAGCGCTTAAATGAAGACTGGGCCCTCGGTGCGCTTGGGGAATATGGTAAAGAAATTTATACTGAAGTCAAAACCAACCAAAAATACGAAATCCAAACTCCGTGGATCTTTAGTATGGGGCCTCATTTAAATTATAAGAACCTAGGACTCTCTTATCTTTTTGTCCCCGATCAAAAAATCATTACTGATCAAACATCAAAAGAGAATTATAAAATCCTTTTAAACTACAGAATAAAGCATCACAAAAATTATTGGGAAATTGAAGGCCACTACGGCAATATATCAACCCAAGACAGCAACGCTAGAAACTCAGGTGCAAGAATTAAATATAACTGGATGTTTTAACAGAAAGGTATTTTTAAATTATATAATAGAACTTTGCATCCCCACTGGAAATGACAAACGTGCAAAATTCGAAACCTACTCTGTTTTTAAAGTTTTGTGTACTAGACCAAACCTATTTATTAAATACAAGCAGCTGGACAACTCTGAATTTGACCACATCTAGCGATACCATTATTTGCGCATTCGGATAATGGTGCATTCATACATTCTGAGCAACTATTGCCCCCACAACTTCCGCCCTGAGTATCGCAATATGTTCCGTTAGGTAATGTTCCCGTTGAACATTTGCAAAGTCCTGAAGCACATGTATTAGGATTCGTTCCATTAACAACTGGACACGTTCCTCCACATCCATCATTGCCACCACTATAAGAGTAACCAATACAAATTCTCCATGCTCCCGCCGAAGAACAAGAAGGAGCACAACTACCAGAACAAACAAGCCTGTACCTTCCACCTGAAAATTCAACTCTGACATAGGGTGAAGTCTCAGGACAATTAACAGGTGCGCCGTCGATTAACGCATTAGGATCCAAAGTATCTTCCGTATTCTTGCAGACAACTTTTCCAAGACTCGTAACGACCCAAGGTACCTGACCAGCAGGGCATTTGAATTCTTTGATGTTACACTGGTTAGCGATTGGGGTGCCCCACTCAGCAAAGTCGGCACCTAAAGATCTACAAAGAGCTTCTTGACTCTCGAGTAGTGTATCTTCAACGAGATCACCACATTCTAAAGGGTCACTCGCAGCTGGCAAACCGGTAGTACCTACTTTGTAGTCAGCAAGAAAACTAATCTTTTTTATAATTCTTTTTCTGTCGGTACCAGCTTCCTTCATGAAGGGTGAATTTTTATAATCAAAGGTTAATTCTAAAATTTTGACTTTAGGGTCCTCAGCGCTTTTATAAAGTCTGATTTCTGCTACAGAAAACTTTCCGTATGTGAAAGGAGAAATTTGAACGATACTTGTCTTCCTAGAATTATCTCCGATATCAATACTGGTATAGTTAAGAGGAGCTCCTTCAATATTTGCTCCTCCTCCTCTCGTTAGGCCTGATAAAAAGCTATTACAATTTTTCTTATCACCGATCGCCATTTTAACAACATTTGTCATGTTGTTGATTTCAGCGATAGTTTGGACGTAGGACTGATTTTTCTGATTATCAGACATCATTTGAGCTGCACCTAGGGCAACAACTCCAGAAATCGCAACTGCAATCATGATCTCAGGTAATGAAAAGCCTTTTTTACTTTTTAAAAAATCCATCATAGACACTGGACCCTTATAGTTTTGGATACCGAATCATAATAGAATCCCACGTTTTTACCAGGGCCGCAATCACTTGCGGCCGCAGGATCAATAATATCAGACTCATTAAAAGCATCTATACCGGAGCGGCAAACAGGATCTCCGTTAGAATTAAGTCCGATTAAGATGCTCCGAGGGTCGCCAGTTATAGCAGGACAACTGTGAGTGGGAGTAGTATTTAAATATTTGCATTCATCTGTCCCGGAACTATAATACGTTAAACGAGGCCCCAAGGTTCGACAGAGCTCTTGTTGAAGGGTGTTTTTTGATCCAGATTCACCGTCCACGCAACCTTGAAAGCCGCCGGAAGAAGAAAACTTAAGAGTTAATGGAATTTTTCTTAGAACTTCTCCTCCAGTAGCAGAACCCGAAGTGAGATATAAACGAAGAAGACGATACCGAATTTGGAGTATCACTTTTATAACCCCATTACCGGCCGGTGCGACTACTGGTCCAGTTTCATCAAAGTTAACTAAGTTACGCCAATGGAGCGTGAAGCCACCACTCGTGTCTGGAGGCGGAGTCCTAGCATAAGGGACAAATGTAGCAAAAGGTTTAATATCGTTAGCCAAGATCGGAGCGCCTGGAGCACACGAATTTTGAGTAAGAGTACAGTTAGGGTTTGTAGATTGATTTGGGCAACATCTATCAAGGGTACTACTTACCATGGTTATTGACGTCGAACCAATAGATCCTGCAAAAGTCGCTGTGCAGTTTCTAGCATCGGAAAGAATCGAAACAATTTTATTATGATAAGCATCAAGTTCGGCACGGGCAACAACATCTTGAGTTGCGCTAGACTGACGTTTAAAAAGCTCTGCTCCAACGAGGGCAACACCCGCAAGCATGGCACCACCAATCATCACTTCCACTAAACTCATTCCGGTTTGGGTCCAGCTCTTAAACATCTTTATCCTTTATAATAAAAATTCTAACATACGAAACTTATGAACCCAAGCATTATCAATTCTAAGCTCGTTGGGTAGACTCTCTGAGTATTAAGTTAAAAAGATGCATCCATTAGTTGGCACTTTGGGTGAGTCGTTAATCTTAAGTGGTCAAAATCTAAAAAAATTAGAACTCTTGGGAAAAAGCGTATAATCTTTTGATATGATAAAAGTAAGGTTCTCAGAACGTGGTTTCGGAATGCTTCAGGCAATGATCTTCGCAGGGATCATCGCTGCAGGTGCTCTCGTGGCGACAAGAGTCATCAACGATCTCAAACTCACCCAACGAGGATCTGCAACTAAGGATGAGCTTGAAATTCTTCACCGAAGCGTTGAAGCTGCTCTTCAGGATTCCTATAACTGTACGGCAACTCGCCAAGGGTTTATTGATGTTCTCTCTCCTTCCCGAGTTATCCTTGCTGACTCCAATAATAGCACCGGACAGTTAGCTGATAACCCCGTCATTATTCAGGTTGGTGAAGTTTATGGGGGTAATTCAGTAAAGGTTGATAGCATCGTTTTCACCTCTGCAAATATTCTTGGGGCTGCCTCCGATAATCAGCAAGTGATAGTAACTTACTCCCGACTAAAATCAGATGCAGCAAATCGACTAGGTCAAGGCTACGGCGGAAAAGATGTTAGAAGAGTCATACCTATTACTGTGATCACTGGTGACGCTTTTGACGGTGGTGCACGTTGTTACGCAGACCCAAAAACAGGTACTAACTATTTTAGTAGCGGATCAATAGAGAAATTCTGCAGAAGCCTAGGCTCTTTCATGATTTGGGAAGCATCTCAAAGAAAGTGTAATAGAAACATTCATGTCTGTCCTGCAGGCCAGGCTTTTATGGGTGTAAATGCTAGTGGTGCTATCATCTGCCAAAATTTGAGAGATGCGATGAATGCCACCAACCTTTTTGATACTTCAGCACCGACTTCTTGTCCTGGCAGAACTCAACTTCAACTCGTTGTCGTTGGCGGAAAAATTACAATCCAATGTATCGCCTCTGGATCTGCAAACCTAGCTTGGTCGCCCTTAACTCACAATTTTGGACAAATAGAAGTAACCACTAATTCTCCTGATCAAACCTTCACTCTAACAAATTCTGGAACTAGTGCAACGGCTGGCTGTACAGCACCAGTTATAAGTGACACTACAAACTTCACTCTCACACCAAATGGGAACTGTGTTGGAACAAATAACTTACCTGCCGGCAGCAGCTGTACCGTAACAGTTAGAGCGAATCCAACTTCAAACGGTATAAAAACAGCGACTCTCGTTCGCTCCTGCGCCACAGGCGGATCTGCCTCAACAACAAGTAACATGATCGTTGCTGAAGGAGTGTCATGTGCTCCCCCTGTTCTCAATTCGGTGAACCCGACAAGTGCCACCAGCTTTAATTTAGTTTTTACTGGAATACCAGGCGTCTGCGCAACTGTCGGAACATATGCATCAAATTCTTCCTCTGGCCCATGGATTTCAAACCATGGCTCATGTTCATCTCCGAGGGTTTTTAACACCAGTACAGCAGGGACTTGGTACTTCAAGATTAATCAATACTGTGGAGGTGTTCCTGGGGGAACTCCGGACTCTAATATTGTTTGTGTTCCACAAACGACATGCACAGCTTTACGGGCAAATGACTGCCCAGCTGCTCCAGATACAATTGACGGATGCGGTAATCCTTGTGGCGCTGGAACTAGGTCATCAGGGTGTAGCGGTGCTGGAACTTGTGACTGGCTAGTTACTGGATTTGATCCCGGACCAGGTCCAGGTTCACTAGCAGCTTGTCAAATAACAGGGACAACTATCTCTCAACCATCTTGCACGACTGCATCAGATTGCCCACCTACACCGTTTACATCGGCAGCCTGTGGAGACACCTATTCATTTGTAGGATGTGGAGGAGGAGCATCAGGATCACCAGATGGTACATGGGTCTATAATACTTCATCATGTCATTACACGGGTTCGAATGGGCCGGATTCTTGTGCGAGCCCACCACTTAGTTTTTGCCCGGGGACTGGTTGGGGACAATGCGGACAAACTGCGAATTGCATGCTTGACCCGAGTGCGGCCTGTGGAGGATCTCCTCCTGCTTGCTGTCCTTCCACTAACATGATGACAACGGACTGTTCTGCTGAATGCCCACCATCAGGAAGTGGTAATTGTGGGGGCTTTGTAGGTTTCTACTGTTACTAACTGTTGCGCGTAGGTTACGACTTTCCAGAATTTAAAGTGTCTCGGTTAATTGGCAGTTCAAAGAAACCCAGAAGCTTAAGTCCTTAGGATTTAAAAAAAATTAGAACTCTTGGGAAAAAGCGTATAATCTTTTAATATGATAAGAGAAAAGTTCTCAGAACGTGGCTTCGGAATGCTTCAAGCAATGATCTTCGCTGGGATCATCGCTGCAGGTGCCCTCGTAGCCACAAGAGTCATCAACGATCTCAAACTCACCCAACGAGGATCTGCAACTAAGGATGAGCTTGAAATTCTTCACCGAAGCGTTGAAGCTGCTCTTCAGGATTCCTATAACTGTACGGCAACTCGCCAAGGGTTTATTGATGTTCTCTCTCCTTCCCGAGTTATCCTTGCTGACTCCAATAATAGCACCGGACAGTTAGCTGATAACCCCGTCATTATTCAGGTTGGTGAAGTTTATGGGGGTAATTCAGTAAAGGTTGATAGCATCGTTTTCACCTCTGCAAATATTCTTGGGGCTGCCTCCGATAATCAGCAAGTGATAGTAACTTACTCCCGACTAAAATCAGATGCAGCAAATCGACTAGGTCAAGGCTACGGCGGAAAAGATGTTAGAAGAGTCATACCTATTACTGTGATCACTGGTGACGCTTTTGACGGTGGTGCACGTTGTTACGCAGACCCAAAAACAGGTACTAACTATTTTAGTAGCGGATCAATAGAGAAATTCTGCAGAAGCCTAGGCTCTTTCATGATTTGGGAAGCATCTCAAAGAAAGTGTAATAGAAACATTCATGTCTGTCCTGCAGGCCAGGCTTTTATGGGTGTAAATGCTAGTGGTGCTATCATCTGCCAAAATTTGAGAGATGCGATGAATGCCACCAACCTTTTTGATACGACAGCACCGACTTCCTGTCCTGGCAGGACTCAACTTCAACTCGTTGTCGTTGGCGGGAAAATTAGAATCCAGTGTATTGCTTCTGGGACTGCAAACCTTGCTTTGACGCCCCTGACTCATGACTTCGGTACTGTGGCCGTAGGGGGGAACTCCCCGGATCAAGTCTTTACTCTCACCAACTCAGGTACAGCATCAACCTCAGGTTGCTCACAGGCAACTATAACTGACACCACTAACTTTACGCTTGCACTTAGTTCGATCTGCGGCACCAATGATATCCCGCCTGGTGGAATTTGCACCGTCAAAGTTGCCGCTAGGCCAACTACGGCTGGTATTAAGACGACGACTCTATCGAGAACCTGTACTGTTGGTGGAACGGCCTCAACGATATTGAATCAAATTATTGTGAACGGCGGAACTGGTGCTTGCCAGGGCCAGGGGGATGATTCCAGCTTATTTACTCTGGGCACAGTCAGTGCTCCTAGCTGCTCATCAGGCTGTATATGTACGTCTCCCTTCCCCTATGTCAAACGTGATTATGTAATCAACACGGCTAAATTTAAGGTAGGTAATAGATATTATCTAGGAATTGGTCAGAGCTGGACGGCCGTAGCTGTCGCCGGAGACACACCACAAACCGTGCTTAACCGTTTAGCAAGTAACATCAATACCGCAAATATGGTCAGTACAGGGGCATGCAGCACTTCATCTGCAGCCCTCGCAACTGTAATTCCTCCAAATATAATCCAAGTTCGTCAGCAGTTTCAACATTCGCCTGCGCCTGCGTCAAGTTACTCTTGTAACATTGCAACTCAAGCGGAGTGTATAGCTACTCCAAACTGTACGTGGGATACAACGTCAGCAAATGTTTGTAAGGGATTCTATTACCTCAAACCACAAGGGACTTGTAATGGGACTTATAGTGTAATGCAATGTGTTTATAACGGTTTCACCTCAGGTGGTAGTGATGCGGGTTGCGATTTTGGCTACCCTGATCAAACTTCCTGTCAGACCCTTGCGGCAAATATGCAAGGTTGCTCATGGGGTTCAATGAGTCAGACTTGTTATGGGTCAGACTCTGCCTCTTGTACCGCTAATGCTGGCTGCTCATGGTCAGCTAAACCGTCTTCCCATGAAACCTGTACATCAACTTGGATTGGCCAAGCTACTTGTCAGGCCAACTCACCTGCCTGCACTTGGGGCCCTCCTTAATTTTTAATATTTAATAAGCTCACCTAGGCCCATAAACTAAAGAGAACCTTTAGTTTTATGCGCCTTCATTTTTGTTCGTTGACTCAGACCTCATCATTAAACAATCATGGAGTATGTCTAAAAAAATCCTCGTCGTAGAAGATGACCAGTCAATTAGAGAACTCCTCGTGGAGCTGCTCGAAACTGAAGGCTATGCCGTTAGTTCTGCTAACAACGGAAAAGATGCACTCCACACGCTTAATACTGAAATTCGCCCCGACCTCATTCTTATGGATTTGATGATGCCAGTAATGGATGGTTATCAATTTCGAACAGAACAATTAAAAAATACTTGTTGGTCAACCATTCCAACGATTGTCATGTCGGCCGAAACCAATGCTCGTGAAAAACTTAAAGCTTATAATGTGGCAGGTTTTTTAACTAAGCCCGTTGAGCTCGATACCATTCTCAGAGCTCTTTCAGAGTTCCAGTAATCACAAAAAAGAAAAACCTACTCTTTGAATATGGTCGATGATTTGAGGATCTTCAATCTGATGGAAGAGCGACAAATCAAACTTGTAGGGCAACATGAGTTCCTCAACTTCATTCTCAATTTTCAATAAATCTTTTGTTGTAAGTGACGGTGCCTTGATAGAGAGATCAATGTCTGAACCTTCACGATAATTTCCTTTTGCTCTAGAACCATACAACATCACATCTTGAATCTGAGGATACTTTAAAAAGACAGATCTAATTTTATGAATTGTCATCTGATCTAGACCAGACTTTTCCGAAATGTTCATTTTTTTGAAAGCTCAGTCATTTTCAGCTGAAAAAGAGAAAACAGCCCAGAGTAGCTTGTTAGAATTTTATTAACAATATCTTCGGCGACATTTAGATTGTAGGTATGAGAGGTTTTGTTGCGGCTTACGATCATTTCCATCCATTCTGAACCGTTAGTAATGAGACCTTTCTGAAAAGCTTCTCTGGTTGCATCTCTAGACCCTGTGATTAAATCAGCAGCTCCTTGATAATCAAAGTAATCTTTCATGACATTCCAAGCAAGCTCGTGAGTATACTCAAACGCTTGAATAAGTCCTTGCTTTTCTAAGTCTGAAAGATTTTTTTGTGAGGAGAGATCAACGGCACTTTCAAGTTGTTTAAGTGCTCTAGAAAAGTTGCTTAGCCTCTGAATCCATCGAATGTCAGTCATAATAGGGTCCCTTACAGTTTAAAATGATCACCCGTAATAAATTTCCGCTTAATCTTTTCGAACTTAAAAAGCTCAAAATACTCCTCGAGAAATTTAAAATATTGATCAAGGTTTAATTTTATTTTTGATGTCATTTATTTCACCCCATTGATTAAAGAGATCCGCATAACTTTTAATTCTTATCCAATCTAATCCTTCAATATTTTCAATTAAAAATTGGATATCGGCCTGCTTGAAACACCCTGGAAGGATCGTTAACATAAGCTTGAATTTTGAGTCCGATAAGGTCTTCCGATTTCACAAACCTAATCCCTTCAGGACCATAAGGATTGGCATCGACTAAAATTTTCTGCGAGATAGGACGACGGGCAAGTAAAATATCAACATATCCGATTCCAGAGAATTGAAATACTTCCTGAGTTTCATTAATAAGCGTAAAGCCATTGGTTAAAAATATTTTCTTAACCAATTCTTTGTTTTCTTCGAGGATTAATAAATCGAGATCAACAGTTGCACGAGTAGAACCATAGCAGGCCATGGCCAGGCCCCCAATCAAGGCATGTGAAACATTGTTTTGATCAAGTAATAAATGAGCAAGTTTAAGTGTCGCTCTTAAATTCATCATGGGTCTATCCTATACTAATTGACGCAAATGTCAGTAATCATTTCGGTGTGGATCCGGATTTCAATAAAGCTGACTATGCTCTCCAAAATTCTTTAAAGTCCCCTTAAATGCCTATCCTGAAACCTATCAGTGGACTTAATTTCAACGGCCAAATCATTTCCAAGTATGCAGTCAACTTCGAAGTCGCCAGATGTTGAACGCCAATAATTCATCGGTAACAATTTATTTGTGCAACTAATTGTCGCCTATTACTATCAACTATACACCACAACCGCCGCACTGATCTTATTTTTACCCCAGCGGGAAATCTTCAAAAATTGCTCGTTCTTTATCGGGATATGAAGTTTTGAAATAATCCCTTCTGATTCACTACTCTGATCCGGATCATGAAAATAAACAAAGTGCTTATCATAGGCGGTGATCGCAACCCAGTGGGGAACGCGGTTATTATCAAAATGATAAGTCGTAATCAAAACAATCGGTATTCCACCAGCATCTACAGCGGACTTTATATCTTCCAATCCAAGCCGCTTCTTTTTAATTTTCACTTTGGTTTTTTTGAGTCTCTTCTCGAAATCTGCGTGAACCATTTCCAGTACTTCTTTTTTATGGGCCGAACGAACGGTATCTAAAAAAAGGGGGCCGGTATGGGAGAGGAAGAGGTTCACTTTAAAACCACGGATAGAGGCCGCCAAGGCGAGACCCCGCGGTCCACAGCCCCCGTGACCCGAAGTCATAAAGATAGTGGTGGCTTCACGCCAGATTTGGAGTTCGTTTGAAAGCGACATCTCATACTTGGGCCTGAAGGTTTTCATCGCCATCATCAGACAAGAGGGGCCGCAGGTGAAGTCTGTCCGTTGCTCATAATAGGCAACATTTAAACGGGGCTTATTCTTCAGAACCTTGACTCTTTTTTCAAAGCACAGGGCCGTCTGCCCATCATCGTAGTAGCCCTCTTTCTGACTGAATTTTTTGTAACCAAGCTTTTCGTAGAGTTTGACCGCTCCCCGATTATTCTTTTTAACTTCAAGGCGCATGTAAGCGCAGTCTTCATCCTCTGAAGCCTGAGACTCGAGCTCTTTAATGATTTGAGTCGCCAGTCCCCAGCCCTGAAATTCTTTGAGGGTACAAATACTGTAAAGCCTGGCCAGACTGGTTCCAGAATTAATCAGCACCAGCCCGTATCCAATAAGATTAGTTTTGTATTCAAGGACCAGGAAAATCGAACGGGCCTTGGAAATCATGTGATGAAAGTTTCTTCGACTAAGCTGGTCGTAATCAAAACAATTCTTTTCCAGCTCTACAAGTTGAGAGAGATCGCTGACTTTGGCTTTTCTGATCTGGACCAGACCTGGATTGAAATCTGTTTTACTCACAGGCGCTCCCCCCTTGAAGATGCGTTTGATTCTGATATTGTACTTAAAGAAGAAACAACTTCACCAGTTAAATGGTGCGAATACGGAAGGCACGTGGCACGGATTATTGTTATTGTCGAAAAGCTTAAGGACTGGAACTCCTATTATCCGGTTGAGCAGCTGATGACTCCGCAGGATTACCTGGTGAATTGGGATGAAAAGACTCAAGAAGCTAAGGGCGCCAAAGAAAAAATTAAAATCATCAATCTTTGCCGAAACTATAAATATCTGAGTAACGGTTACTACTGCTCTCTGCTCGCAGAAGCACGCGGTCATTCCGTCATTCCTTCGGTAAAGGCGATTAACGATCTCTCCCGTTCCGTGCTCTACAGTCTGGCCACAGAGGATCTGACAGAGTCGATCCAAAAAGCACTTAAGGGTCGCAGTACCTCTGAGAGCTTTTCCATTATCGTGAGTTTTGGAAAAACGGATCAGGAACCACTTCAGGAAGTGGCCCGTCAGATTTTTGATCTCTTACCCGCTCCCATCCTCGTGGTGGAGTTTGAATGGGATAAGTCTTGGGAAATCTCTTCCATTAAAACCGGAGGTCTTAACACCCTCTCTAAAGAAGATGAGGATAAATTCGCCAACTCTTTAGATGAGTACTCTGAAAAAATCTGGCGCAAGCCTAAAACCAAAAAGAAATATCGTTATGAACTAGCGATTCTCCACAATCCGTCTGAACCGATGCCACCGAGTGATAAGAAGGCGCTGAATAATTTTATCAAGGCCGGTAAAGAGTCAGATGTTCTGGTGGAACTGATCGAGAAGAAAGATTATTCCAAAGTTGCTGAGTATGATGGGCTCTTCATTCGTGAAACGACCTCCATCTATCATCACACCTACCGTTTTGCGAAAAAGGCCGAAGCTGAAGGTCTGGTGGTGATCGATGATCCGATGTCGATCCTCAGGTGCACTAACAAGATCTACATGCACAACCTGATGAACTCCAGTCATATCCATAGTCCTAAAACGCTGGTGATCGGGAAAGAAAATTCCGCTCAATTGCAACAAGCGGTGGAAGAGATTGGTCTTCCTATGATTATTAAAATCCCTGATGGAGCTTTTTCTAAAGGAATTTATAAAGTCAAAACCATGGAAGACCTTCTTAAAATAACCGAAGATCTTTTTAAAAAGACCTCACTTCTTTTAGCGCAGGAGTTTTTCTACACCGATTTTGACTGGCGAATAGGAGTCTTGGGTGGACGAGCTCTTTATGCCTGCAAGTACTACATGACCAAAGGTCACTGGCAGATCTACAACCACGACAAAATAAATAAAAAAGGTGTGCAGTCTGGGGACTCGGAAACCTTTCCCATCAGTAAGGTTCCTAAGCATGTCATCAGCACCGCCCTTAAGATGGCCCACTTGATTGGAAACGGTCTTTATGGAGTCGATATTAAGGAGAGAAACGGAAAGGCCTACGTGATTGAGATTAACGATAATCCAAATATCGATTCCAACGTGGAAGATGCCATCGCCGGCATGGATCTTTATCACAATGTGATTAATGAGTTCGTCCGCAGGATTGAGGCGAATAAATGAAATTTAAAAAAGTCTTAGTTTTTGGCGGCACTCATGGCAATGAATGGACCGGAATTGGCATCGTAGAGAATTATCGAGATTATTTTCAGAAGAAATATCCGAATCTTACGCTGGAGTTTATTCTCGCCAATCCTGAGGCCCACAAAATCAATAAACGTTTTAAGGACGAAGATCTTAATCGCGCTTTCCAGTTCCTCAATGAAGACCGAAAAAATTCCTATGAGCATGTTCGTGCCCGAGAGATTCGAGAGCTGATTACCTCTGAGGATTGTTACGTCATTGATCTTCACACCACGACGTCCAACATGGGTAAAACCATCATCATTTCTGATTATCATCCGTACAATTTACAGCTGTGTTCAAGGCTAAAAGAAAAAATTGCCGGCTGTAAAATGATCGGATCCCCCGATCCGGGGAAGAAATATCTCGCCAGCCAAACAAAATTTGGACTTATTTTGGAGGTCGGACCCACCCCGAATGGACTCATCAATCCTATTGTGATGGAAGAAACCTTACTTCTTTTAGATCAAATTTTAGCGGAGATTTCTGCTACCGAAAATAGTGAAAAAGGCAGTCTAGAAGTTTACGAAGAAATTCAAAACGTAAACTATCCGACCAACTCTCGAGGTGAGATAAGTTCTTATATCCATTCATCTTTTCAGGGAAAAGATTTTCAACCTGTGAAGGGAGACTACACCGCCTTTAGGAGCTTCCAGCAGCAGGATATTACACTCAAAACCAGCGAAGAGTTGTATCCCATTTTCATCAATGAAGCCGCTTACTACCCGCAGCAATTGGCCTTTACTTTGTGCCGAAAAACCATTCTTACATTCTAACAATACGCACGATAACCTAAGGCCCAAACAAGACACGCATCAAACTGATGAAATAATTCAGATATTCACCTTGCTAAGAGCAAACAGGTTGGTTAAATTTATAAGTAATCTATCAAGAATTAAGATCATTCAATTACTGTCATTTTGGATGTATCAAAAAAAGGAGAATTCTATGTCTAAGTATTTCGTACTCGCTGCTGCATTGATCGTTCTTGCTGTTGCTTGCAACAAAAAAGAAGAAACAACTGAAACAGCTACAACTACAGAGCAAACTGCTCCTGTTGAAGCTGCTCCTGAAGCTGCTCCAGCTATGGAAGCTGCTCCAGTTGAAGCTGCTCCTGCAGCAACTGAAGAAGCTCCAGCTCAATAATATTGAGTTTAGCCAAATCAAACAAAAAGAAGCCCGCGTAAAGCGGGCTTTTTTTTATCTAAATGTCATTTTAATTACAGTTCGATGAAACGCATCTCAAATTCGGTCTTAGTTTTAGCACAGAAGATCGGCATGGTGAGTAGACCATTAATAACTATCGGCTGCTGAGTCACACAACGATCAGGTATTTCATAACTAATTTTTTTCCCGTCGGTCATGACATCAATATAGTTAGTATTGATTTTTGTTCCATCAACAATTTGAATCATGCGCTCATTCAAAGATAAATTAATCACTGAAGAAATCAAATCCTGCGCAGTTAAGAAATCGAATCGATCAACAATGGACTTCTTCTCACTCAGCATTTTTCCCGAATGATCGTATTGAACATAAATCAGACTCTGAAATGAGCGAAGAATGGTGAGATATCCCAGATTATTTTTCTGTGTTCCCAGAATATCAATCAGAGGATCAAACTTATCTAGCTGCAGGTAACGAAGTCTGGTTTTATCTAAGAGTGCTCCCCGGTATTCATAGGGAGTCAGAAAACTCTGAAGAATATTTTCACCAGGGGCCGAGATAAGTGACTGACGGCGAGAGCCTTTTAATAACATATCATCGTAGTTCGCAAAGCTCGCTTCCTGAGTATCAATATTGACCCAAACAGTGCGGGCCCCAACCTGAACCAGCAGCTTATTGCCGTAATAAAAGATCACTGCATAGTTTGGAGTGGTTCGGAGCTTTAGCCCCTTCATCCATTTTTTTGGTTCTTCTAGAATACGCACGTCATAGTTCCATTCATTTTTTTCTTTATCAAAGGTCGGAAACATTTCATAGAGGCGCTGCTTTTTACCAGTAATTTGAGATTCCCAAGCTGAAGTTGATGGAATTCCCAGTCCCTCGTAAATAAAACGCATCCTTGGTGGTTCATGAGGTGTGGTGATGACATCAAAATCATCATAGTTAATCACGGCCAGGGCCGGACGATAGCGAACTGTTGGATAAATCGCTTTATAATCCAGATCCATGAATCTGTATTCGAGATGAGTCTTGTTACACATAGACTCCATCATCAATTCATTTTGTCCATCATGATTGAAATCGGCCTGCCAGATTTTAAGAAAACTGCAGTCTTTATTCATCGGAACAGCACCGATATTTTGATCTTTATTATAAAGGACCAGATTCTTTCCACCAGAGATATAATAAAGCGGTCCAGGCACATTCCCTTTGAGAGCATCAATGGTTAAGAAACGGCTACGACCACCAGAGCGGGTTGAGACAACCAAGAGTTCATCTTGGTGAACTTTAACGGTTTCAAAAGCATCTTTTAGAGGATGCTGTATTTTAAGTTTCAAGGGAACTGCATCGTTAGGAAGTTTTACTTCGCAGTTAAGCTCATTACTGTCTTGTTTCAAACTTCCGTGGAAGATAAGTGATGTGGCATTTACCGCCAGACTTTGCGCCTCATCTGTGATGCTCGCCTCTAAACAAGTAAAACGAACAGGTGTTGCCTCAGACAAAGGAAGCCATAAACTTTTAAATTTAACTTCGACTTCGAATTTATTTTCGGCCATCACTACGTGGTGAAGACCTTTGAGCTGTGGGAAAACAAAACTAGCAGGACTAAGAGCTAAAGCACGGTCAACATGAAAGAGTCCTTTAAGACCACCTTCGGCCGCTCCCGAATTGGCCGTCATCATTAAACGTGAGTAAAGAGCTTCACGATTCTCTTCTGGATAAACACCTTTTAAAACAGCTAAGGCGGCACTCACAAACGGAGCGGCCTGAGAGGTACCATTTTTATAATCAAATCCCTTTCGGCTAATATGAAGTGGAGCAAGCGTATGAGGAATCGTGCTCAGAATTTTTTCTCCTGGAGCAAAGATATCAACCTGAGATCCCCAGTTAGAAAAACGAGCGACATTGCCGTCGGCACGAAGAGCACCCACACAGATCACACCTTCCATCTGACAAGGAAGAATCGTGGCACGCTGAGAACTGTTACCAGCGGCAGAAACAATGATGACTCCTTGATCAAATGCCTTCTTAATCACGGTCTCAAGTTCAAAGCTCATAAATGATTTAGGCCAACCTACACTCATATGAATGACATCAACTTTACGGGCCAGAGCATATTCAAAAGCGCGTGTCAGACGAACTGACAAAGGCGCATCACTTTTCACACTGCGAGTCCCTTCTCCTGGTGCAAAAACACGCAGGGGAAGAAATTTAACATGGCCTTTGAGAGCTTTGAGAACTGAAACCATCACCCCGGTGACGTGAGTTCCGTGACCATCCAAATCTTCAGCACGATTGGTAGCATCCACAAAATTCCAACCAGCACAGTCACCTTTGTAACCGTTATTATCTCTATCACCATCGGCCATCGGCGGAATAATATTGCCTTCATAACAATCGGCTGAGTTGTAGGCGATGAAGTCTTTGAGTTCTGGGTGATCAATCTCAATCCCACCATCAATTACGGCAATCAACACATCTTTTTTAATATTCTGTTGAGCGATCGACTCAAAACCAAAATCCATCTCTGGAGAGGCGGCGAGTCTTTCGTCATGAAGATCATCAATACTGATCAACACTTCCTGACCTTGAGGTCGAAGAAACCAACGAAGATCATCCATCGCCGTCTGAGCAAAGACACTGGATGAGAAAAAAACGAGCAAACATAGATTTTTCATAGTGCTCTCTCCATCATCCAGTTCAGTAACATTTCACCCTCGATAATGCCTAAATTCTGCATCACCATCTGAGTAGGAGTGAGCTGAAGATCAACTGGAAGATCACCGTAGACGTGAGAGAAAAGTGGCGAGTCACCATTTTCATCTCCCTGACGGAAGCCTTCAATTTTTCCTTGGTAGGCAATATTTGTTTTACCGGCCAGAGAGGCCAGACCCTTAATCGTAATCGTGTCTTGGAAATCTTTAAGCCATGAGTGATACTTTTTCATGCCCGACGTTGGGTCATGAGCGATGGCCTCACGAGCGCGGTGAAGAGAATAATGAAAACCTTCGGCCATGCTATCCAAGGCCTCTTCTTCGACCGGATATTGAGAAAAAAATTGCAGCACTCGTTTAAATTCAGAAACGGGGGCCGCCAGAATCTGGGTCGTCCCTTCCTGAGTCAGTGAATAGAGAAACGAGAGCTGGTAGAGAAGAATCGAATCAGTGTTCTGAATTGAAAGCGGATCAAAGACCTGCTCACCCACTTCATCATTAATCATGCGGATATAAGAAAGAAGCTTTGCGGGTTTTACTCTCCAGCCATTAAAGATGCGCTGGAAGCCAGTACTCATGCGCTCGCCATCAAACTCTGAGGTAAAGATTTTATTACGGGCCTTACCAAATAAAGTGAATCCTGGATTCAGTGTCGGCACCTGTGAAAGAGCGAGATCAGACTTGGTGAGGATCGAGACCAAAAGATTAACGGTCTCAGTGGCGTAACTCTCATAATCCGTTCCTGTGGTCACAGCATCGTAGCGACGGTGAATAATCTTCTCTTCACCCGTCTTGCTGTGGACAACATCGATAGTTTGATTTGAACCAACACGGTTTCTCTTCCAGATCAGGAAACTGAAGGTGTTTCCTTTCTCTCCTACTTTGTGATCAATCACATGAGGTTTTACTTGCTCGGCCAATGCATCATTATTCTGCGACATGATACTGATACGAAGGGCCTTCAGAAGTTCAACCGATGCGTCTCTTGGACGAAGCGAGAGAGGATAAAATTTTGTTTCTGCCGTTGCCTTGTTCCAACGAGCATTAAAATTAATGATTGGAATATACGACTTTAGTTTTAGAGAAACGATCAGCTTAAGACCCTTGCCGCGATCCTGATAAATCTGAAAGGTATTTTCATTAGGACGATGAAAATGAAAACGAGAAACCATCATTCTTTCTGAACTGACCTTGGCATGAATTTTTAAAAGATTGGCATCGAGGAAGAAGAAAATTTGCGAAGGAGAGAATTCAACGTCACCAAAGATTCTTGGAATCAATGAATCAGTCACAATAAATGATTCACCTACACCCAGAGTTGCTTTAAGTTCTGCCAGAACTTCATTCAGAATAACCGCCTGTGCCGCTTCCGTTTCAGGAGTGGGAGTTTTAGTCAGAGCATCTATTTTATGCCCAAGATTTCGGAGAAGCAGCGGAACCAAAAGATTCTTATATGGCTCTTTCATTGATTTTTTAAGCGACTGCACAGGCTTCACGTGGGAATAGACGCGAGAATAAGAAAGATTTGCTCCCCCCTTAATCTTCATCGGAACTTGCAATCCTTCAACTCCGCCAAAAACTCCTGCATCCAGAGCGACACCGATGTTATCAACCAGCTGAACTTTATTATTGGTTCCCATGTATGAACCAGTTACGATATCGCGAGAAACAATAATCGCTCCATGAAAGGTCGGGATCGCAATGGCATGAGTGGGGAAGAAGATCCCCTGCTCTTCAACAATTCCTTGAACGATCTTAGAATAATTGGTGTTATCATCAGTTCCAAAAATCTTATTCAGTTTCCCTAAGGCGGTATCAATCAGCTGGCCTTGAACGCGAGAAAGAGCAAATGAGCCTAATTCAGATGCAGAGAAAGGAGATTCAGGATCACCATAGGAGAAACGGCTGGCGTAGCCGTCAAAAAATTCCTGAGTGATCTCTCCATCAACCAGTTTATCTTGATAACTGACATCAGGAACAATACTGATCTCAGGACTTAAGGTCGCCAGATCCAAAAGTTTCATCAAGTCATTACGACGATTAAGTATTTTTTCAACCAAAAGAAGCTCAACCGCTTTAGGGAAATAACTTTTCTGCACGATCTCTTCAAAATCAGCACGAGTTAGCTTACTCATGCGACGACCAATCCACCGGGCATCTTCCCAACTCGGACCATAGTCGGTATCAAGATCCTGAGTATGATTCATTTTAAGATTACTCAGAATCACGCGGCCTGCTTGCCACGGGAAAAGGTTAATGGATTCAGTCGTATCAACTAAGGCGAGAGGAATATACGGCGCTCTCATGAGACGACGGCCCTGAGTGTAGCTTGAGATCATCACCCCTGAAGCGAGATTATAGATATCAGATTCAGAAGTCAGGATCAAAGCATCCTGAATATCCATCTCTAAATCATTTTCTCTAACTACCCAGCGCTCAATTCCCGCCAGAAGTTTATCTTTCATCTCTTCTTTCAAAAGATCGCGGTCAATGGAGTTTGCAAAATTTAATTTGAATTTCGGAACCCAGCTCATGGGTTGAGTGGAGTATCCTAGTTTGGAGAGAATATTTCTTTTAAGTAAATTGTTATGAATTTTTTTAGACAGGATAACGATAAGCTCGCGCTTGTCCGCTGTTTGAATCGTGAATCTCACTTGCCCATTTCGGCTTGGGAGTTCTTTAATAAACTGCACACTCTCATTAGCTTTTAAAAGCTTGTGATCAGGAATATTTTTTTGGGTGGGCCTCCAGATATTAGTTGTTGGATCTGGTTCTAAGAGACTTAAGTCTTCGCCTTTCAGTGCCCTTTCATGAGCAATTTCTGGAGAAATTTGTAAATCGGTAGCAGCTTCAATGGAATAGAATCTTGGAATGAGTCCAGGAATGGCCTCTTGTGCATGGGCCGGTATGACGGATGCTAGGATCAGGAACAATCCCAGAACAGCATTGTTTTTCATAGTTTGGCCCACCAATAGAATACGCATTTAGAGAAATACCGTGTTTCATTAGACCATATGTGTCATTCTTACGAGAAGAATCAGCTAACTGTGTAATAAGTATCAAAAAAAAAGGCCCGGTTTAAACCGGGCCTCGAAGAGAATCAAGATCTTATTCAGTGATATCTGAAACGTATTCGTTAAAGAAAGCACCGATTTGTTCTGGCGTTGTTTTGTTAACTTGAGAAGCTGTAGCAAGAAGATCTGCATAAACGCGATCGTTACCTTCAGCTCTTTGTTTAAGAGCGTTCTCTACTTGAGTCATAGAAACACCCAAAGCATCGAGCGCGAACTTATCTTTTTCAGTCGCCGTTAACTCACGAGAGTTCTCAAGCTTCTGGTATCTGTTAGCAAGCTTTGCGAGTTCTCCAGCTCTGTTAGCAGAAAGAGAGAATTCAGAAGCAAGTTTGTGAGCAACAAGTTTCTCAGCAACTTCTTCTTTAAGAGCAGCAATTGTTTCAAGATCTTTTGATTGAGTCGAAGTGTTGTCGAAACGGAAACCACCACCAGTGTAGTATGTGTACCAGTGAGATGTATCAACGTACACGTCACCTACGTATTCAGAGTACGTGTAGCTTTCAGTGTAGTAACAGTCACAGTCTTCATCATAAACTTCGTAGTACTCAGTCCATGTTTCATAAACTGCTTCCCAATATCCAGAATCGATCCATTCACTAATTTGATCAAGGTTATGAATGAAATCCTGACCAACAACTGCAACGGCAAGGTACTGATCCATAGATGACATATTTTTGCGGTCAAACTTCGCCATGTTGTAAGCAACATAACGACCAGTAACTTCGTCTTTATAAACAACGAACTCACCTGTCTCAGTATTCAGTTTAGCAATTGAATGGGCGTGACCAGTCTGAGCTTCGAGAATTTTTTCAAAACTCTTAGCATCTTTCTTGTGACCACAAGCAACAAACATAAATGCCATGGCCATCAGAATCAAAATTTTCTGCATACGATCTCTCCTTGGGATTTTAGCGATGTTCTTAACCTAAGCAATAAATAGGCCAAAGCATTCCGGTCAGTTTCTATGCACTTCACGCTTCGCATGGTGCGAAAAGTTTATAAGATTTTGGTGTCACTTTGGGAGCTGGTGATGGTTTGTCTTGGAACAATTACAAACTGCCCGACTTAAATGGTGTTGAGAGTCTGTTTCGCTCTCGAAAAAGATCTATGATTCTGAACACATTGCATCCCGAGCATGCCCCCCTGAAAACAAGTTTTCAGGGGGGGCGCAAAGAATTTCAAAGTTTTGATTCCAACCGATTGTATTGAGGCGGGAGAAAAGATGAACTCTTTCCAGCAACACCATTTAAGTCGGGCAGTTTAGAATTCTTTTAACTTCCGCTACTCCTGTAGCATAAATCTCTTCTGGAGACTTCGT
>JBBARF010000050.1:0-24412 GCA_040399925.1 Bacteriovoracaceae bacterium
CAATAAATGGGACTCAAACAATGACCCGGCCAATTTTAGTTCAAAATATGAGTACAATTTTAATGCTCTTCCAAAAAGTGCCATGCTTCCGATGAACAAAATGCCATGGGCAGGTTCTTACTGGCCACGTAACAAGGGCAGTATCAACTATCGTTGGAATTCTGCTCATCCAAGTGGTCTCGACATTAAAAATCCTTCTCGGTCTCAGATCTTCAGTATGTCCCAGGAGCAACTTGCTCAGATGTCACCTGCTGAAAAATTTGATGTCGCCCGTGGTCTCTATGATTTTCCTTTGAGCCAATCAGTTCTTAGAGGTTCTAAAAAATCTGCTAAAGACTACGAAGGTGTATGTGATGGTTGGACAGCAGCTGCTATTCAATTTGCTGAACCAGCTCCAATCACAATAACCAATTCTAGCGGTATCGCTGTTCCATTCGGATCTGCGGATGTTAAGGCCCTCATGTCTTACGATATTTCAATCAACCAAAAGTCTGGTGAACTGGGATCTGTTTTTGTTAGTAAATACTGCGTTTCTCCTTGGGGTATGGGTCTTGGAACAGCTAACTGTAAAGACATCAACCCAGGTGCCTTTCACGTGATCGTTGCTAACCAAATCGGTTTGATCAAAGAATCCTTCGCCGTTGATGTTGATCCTACAAAAGAAACGTGGAACCAACCTGTAACTGGTTATGAGTTTGAAATTCGTGGAACAACCAAGGTTGATAACGGAACTGGTTACATCATTCACGCTAAATTTAAATACGCTGCTGATGATGTTGAGTCTGCTGAAGATAGAGCTAACCTTTTCTCTTGGGAACCAACTGTTGGTACTCTTCGCTTCTTAGGTGAAGTCATGGAACTCGATTACGTCCTTGAAGTTGATTATTCTGGTCGCATTACTGGTGGTGAATGGTTAGGGGCCTCCGAGAGAAATCACCCAGACATGTTCTGGATGCCTACGAACAAGATTAAATGGACTCCGGAATTTAGTTTTTTAAATAAGATATATACGCCTTCTTTTTAAATTAATTTTTGTTCAATTTGAGGTCAGTCCTTTAGGGTCTGGCCTCCTTTTGTAATGAAAAGGCGTCTTAAATGACATCTTAGGCTCATTAGTCGTGCATAAGTGCATCAAATGGTGCTACTAAGGGGCATGGTCAATCCTAAAAAATACACGAAAGAAAAGAGCATTCCTTCTAAGAAAAAGGCGCCTAAACCGGCCCCAAATTTTAAGATCGATGCTGAACCAGGGGCTGCCTTTAACTGGTTCCCAGGTCACATGCTTAAAGCTATGCGCGAAATTAAAACTCGTGCAGCGATGGTTGATCTGGTGATTGAAATCCGTGATGCTCGTGCGCCCTTAGTTTCTGGTAATAAAACTCTTAACTCTTCTCTGAATAATAAAAGCCGACTTATTTTATTAAATAAAGTGAACCTCGCTGATACCGATGCTGTGGCCAAGTGGGAAGAATGGTTTAAGAAAGAAGGGACTCCTTTCATGTTCATCAACGTGTTGGAAAAATCCAACATGAAAATAGTGATGTCAAAGGCCCGTCAGATTATCCAGGAAAGACGGACAGCTTCAAACGAAGGCATCGAAGCTAAAACAAAATTCAAGTTTATGATCATTGGTCTTCCCAACACCGGAAAATCAACTTTCATCAATCAACTCGCTAATCGTAATGCAACTAAAACCGCCGATAAGCCAGGTCAGACTAGAGTTCAACTCTGGGTGACGGTGGATGAAGATCTTCAGCTCCTAGATACTCCAGGTGTGATGCCTCCTCAGATTGATACAGATGAGCATAAGATCTGGTTAAGTGCCATCAACGCCATTCCTGACGAGATTATCGGTGAAGAAGATCCCGCCTGTTATCTGATTAAGTATTTTATGAAACGAAAATCTCAGCAGTTTCTGGAACGCTACAAGCTAGAGAATTTTGAACTGGGTGTGGAAGAGGTAATTCTCAAGATTGCCACGGTTCGTGGATGTCTTAAAGCAAAAGGTTTGCCGGATGTCGACCGCGTTTACAAACTCATCCTGATGGATTTCAGAGCAGGAGAGTTGGGGCGCGCGTGTTTTGGAAATCCTCCGAAATCTTAAACTAAATTTTAGCAATTTGTTTAGACCTAGAGTTGTAATAGTTAGTGCAGACTCTTTGATTAAAGTTATCTTTTCTGTTCTTACATTCAATCATCATCACCGAGTGTGCCGCCGCGTGATCCTCTTGTGTACCGGCAGCGTGCAGTCCCAACAGGGAGCAGCTTAGCAGATCCTTAGGACAACCTTTTCGTAAAAAATCCAGATCCGTAAGTGAAGACTTTACCCCAAGGCGAATGTTGGTAATATAACTAGCTAGCCTACAGGTATGATCAGTCTGGGTATTGCAACGATCATTTAATTGGGCGAGTGTTTCATTAACGATTTCTTTGTTCTTATTCAATTGAACAGCATTAAGTAAATCATTTCGACCAATATCAATACTCGACTCTGTTCCTGCCTTGAGTTCTTTAAAGAGAGTCTCGTAACCATTGTCTTGAAAGCTTCCTAGGAAATTAATCAGATCGAAGCGTTCATCCAAAGCAATTTTATGGTTACTGATTTGCTGATTGCCTATTTTTACTGAAGCGTATGATCCAACAAAGAAGATGAGAAAGGCAGCCGCGATAGGTTTTTTTATATCATAAACATATTTGACTGAGTTCAGGGTAAGGTAGATTGAAGCAAGAACTCCGAGCCCCAGAACTAAGTTATAAGTAATGAAATTTGGTATTTCGTTATTTTCAGCAAAGATGACAAACGACATCAATGCGGTTGCGATGGCAACTTGTTTTAGTGCTCCTTTAGAGATGAATGATTTAAGATTTAATTGTTGAGCTTGAGCTCTCTGTAACTGAGCTTTTCCCAGCATATCTGGCAGAATGCCGAATAACAACGCTGCAGCTCCAGAGACCAGAAAAATAAAAAAATAAGAATCTTGGATAGAAAAGTCATGGGGTGAACCAAGTTGTATTCCTATCCGACTGAACGATATTGAATCAGGCAACTCAAATGTGCCATTTTCAAAAAGGATGACAATCAGCCAACTGATCAAAAGAAGTAATGAAGAGAAAACGATTTTAAAAAGATTAAGGATCCCATTGGCGAGAATGATCGATAGCTTCGGTACTGGCGTTTGGAGAATCCAGCCCAGAGAAGCCGAAAGATAATTATTAGCATTGAAGTACGTGTACAAAGGAAAGACCAACATAATAATAAAACCTGCAAGTGTTTTGCTATAATCGCTGTGCATAGGAGAAATCATAAGAAGCGCACTTGCTGTCAGTGCGAGGGCATAGAAAAAAAGAGTATTTTTAATAATGTTTGGAATGAAAAACTTTAAAAGACTAATCATTATGTTCTCTTTGGCTGTGATAGATGTAGAGATCTTCGAGGGTTACTCCGCGCTTGTCCTGCATAAGATCAGGAAAATCTTTTTCATTAACTTTGTTTTGCGGAAAGATATATGAAAACGATCCATCACTATTAGTTCCGGACAAAAAACATTGCTGGTTTTTAAGAAGGGGATGCTTTCCATCCAGACTTCTCACTTTCTTGAAGTTTTCGCCAACGGATTTAAGTGGCGTTTGAAACTTGATCTGATTTTGTGAGAGAAAAAGAACATCTGTGCAAAAGTTTTGAACTTCAGACACGATATTGGTCGTAAGGATGACAGTCCCACCTTTAGCGGTAAATTCTTTCAATCGAGCGATAAAATAGTTTCTGCTAAATGCATCCAGCACTGATGTAACTTCATCCACTAACAGTAATTCAGCTCCCTGTGCAAGGGCCGCCATGAGAAGGATCTGCATCTTCTGTCCGCGTGAATAAGTTCCAAAGGTGCGGCCTAGATCAAGCTTTACATCTTCGGCCATTTGAAAAAATAGTTTTGTATCAAAGGACGTAAAGAATTTTGCATACTCGGGGATAAATTTTGAGATCGCCATAGGGTAAGCAAAAAATATTTTCTCTGATACATGGGCAATTTTATTTTTTAGATCATCGGGGTTGGATTTAAGATCTCTTCCAAAAAGTAGACAATCTCCTTTATCTAGTAGAATTTCTCCCATCAGGATGTTGAGGATAGTGGATTTTCCTGAACCGTTTTTTCCCAGAAGGGCGGTGAAAGTTCCTTTCTCAATAGCAAAACTTACTTTACTCAGAACAGGGTTATCGTTGAATGACTTTGAGATGTTTTTAGCTTCGATAATTTTCATATGATTAAATAATAACGGAATTATCAATTGAGGGTAAAGAGATTGAGAAATTAACAACTTAAGCGAATTTTTGTCTTAAGCTTTCCTCAGATTTCTGGCGTCCATTGGGCAAGGAGAGTCAGGGTCCCCGGACTTTGAGGATTATCGTGCACCTTTTTAGAAACGACTTTAAATCCGGCTTTTCCGAGTTCCGTTAAGAAATCTTGCTCAGACAAAATTGTTCGATGAGGAAAGTAATCATCTGCGACATGTCTTGGGATTCAACCATCGTATGAATATAGAGATGTCCCTTTGGCACGAGATGCTTCTTAACGGTTTTATAGAACCACTGGCGGTCAGGTGACCTTTTTGCTTGAGCTTTTGGTAAACCGGTTCATGCATTTGATAATATTTCATGAATCTAGTTTAAATCAGGATGGCGAAAATGAGTATTCACCGAATTTTCTTTAAACTGCCCGACTTGGATGGTGTTACTTCAATGTTGAATTCTCAAATTCACCAGTCCTATCCGGGCGCAAGGTCTCGTTAAATTTTCTTATAAGTTCCAGGATGTTCGGTAGCCCTTAGTTACATTTAAACCAAAAACATCAACTTTCCACCTAGAAAGCTTGAGCAAAACTTTCCTATCATAGAGACTGCCTTAAAAAGATATAATCTTAACTATTGCTTTTATCTTATGCGGAAAATTCAATCCATGACCAAAACGCCTAAACAAGCAAAGTTCTTTTCCCGTGATGGTCCTGGCACGCGTTTCTTGTTAATCCTGTCTGTAATAATGGGTGTAACGTACTTAGGCTTTCGCCAAGATATGCTTAATCCTGCTCTGCCAATCCTATCAATCATATTACTTTCAAATGAGATTTTGGATTTCATCAACTTCTGTATGTATGTTTGTACCACGTGGTCTTTTAAGAACCCGCAATCGGCGAAGACATCTCTTGCTTCACTCGGCAATGATAAAAGTGTAGATATCTTTGTTTGTACCTACAACGAATCCATCGAAGTTCTTGAGGCGTCACTTGTAGGTTGTTCATTAGTAA
Source organism: Bacteriovoracaceae bacterium (assembly GCA_040399925.1). Taxonomy (GTDB): domain Bacteria; phylum Bdellovibrionota; class Bacteriovoracia; order Bacteriovoracales; family Bacteriovoracaceae; genus Peredibacter. The sequence continues at coordinate 5,298 of JBBARF010000050.1, forward strand.
ACTACCCACATACGACCTACCTGCTGGATGACGGTAGAAGAGAAAGTATGCGCGAGTTGGCAAAAAGAATGAACGTTCAGTACGTGATCCGTCCCGATAATAAACACGCAAAAGCTGGTAACGTTAACAATGCTTTGAAAATGTCTAGCGGTGAATTTATTGTATGTCTTGATGCCGACATGATACCTCAACCGAATATCGTTGAATGGGCCCTCGATTCCATGCGGGACCCAAAAGTGGGAATAGTTCAGTTTCCACAAGAATTTTACAATATAAATGCCATTCAATTCTGTTATGCTAAAGGAACAACAAAAGAAGGTGCTTGGCAGGATCAACAATTTTTTTATAGAACCATACAGGCCGGTCGCAATAGACTGAAAAGTGCTATCTGGTGTGGGGCTCCGGCCCTTCTTCGGCGATTAGCTTTAGAAGAGGTGGGCGGTGTTGCTACTGAGACCATTACTGAAGATCTTCACACATCACTGAAAATGGCAAAACTTGGCTGGTACACAGTTGTACGATCGGAGACAGCTGCGTTCGGGCTGGCCCCTCATGATTTAGAGTCCTTCATCGTTCAGAGAAAGCGCTGGTGCGAAGGAACCATTCGAATTTTAAAAACTGCTGAGAATCCTATTACTTCTAAAGGATATACAATCCCTCAAAGATTTATATTTTTTTCCGGTCAGTATTATTATTTCCTATCATTTGTTCGACTTTTCTATGCGCTACTTCCCCTGGGTCTGTTTTTTACAAAAGAAGTTCCTATCAATGCTCCCTTCTTTACTTTTATCTTACTCTGGGCACCGCCATTTTTTTTGCAAAAATATGCAACGGAGCTTAATTCAAATAGACAGTGTCGTCGCTCACTTTTTGATGAATTAAATTTTTATTTGTTATTTAAATATCCCGTAGGGGTGATTCAAGGCTTAGGATTTAAAATCCAGAAATTTATTGTTACACCCAAGCGATTCGCCGATCCTTCAGGCAGAAAAAAAACGCTAATCCTGCTTCTCCCTTTATGCACTTTACTTACTTTTTATATATTCTGTTTATCAAATGCGATTCAGAATATATTTCACTTAACCTGGCCTTTGAGTAATAAAGAATATTATTTTTTATTTGGTGCTAGTTGGCTTCTGTATAATTCCAACGTCATGATAAAGTCGATATACCGAGCTCTGAGTCGTTACCACACTGAAATCTCATATCGATTTCCTGTGGATATTTCAGGAACCTTAAAGATTAATGATGGGTCCAATACAGTTAAGGTAAAAGATTTAAGTCTTACAGGGGCGTCTCTTGAAATCATTTCAGATTCTGAGCTGTGTAGTAAACTGAATGACGAAAACATGAAGCTTTCACTTCAAAGCCCTCGAAGTCAAATCCCTCTAACGTTTAATTGTAAAGTCGTATGGATTAAAAATAAAAAATTAAAAAATGGAAGTAGTCGCTGTAGCCTCGGATTAGTTTTTGAAGAAATGTCAGAAGCTGTACGGTACGAGTTCCTAGCGTGGTTATTTGTTATCATACCGCCCCACTATCCTTCAAGAAAACAACCATATAAAATGGGAAATGCCGAATTCAAAGAATTTGAAATCTCTCAAAAGAAATCCGTATGATTCGATTACTATTTATTCTAAATTTATTTGTATTTTTAAACAGCACAGCCTTTGCAGATGAAACTGTCCCAAGCCTCCAAGAGGCGTATACGAAACTGGATGCTGGTGACGCTAACGCCGCCAGAAATCTTTTTAAAAAAATCCAGACTTTGGATAGCAATTCAGCGAGAGATGCTGAAGAAGGTATTTCCTGGACCTATATTCAAGAGGGTGACTATAAGAACGCTGTTATTCATGCAAAAGCGAGACTTAGTTTTTATGGAGAAGTAGATCAGGGTTGGATGCCAAAGTATTTAGAAATTATCCGTCTCGTACCCGAGCTGCGCAAATCAGCACTTGAAGATTTTCGCATCCTACTCACTAAAGATCCACATAACTACGCAGCCAGAGAAGTTTTTGCTGAAACTCTCTCATGGAGTTCCGACACTTATCAAGAATCAATCGAGCAATATAACTATTTGGCAAAAGAGTATTACCAAAAAGAAAAAGCATCTCCCAATTTACCAGCTGAACAGCTATATGCATACGCAAACGCGCTTTTAAAATCTGGCAGTAACAAACTTGCTGTTAATAAATTCTCTCATTTAATTGTAGTTGCTCCATCGGATAAAGCTTATGTTGGTTTAGCCCAGGCTCACTTTAACCTAGGTCGACTTGAAGTTGCGGGAGGTATTTTATCAAAAGGCTCTTGGGTCTATCCAGAAAGCCAAGAAATTAATAAGACACTTGCCGGATATGCCAGAGATATTCCACTGGTAGAAGCATTCTCAGAAGGAAGTCGATCCGAAGCTTCAGTACTGACTCAAATTGCCAGTGATTCTTCAGGACTTCGCCGTCGCGCTTTGATTACAACATTTAAAATGCGAGCAGCAAAAAATGTTTTTATTCGCCCAATGATTCAGGCGAATTATTTAGATGATTCAACAGGGAATGTTTTGCGACAACGAGCAGGAGTTGAGTTCAAGGCGCGACCAATTCCTTCCCTGATTGCTAATTTAAGGCCAGGAGCTTCGAAATCTTCTGAGCAAAAGACTAAAGCAGAAGGTGAAGGCCGCCTCTCATGGAGTAATAAATCTTTTCCACTTAATATTAGTCTTGGTGCCAGATCATATCATGTCGTTGACGGCCCTATTCGTTTTTCAGAGCATGAATATTTCTATATTTTAACATCCGGCCTAAAAGTGAATGATTCACAAACCCAAGAACTAAGGGCAACAGAGTTTTATGGCTCAATAGATGCTTCGTTTGATCGTTTTTATGGCTATTATTCACCTGCTTCAGTTGGTATCTCTGATGGCAATTCCACTCATCGAAATTCAATGGGTATGGGCGTAATGCCGCTGCCTTGGTTAAGGTTTAAAGTAGACTATTTTTCCACACGCTTTAAGACAGAAACGTCGACATACTTTTCTCCAAAATCCTTTGCTTACCTGACTCCAGGAATTCAGTTAGAGTTTCGTCCAGCTTCCACTTTGGTACTCTTATTAGGCGGAGGACGAGGAATTTCACAAACATCAAATGGTGAGGACCGAAATACCTATTTAGCAGATCTTAGGTGGACTGCTTCTTATGATTTCTATTTCTTTTTACGGGCCGAACAAAGTCAGCAGACAAAGTACATCGCAAATCAAACCCTCATGGGTTTAAATTATTCTTTTTAAACTGCCCGACATAATTGGTGATGAACCTGCATCCTTTTGTCTCTATAGAGATGCATTTTAGTTTAATCCTCCAAAAACTGCTCTTTTTTTCAAGCACTTCTTTTCAATTAATCCGACAGACTTTTTGCATCTCCAGAGAGATGAATAAATTATGTCCAAACCCTACTTTGGCATGCCCCATTTTTATCATCCTAGATGGTACTTTAGCTTGCTCACTGTCGGTTCAAAAAAAAATAGATTTCTGATGGGCAATCAGTACACCATTTCAGATATGTATGCGCTCGCTATTTTAACAATCGATGAGCACGTGAAGATAAAAATAATTAATTTTAGTCATGTCCATTGGTATAAAAAAATGCTGGAGAGTCTGCCCGTTATCAAAAAGGTCATTGAGCTGGAAGACAGGGTCACAACTGTGAGCTCTATAATCCAGGCCGCTTAAGTTAAATGAGGTTTTGGCGCGGAAAATAAGAGGATAACTTTCACCTACTGATCCTATTTTTTTTCTTATCTATCGCAGATGCCTCTGTAATCTGTTCGTTAATTTTACGACCTTTGCTGAAGAGAACCTTTCTGGAAATAACGCCATCTTTATTATAAAAAATTGATTCACCGTCTAGCGTGCCGGTATCATCAAAACTTTCTTCACTTTTGAGCGTTCCATTCGGATTATAAGTTCTCACCGGACCAATCGGAATATCCCATTGCCAACTACCGTGAGCCTTGGAATAGAGTCCTTCACGAAAGAGAGTTCCGTTATCGTAAAATTCCTTACGATGAGAAAGCGTTCTGTCTTGTTTTGTTTCGAATATGACCTGAGTTTTCATCCCATCCATATTAACAAGATTTTAAGAATTCTCTAATGAATACAACATGAACAAACTTGCCGAGTAATTGACTTTATTGCTCTAAGCCTCGACCATCATGAGCATGACGTTTTTGCTCGTTATTATGGTCTTGATGGTTCCTGGAGCTTTTGCCGCTAAGGACATCTGTGATATCCTAAATCTTAAGAACTGTACCGGTGTATCTAAACAAGGGCGTCGGTCCAGCTCTCAGTCTCTACCATCCACCGGTACCGCGGGTAACCTTAATCCGGCCAACGTCAGTCAAGACCGTGGACTAGGTGCAGAGGTCATCTTCCAACCTAATAACCCTTTAAATGCCTCAATCGTAACGGGAACGGGCCGCATTGGAGGCGCCTTCCTTAGTACGAGTTTAGAGAATAGTTTTTTTGGTAACCGAGTCGTTGAACTTGATGTGGATCGTGAAACCCGAGAAGAAAATGATAAGCAGTACAAAACAAAAAAGATCACACTCGGATTAAGTGCCGGACTTATTAAAAATAAAAACTATGGATTGGACATCGGTCTGATTGGAAAGCATCACCCAAAAGTTAAGAAACTTAGGGCCGGTGGTGGATTATCTGGTCGAGCAGGAATCTTTACCATGGGTTTTTCCTACTATGCCGATGATCTGTTTTTAAATCTGTATAATGTCGTCAATCCCAACACCGGCGGGTTGTATTCAACGGAATATAATTCACCGACTTATCATGAGCGCTTTTTTGTTAGAACCTTTTCGGCCGGGGTACGAATTAAGAGTCTTTTTATTGATTATGGGATTATCTCGACAAGGTATAAGTTTTTGGCCGAGCCGACTTCAGTTAGACTGATTTCAGCAGCTTTTATTTATAAGAGTTTTCTCTTGAACTTTGCCAACAGGACTGAACTTTCACCCTATTGGACCATTAAAGACAATGTTTACTTGATCCCTAAGAAGCAACGTAATGAGAATTACGGGGGTGTTCAGTATTCCGTAAACAAGTATTTTTTGTTTGGTGTTCACTATAACTATTTTTTACTTAGGGAACTTTCTCTTTCTGCCACAGTCTTTTTCTAACCATAATCTCTTCAAGAAAAATAAGATAAAAACCGATATGACATCTATGCTTTTGTACAAAGTCATTCTTAGCCGACATGAAGATAAAGAAATCATTTACTGTTCAATTTCAACTCAGATCAGACTCCCTGATTTAAAATTGAGTCAGCAGAGTGCTGGTGCAATGTTAGTGATTACGACCTGTGATCTTTCATCACTTGATGCCTCCGATCTCGCTATCTATCATCAGGATTTAGAATCAGGGAAGTTTCCAAAGGCTGCCTGAGAAACCGAGCTGCCCTTGCGAAAAAACAGGACGAGAACCCCGCGATAAAACCCAGTCTAAAAAATGAGGCGCAGGCGCACTCCACGCTTGCCATTCAAAACGTTGAGTTACATACCTCATGACAAGTTCTAAAAAATCTTCCTCCTTACCATAAGGCAAATTCAGAAGACTCAGCATATCTTTATCCTGAACGTAGAGTTTCACATTCCGTTTCTCAACTGTCACAGGTCTGATGGCAAAAGATAAACCATAGGCCATCTCATCTTTCGGATCATGTTGGGGACTATAGGGAGAAGAGAAGTAGGGATGGGGACTAAAATCTTTTTCTCGCCATTCAATTGATAGCTCATGCTTTTGTAACCAGCGAAAAAAGGCCCGGCCTTCGCCTAGTTCGTTTTCTTCGCGTGCTCCACTGGACCTCCATCCGGCATAGGCCCTACTAAATGAAACTTTCTTTGGCATCCGTCTTCTTAAAAGAAGAAGCGCATGTCGATCCCCAGGGGCCGGATAATACTTCTGACCTTCCCAATAAACGGGGGCAAAAATAAGAATAGGATTGGGTCTGCAGGGCAGGAGGGGGTTGTAGTCAAAATCAATGCTTGGCTGCCTTCTTGGCGCGTAGGACTTCATTAAAGTCTAATACGACTTTTTTCCTCAAAAAATTAAATCTTGTCCTATTCGTCGGGGATTAAGCTTAGAATTTCTCGGGCGTCGTAGTCCGTACTCATTGGGTCATTGGTGAAATCAACAGTGCCCTCAATCGTTGTTAACTCAGCATTAGCTTTTTTAGAAAACTTTTTATAAGACCTCTGTTCAATGACGTTAAAGTAAGGAAGATTTTTTTTGACCCCCAGCTCTGCAGCCTTCTTAAGCCAGTTAATATCGGCTGTTTCTTCCCCTGAAATATCGCTCGAGCGATAGACCACGACGAAGGTGCTCCTTCTATCAGAGGGGGCTTCTTGTTGTTCTTGCCTTATTCCTTTGCGGCCAGCATCTTTCTCGTCGTGATGAGGAAAAGGCAGACCGGTAAAGAAAAAGAGAGCAATAAAAGTAATAAAGAGCAATTCGGTTAAGCGCATGGGAACTCCTTCCTGCAGATCTCAAACATTAACGTTATGGTGTAAGTGAATTTGCTGATAGGGCCTGAACGTTGAATTAAGGATGAATCAAGATTACCGAGGCAACAGAGTGGGACTGATTAAGAAAAAATACAGGATTGTAAGATTTAATTACTTTTTTTGGATCAAAAACATACCGTCTCTGATGGGTAATAGGGTTTTGATATGATCTTTGAGAGAGTGGGCGCGGGTATTGTGGGCGATGATGGAATCGGTTTGTTTATCTAGACCGGGAGTTAAAATCTTACCTGACCAAAGAGTATTGTCGACAATGATAATGCCATGATCTGTGAGATGATCCAGACCCCAGTTCAAATAATTACTGTAATTGTTCTTATCAGCATCGATAAAAATGAGATCAAAATTTTCATGCAAACTCGCCAGTGCATCAAGGCCAGGTTTTAAAATCTGCTGAATTTTAGAACCGTGCTCTGAACGGGCCCAGTATTTTCTAGCAATTTCCGTGGTGTCTTTATTGATATCAATCGTAATAACTTTTCCATCTTGAGGCAGAGCTTCCGCCATAACCAATGCCGAATAACCAGTGTAGGTCCCTAGTTCAAGAATATTTTTTACGCGCCCTAAACGAATAAGGGACATCAGCACTGAACCTTCCATCTCGCCAATGAGCATGTTGCTGCCATGGACAGATTTCTGGGTAAATTCTTGCAGCTCGCGCGCCAAAGCCGAGGGTCTGGTCGAGTGAGAGACGCAATAATCTTCAATGTTTTGTGATATAAAACCCATACATTCTTTTATCAAAGACTGGGGGAGTCATCAAGCATTGTTTGATAGACGGGATCGGCATCAATTGATTAAATAGGTTTATAAAGAGGTGCCTATGAAAAAAATTTTAGCCGTTTGTTGTTTTCTTTCTGCCAATGCTTTTGCTCAAATGCAGGTTATCCCTTACGTTAGTAACTTCGTTTACAATGCTCAAGTTCAGGTCAGTAACCAAAACGATTATACTGTTTCTTGTTCTGGTCCGGTTTATATGTACATGACTTCTGGATACACTGATGTTCAGTACTTCTACGACACAGTTTTTAGCCGTAATTTCTCTTATCGAACACTTTTTCCTACAAGGTTTAACGATACGATCAGATTTACCAATCACTCGATTTACTGCCGGAAGCAATAAGTTGAATCCAGCTCCCTACCTCGATATTCATACCCATCGCCGTGGATCCATCGAAGGGGTCCTGACTGTGGAATGTTTAACGGCCGAAGAACTTCTGGCAGGCGAATCTAAACTTGAGTACACCTCGGCCGGAGTTCATCCTTGGTGGATTGAAGATTACACGCCCGAAGAGATCGAAAATTTCAAATCATGTGTAGAAAATCTCGCCGCAGGAAAGAGACTTTGGGCGATCGGGGAAGCGGGGATTGATCGCGCTTATCCTGAATTTCTAGAGGCCCAGAAAAATCTTTTTGCTTGGCATGTAGAGTTAGCAGAAAAATATAAATTACCAATGGTGATTCATAGTGTGAGGTCTGGCGCCGATTTCCTCGAAATTCTCAAGGCCCGCAAACCACTTTCACCTTGGATCTTTCATGATTTTCGGGGAACTGAGCAATTGATGAAGGATCTTTTAAGACTTCATCCGGCCACTTACTTCTCGTTCGGACTTTCTTTGGATAATTCGCCGCAGGTCCGTGATCTGATACCATTGGTTCCGCTGCAGAATCTCTTTTTAGAGACAGACTCTCAGAAACACCTTGATATCCATGACATCTTTTTAAGGGCCGCAGAGTCACTAAAAATTGATATAGAATTTCTCAAGGCCCAAGTCTGGCTTAATTTTCGTAAACTCACGCCAGCACTGGCATAATTTACGCAACTTACTTGGTTTTTGGCCTCAGTTTGAGTTAATTCTTTATTTCAAAACATACTTATTGGAGGACCTATGAAAAACATTTTGGCCTTAATTCTTTGTTCTTTATCTTTCGCGGCGATCGCTCGCGAAACAGTTTATTTCACGCATTTTGGGAATGGCGGAAGAACACAGTCTTACTACGCTTGCGACTATGCAAAGTCACAAACTGAAAAATTTATTTCAGTTCTTGGAGCTACAAATATAGACGTTTCTTGCTTTGGTGGAATTCAGGCATGGGGCTTAGCTCAGCCTGTAAGTATCCACGCTCAATTTGATCTTCCAACTGTTGTCACAAACACTGTTGAATCAGTTGAAGTTGAAGGAGATACTTGGTCACCCGGCTGCGGTCTTAACGTTCAGATCGTGAACACAATTGTTAAGATGTTTTCAAATGTACAAGTTGTGAAAAAATCTGATGCTTGTGCTTTTACTTCCTCGAACTACTACTACCTGTTAAACATTACTCGCTAGTTGAAATAAAAAAAGGGCCTTTTTGTGGCCCTTTTTTTAGTCTTTGAAGACCTGAAGATAAACAAATTTGAGATAACGCATTTCTGGCAGCGCCATTGGGTACGGATGATCTTCCGGCTGACCCTTAACGAGAATGACTTTACCGCGACGACGGGACTTTGATAGAGCTTCCTGAACAATCTCCATAAAACTTTCAAAACTAATGTGGCCTGAGCAACTTGAGGCCGCAAAAAAACCACCGTCTTTAACAAGTTTTAGAGAGTCAGAATAAATTTTAGTGTAGGCGTCTTTAGCAGTATCAACAGCTTTTTGATTAGGAGCAAAACTAGGTGGATCAGTGATTACGATATCCCAAAGTTTTTTCTCGGTTTGAGCGTTCTCTAAGAAAAGGAAGGCATCTTCACAAATGGCTTCGTGGCGTTCTGAAGGAAGGAGGTTAATGTCCCAGTTAAGCTCTGAAGCAGTTATGGCATTTGGTGCGATATCAACGGTAGTTACTTTGGTCGCTCCACCTAGACCCGCGTAGACAGAGAATCCACCCGTATAGCCAAAAAGATTCAGAACAGATTTATCTTTTGAAACAGTTCTGAGGAACTGTCTATTTTCGCGCTGATCGAGGAAAAAACCTGTTTTTGCAGCATCAGGAATATTGGTGCGGAACTTCACCGTGTTTTCAAGAAACTCAACTTCATTAAGATTCTCAAACTCTCCGGCAAGAATTGAACCCTTGTCCTCTTCTTTGTTTTTGCGTTTATAGTACACGCACTTAACAGGAATCTGAGTTTGTTCCATGAAGTAGTTGGCGATATCTTGTTTTTTCCAGAAGGCTTCGGCCGCTGTTCCGTCGAGTTTTAAAACCACCACTCCGGCATAATAATCAGCAACAACACCTGGGAGTTCATCACCTTCACCATTAAGGATGCGGAAACATTTATTATCTGGAGAGAGGAGATGCTTTTTATTAGTGATCGCGCGACTCATACGGGCGACAACCTCTGAGTCATTAAACTTTTTATCGCCCAGGTTGAGTACTCGAAAAGCCAAGTTGATACTGGGAGAGTAAAACCCGTGTGCTATGACTTCATTTTTATTACCCGTAAGAATTGCGTAAGAGCCCTCAGGGATTTTTAATTTTTCTACGGCGTCTGAGAATACCCATGGGTTTCCACGCTTAATGTGTTTCACCAGATCGCGTGTGAGTTTAAGCTTGTGCGCCTTCTCGAAGGTAAAGTACTTCATTTGTTTGCTCCCTTGAGAAACCATGTCACTTCATGCTTGTTATGATGAAGATGAACTATTCGTGAATTTGGAATTTCTAAAAATTTAAAAGTTTCGGTCCAGTCTATTTCTGCTTGGTATTTTATTGTGCAGACAAAGTTTTTAACTTTTCCTGAGTCATTGAAGCGTTTAACTAGATTCAGGAGTCGCTCCGGATAACAGATAATATCTGAGCAGAACCAGTCAATCTCGCCGAAGTCTTTTGGGTCCAGACCAAAGGCCGACTCTTGTTTAAAATCAATGCGGCCTAGATCCATGATGCGTTTTTCGATGGGTGCTTTATCCACTGAAATTATGTTATCAAATTCAAGCATGCGCAGAACCCAGGTCCATCCACCTGGGCATGAACCCACATCGATACTGGTTCCTCCGGTAATAGCTTCGGGAGCATAGACCGTGAAAAATTCCCAGAGTTTTAAGTAGGCCCGCGATGGCGGCATTTCCTTATCTTCTAAAAAATCCATCTCGCCTAAAGCAAAGGGAGAAGAAGTCTCAGTTGAATAAAAAATCTGATCTGGCTCCCACAAAGTCCAGAAGCCCATTGGCTTTTCTGGTAATGGATGTCTAAAGGGAATTGGTTTTGTACTAAACTTCGGAAGTTCTTCCTGAATCAATTGGGCACGACGATGGTGACCGACCGTAAAAAGGCCCCAGTTGCGACCTAAGGCCTTTAATTTTTTAACACCGTCATTGATGGATGTGATCGGCATGGATTGGAGTTTAAAGGCAGTCGTCTGGGCCCAGATAATCTGAGGGTGCTCGCCCTCCACAAGGTATAAGCGATCCTTTTTATGGGCAATTTTAAGACCCTTGATCTCGAGCTCGCGCTCAAGTTCGGCTTCAAATTTATGAATGGCCAGATATCCTGTGTAAACTGTCATGGGGAAGCTATACACCATACAGAGGCCGTGCTAAAAGCACCTTCCATGAAACACACTAAAAAAAACCAAGAAATGAAGGTCTACGGCCGTCATGCCGCCCTCAAACTCGCTGAAAAGCGCCCTCAGGACATAATTCGTGCCTATACGACCCGCGAAGGAGTCTTTGAGTTCAAAAATATCATCCGCCACTGCGTGGATAATAAGCTCGCCTACCATGTGGTCGAAAAAGAAGAACTGGACTCAGTCAGCCGCGCGACCCACCACGAGGGTATCGTTTTAGTGGTTAAACAAAAGCCCATTCCAACGATTAAAGAAATGCTGACTCAGCCTGGCCGCGTTCTCATCGTTGCTTTGGAAGAAGTTGAAAATCCTCATAACTTGGGTGCGATTATGCGTTCATGCGCTCACTACGGCGTGAATGGAATTATTTATGAAGCAAAAGTTCCTGTGGCTCTCACCGGTTCTGCATTTCGTACCGCCGAAGGCGGAGCTGAATCCGTTCCTGCTATCCACCACAGTAACTGGAATGAAGTGTTCGAACTCTGTAAGCCTCTAGGCTACAAATGTTTTGCAACTTCTAGTCACGATGGACTTTCACTTTTTAATACAGTCTTCCCTGAAAAATCGATTCTCTTCCTTGGTGCTGAAGGCGTTGGACTTTCAGATAAGATTATCAAGAAAATGAACGGTCTTCTTCAGATCCCAGGAACAGGTGAAGTAGAAAGCTTGAACGTTTCAAACGCAACAGCGGCTATTCTCACAGAGTGGTTCCGCCAAGGTTTAAAATAGTCACTGCGCTAGCGCAGTTTGGTCGAGTTCAAGAGTAACTTTTTCCAGTAACGTAAATACCTGCAGGGAGTACACGAGCATCGTTTTGGTGTTTAACTCCCAATTCGCCAGTTGTTATTTCTCTCCAGCGTCTGTCAGCAATGAGGTTTCGTAGAGCTTCGCCCTGAACTCCATGGGTATGACTGGATAGAAAGAGAAAACTATTTTCTTTATTTAAGACACCTAACATCGCTTCAGAAAGAAGATGAATGCTTTTTTCAAAATCCCACACTTCTTTTTTGACTCCATGGCCCCAGCTCGGTGGATCCGAGAGAATACCATCGTAGGTAAAATTCTTTTTGAAAGAATGTTTTAAAAACTCCATCGAATCTTCCTGGACCCAGCGAATAGATTTTGGATCTATTTTTGAAAGCGCCTGAGATTCTTTACCCCAATCCAGAACACCTTTAGAGCTGTCTACATGGAAAACTTCTGCGCCGGCGGCGGCCATAGCGAGTGAGGCACATCCAGTATAACCAAAAAGATTGATCACCTTTGGAGCGCGACCCAGTTTTTCTTTCAGCACTTTGACTTCATGATAGAGCCATTCCCAAACCGGAACCTGCTCGAAGAAAACTCCGCAGTGACCGAATGAGGTGAATTTTAATTTGAAGATTAATTTTTTACCATCAATAGTGAATGGCAATGTGAGATCAGGACTCGGCTCTTTGCGATGTTCCCACTTTCCGCCACCATCTTTAGTGCGGACACACTGAGAGCCGGCCATATTCCATTCAGCGTCTTTGAGACCAGGTTTCCAGATTGCTTGCGGGCTAGGTCTTACGACTTTAATCCCTGAAATAATTTCAAGCTTGCGGCCTAAACCTGAATCGAGGAGCTGATAGGCGGATTGATCTTTTGTAATCATTTGATGGAGAAGGTTACCTGAAGAGTTGTTGAAAATTGCTGCTGACCTGCTTCGATTGTGGTCTTTTCCATCGCTCCACCAGCGTCAGAGAATGCCAGCGCCTGGGCCCCACGGAAGTAAGGCTGAGGGATAGAAGGGGATTCATTTACATGAAGAACGTCACCAATTTTAAAGCCGAGCTTGCGTCCAATTTGCTGAGCTTTATTTTTTGCATCAATGGCCGCGATATCAAGACAATTTAAGTATTCGGCCTGAGACTTCTCCGGAGAAAGAAAAGTGGAGAGCTGGCCCACGAGCTGAATATTATTTTTTGTGGCGAGGATCATTGTCTCACCGATTCGGGCAATTTCTGAAGTCGTCACTTCTAGAGTTAACGAAACTTTTGTCCCACGATCAATGTAGCGCTCTTTTTCATACTCACGAACCGGATAGACACTATAGTTACTGTTTTTTAAATCCAGTCCCTCAAGTTTTAAGTCAGAGATTTGTTTTTTCAATAAATTGATCTGATCATTGGTCTTTTTAACGGCTTCTTGCTGATTCTTGGACTGATTTTCCGCTGTGAAAGTAATTGTCCCGCGATCAGGAGTGACTTTAATATTGCAGCTACCCTGAACTACGACAGAGCTTGGATCAGACGCCCAAGCAGTTGCAGTGATCAGGGCAAGCAGCAAGTATTTTTTCATTTTAGAGGATTCCAATCGCATTTAAGTCTGCGAGTTCAACTTGAGCTGCCACTTCATCCATTTCCATGATGTAGAGAAGACCCTTGATTTGAACTTCGTTCTCAAACTTTGCAGCAAGTCCCAAAGCTGCCATCACGGCATCAAGCAGAACGCGTTGGTCATTATAAACCACACCGTCATAGGTGTTTTCTTTCTGAGCTATACAACCGCTGGTGCGCATAAAAGGGAAGTATGGAGTATTAGGATCGGTGTTGATCTTACCTGTTCCGTGAATTCGCAGAAGATTTCGTCCGACATCTCTTGCCGTTACGCTTGGTTGCCACCATTCATTATTAAATGATGATGCAGGCAGAAGACTCTTGTATAGCTTTTCACCAACTGATTTTGGGATGAAATTCAAAATCATGCGACGATTCTTTCCAAAAGAAATCTGTTGATCCGCTGTCGGCATCACAGAATCGATAGTGAGAATTCCTGCAGGAGTATTACCGTTACGAGAGTAGCTTGGAAGACCAGTTTTCGCCGAAGCAAGGGACCTATGATTCCAAAGTGTGCCATCCGTATTTCTAACGAGGTTACCGTCTATATCTTTCATGATCATAAGGCACGGATAGATGCGGTTATCACGGCAGAACATAAACAGTTTGATGCTGTTGACGTATTCACCGTTCATATAAGTCGAAATATTCGGAGTGTTGTAAACGACATCCCCTATGATTTCCGGAGAGATTTCACCGATCCTGTCAGTTGATTCACTTATGTTTAAGTACTCAGAATGAAGTTTCGCCTCTTCAATGAGATCTGAATGACCGGCATTTTCTAGTTCGACTTCATAGATTGCTATTACATAAATAACCTGAAGATTTGGAGATATTTTTTTTAGTTCACTTGAAACTTCGTTCACTAGTGAACGAGGCAAAGCAGTAGTACGTCCGTACTTGATCTTTAAAATTTCAAGACGAAGTTTCTCTACCAGATCATAATGAATGGCAGAAACAGAAGAAAGAGTCTTCTCAGCTTCCTCCGAGCCAGATGCAAGTAGATCCTCAAGAGCATCAACAAAAAGTTTTTGCGAGAATGACGTAATTCCTGGGGCCAGTTTAGATGACTTCAAAGATTCGTCGGTTTGAATTTCATATTGATACTGAAGATAAAGATTTTCTTCTACAACCGCACTCGTGCTTGTCCATGCCAGCGGTGAGAAGACCAAAATCAACGCAAGCGACATCCAATGTTTCATGCTTTTAGTCCTTTTTAGAATAACAGACTCAAAGCGTAACACTCGGACAAATTAGTCGGCAAGCAATAGTTGTTTGGACTATCTAACGCGTGAGAGCATGTATACAAGGCTCGTCATATTAGGATAGATTTGCGACTCTCTGAGCCAGACTTTCCCACCCTCACAATCATAAGATGGGTCATACTTACTGCACTGTTCGCCATAGCTATCGCGCACCAGAAACTGACAAGTTTGAGATTCTTTATGCCAACGGCGACCTAAAACCGCCGAGGTATGAAGGCGAGCGAGGCTCATGCCGCGTTGATTTCGGTCTTTAAGAATGCGCGAATCATAATCCAGTCCTACGGGACGTCCTAGACTCAGTTGCTCACCCAGACGCCAGAAAATATTTTTATTTTTGAAAACCATTTTCACTTTCCAGCGATGGTCCAAAACTTTTCGATCGTCTTTACAAGCAGTCAGTCGAAGAGAGTTGTAAAAATTCACCAGTCTTTTTGTTTTGATAAAACGGACAAAGTTTTCTGGCGTGATATTTTTAAATGAATAGTAGTAAGGAAGATTTTTGGCCGTGAGACCGGCGCGGTTTGTATGCAAAGTTGTGATCGCATGCATCGCCTTTTGGAGAGTGACTTGCTCCGAGACCCATCCATCACCCACGCGGGTCATCTGAGTCCAGTTTTCCGAAGGAAAAACACTCTCAGGACAATAGCCTTCTGACATCGTCTGATTCAAAGCAATTTTATTAAAACCAGTTTGGTGAGCCTCGTTTTGAACATCAGAATCATTCCTCTGTAAAATATTTCTATTAATCCAGCCAGCGAATCTTCCTACTCCTGTGCTGTTATAGTTTAACGCCACATCAGCGGCAGAAACTTTTTCATTTGTTTTGAAGGTGTATCCCAACATGTCGGCGGCGGTGAAAGCGTAACACCAGGCAATTTCTTTTTGGTTTCTGACGTAATTAATCTGCTCATTTCTCAGATCAATAGGGGAGCAGTCGTTTTCTGAGCTAGGATTGAACCCAGCAAAAGCGAGAGTTGGGAAAGCCAGCAGGGCTAGAATTTTAATCATTTGCATCTCCTCCATGAGATTCTTTAAGCTTAACACTCCCTTCGTCGCGGTCTAGGGATATTTCTTGCCGACTTTTTTGTCCGCTAACCTTGACGTAGCTCAAAAGAGCATTATCTTTAAAGAGATAAGTCACAATTACGGGGAGTAGATTAAAATGTTTAAACGAATTTTTCTTTTTGCCTTAACAAATATTTTGGTAATGGTGACGATTTCCATCGTTATGAGTGTCCTCGGTATCGGGAATTATCTCACCGCTTCAGGAATAAATTACTCAGCGCTCATGGTCTTTTGCATCCTGTGGGGTTTTGTTGGCTCTGGTATTTCCCTCTTACTTTCTAAATTCATGGCCAAACGAATGACGGGTCTGGAGATCGTTGATGGCCGCGGACAGTATGCGGATCTTGTGAACCGAGTTCATTCTTTTGCTCGTGCTTCTGGATTAACTAAAATGCCTGAGGTTGGAGTTTACCAATCTCCTGAAGTTAATGCTTTTGCCACCGGTCCTTCACGAAATAACTCATTAGTCGCCGTTTCAAGCGGGCTTTTAAATAAAATGACTTCGGAAGAAGTCGATGGTGTTCTTGCTCACGAAGTTGCCCACATTGCCAATGGTGATATGGTAACGATGGCACTCATCCAGGGTGTCGTGAATGCTTTTGTTATGTTTTTTGCTCGTATTGCGGCCTTTGCTATTCAAAATGCCATGTCTGGGGACCGAGAAGATGATCGTCCCGTTACTTCTGGTATGGGCTATCACTTAACTGTGATGGTGCTAGAAATTCTCTTCTCATTTTTAGGCATGTTTGTGGTGGCCTACTTTTCACGTCTGCGAGAATTCCGTGCCGATAAAGGTGGAGCGCAGTATGCCGGGAAACAGAAAATGGTGGGTGCTCTCCGTCGCTTAAAAACTCAGATTGATTTTGTCGACGATTCCCAAGATGCTCTTAAGTCGATGAAGATTTCTTCGAAAAAGGGTCTTGCGAACTTTCTTTCAACGCACCCAAGTCTGGATGATAGAATCGCGGCACTAGAAGCTTCTTACTAATTTTTTGAGAATCCGTTTTTTCTATCTTAAAACGGATTTAATTGCAGTTTGGTATTCTTCCATTAGTCGCTCCACTAAGGCTGCAACTGTTGGTAAATCGCTCACCAAGGCAGCAATCTGGCCGATTTCAATTTCACCATTGATCATATCACCATCGAGCATTCCGGCGCGTGCGCGGCCATGACCCAGGAGAGTTGTTAAGGCCTGGGCATCAGCACCGTGATCCTCCAGCGCCTTCACCTCTTCATAGAATTTATTTTTCCAAAGACGAACGGGAACTGTTTTTTTCATCGCGACCATTGTGCTATCAGGTTTAGCGTTTAAGATCACTTGTTTAAAATGATCATGAGCGCTTGATTCAAGAGTGGCGGCAAAGCGAGTTCCAAGTTGAGCACCGTGAGCTCCGAGACACATAGCTGCCGCGATTCCTCTTCCATCACCAATTCCTCCGGCCGCAATCACCGGAATTTTGACCTTATCTACAACCTGAGGAATCAGCACCATGGTGGTGAGTTCATCCCGGCCATTGTGTCCGCCTGCCTCAAAGCCTTCCGCAATGACAGCATCACATCCCGCAGCTTCACACTTGAGGGCGAGCTCTGGGCTTGATGTTACATGGAGGACCTTGGCACCTTGGGATTTTAACCACGCTGTATGTGTTTTTGGACTTCCAGCGGAGGTAATAAATATGCGGATGTTATTGGCGAGTGCTAGTTCCAACTGTTCTTTAGATTTTTCGTAGAGAAGGGGAACGTTCACTGCCAGTCTTTCATGATGCTGAGTCAGGGCCTGGGCTTTTTTAATCTGTTGCTCAAGAACATCAAGCTTCATAGAGCCGGCACCGATGACTCCGAGAATTCCGGCATTGGCAGAAGCCGCAGCGAGCTTTCCGCCAGAGACATAAACCATACCGGCCTGGATCAGGGGATATTTAAGAGGAAGTAAATCGCAAATTGTTTTCATCCTATGAGTCTCGCAAAAATTCTTTGATGTTGTCATCTCTTAGTGCAGGGACTGGGGAGAGGAAGAGTTGCTCCAGAATGGCAGAATTGGTCACACCTATGAGTGAGGCGCGCGTGCTCGAGCGTTTTTTTCCAAAGCCTGCACCCTTTTGCAGAACCCAACCGGCCGCGAGCATTGCCTTCCTAATCGAGGCACTGGATGAATAAGTCGACATGAGAGCATCTGGGGAAGAATACTTTTTGAGAAGCTCAAACCATTCCTGAGTCCAGAGTGTCGGATTTTTTTTGGGGGAGAAGGCATCTTGATAGATGGCGTCCCATTGAGGATGAGCGTACTGACAATAAAATGGGAGTGTTTCTCGAGCGTCTCCACATAAAATGGTGAGACTCATATCGTTGGTTCTTGCTTCCAGTTTTATCGGTGAGATCCATTGGAGATTTTTTAAAAAAGGATGCTCTAGATTTTCTTTTCTAAACCACTCGAGCAGCTCTCGATCAATTTCTAGGGATACAAAATTAAAGTTATCATGAAGAGTTTCTAAGGTTGTGAGAAATCCCATACCTAAACCAAAGCCTACTTCCAAAATGGAGATTGATTTTTTCTGAAGATGAGTTTTTTTAATCTCACAGCCCTCTATATAATGAAGGAGTGTCTCCGCGCGGGCGCCGGAACTGGAGTGGCAACTTTCCTGAAAGCGCTCCGAAAAAAAGGTGTCGGACCCATCTTCGGTGGAAATTATTTGATGATGGGGCGGCATTTGCTTCATTTGTTGGCGGTCCTTATCCATATTCGGACAGTAAACCCCTGATTCTTCGTATGCTGCCTGAGGGGAGTTCTGATCCGGTTATAGTGGAAAGATTCAAGTTTAACCAACATTTGACGAAAAGTAGACTGATGAAGTTTAAAAATTTTACTTTGATGATGGCCGTGATGTTTCTCACTTTAAGTGTTAAGGCAGATAATAGTAATGTTTGTGGTGGCTACTTGACCCCAGGTTTTGAATGGCAATTAGTGATAAAAGCACTTTCAGGAATTAATTGTTTTGAGGGAAAAGATCTCAAAACAGATTATGAACAAGTCTGTGGTTGTGTAAAGGATCTTCCAAAACTTCCAACTCAAGTCAAAGATAACATGGACTACTTTAAACAAAGGGCCGATGCCATCATGTTTGCCAATGGTGTGATGAGTACTTCTGCTTATACCAAAGACGAAAATAATCGAGAATTGAGCGCTCGAAAAAGTGCAAAAGCAACAGAGGGGTTAATGTCCGTTGTTGTGGGGAATCTTAAAACGACGGCGGATAAAGGCGTAGAGATATTGAACAAAGAAATAAAAGAAAAGA
>JBBARF010000051.1:0-24397 GCA_040399925.1 Bacteriovoracaceae bacterium
TCAGTGTACGTGGTTCACAGACAAAATATCCTCGCCTCATCTAACAATATTTTATCTAACGGTGGCTCCGCTCGTTATCAAGGGGTTGAATCTTCTCTTATCTTTAAAGATATCTTTGGTTCAAAAACTCACTCCGAATACGATTTCTACGTAAATACGAATTTTGTGAATGCCAAGTTTCGTCGCGGCAGCTTTAAAGGCAAAACTCCAGGGCATGCACCTTCCGCACTTCTTAAAGTAGGCCTCATCTACAGGCTTCAGCAAAAGCTTCATGCCTCATTAATCGGAACCTATGTGAACGAGCATTTCTCCGATGATGCCCATACAGCGGACTTCAGAGTACCTTCCTACACTCTCTACGATCTACTGGCGGAATACAATCTCACTTCTCGCTGGTCCATGAATGGCGCGATCAATAATCTGCTTGATCGCGAGTACTATGGACGAGTGATGGTAACGGGAGTGATGCCTACGATGGGCAGGAACATGTATTTAGGTACGAGTTACAAGTTCTAAGGCCAGTATTCTCCAAAAGTATTAAAACGAAGATCTAATTAGTGCATCGCTCAGGGGAAATTTTTTAAGATTAAAATAAAGCTTAGGTTTTTTTTAAAAAAGAACTAAATGACGGCAGATCAGCAGTAAGGCGTTTCAATATTCGAGCGGTATCGTTGTTTGAAACATGCAAAAACGTTTGAACAAAGTCTTTAGTGTGTGGACCAGAAACAGGTGTACCCATCCTGTTAATTAACCTTACGATGCCTTCGTTTTGCGGCAGATAAGTAAAGGAAAGTCTGGTAATCCCCCTTTCAATGGCAGCAAGAGTAATAAGATTAAGCAGCATCTTACCCAGACCCATCTTCTGATAGTCATCAATTATCGAGATCGCAATCTCCGCCTGCTGAGGATCCTCAGATGAGCGCACTAGTCTTACGATGGCGACACCTCTTTGGGGACGCTCACGCTCCTCAATACCGATGGCGTAGTGATTGATGCCGTCCAGATGGGTGAGGTACTCAAGCTCTTGCTGAGAGAATTCTTTCTTACTGCCGAGGAAGCGGTTGCGAATGGATTCATTGGACATGTCCTTCAGACCGTTGGCGATCTGAAGAGCATTAACTGGAAGAACCGAGCCCACTCTTAAAGCGTGCTTAGTCTTCCAGTCAAAATCAATTCGAAATTGAGGAGAGAAAAACATTTGAGAGAATTATTTTTTCTTATCAGCGAAGAGTCTTTTAGCCGCCTGAAGTTTCTCGTAACTTGTCAGAAGTTTCTGGTGCATCTCAAAGCCTTTAAGATTCATGTCAGACTCATGGAGTCCGTCAAATCTCACGTGACCATTGATAATGTTCTGCGCTGTCTCAACCAGAGTCTTGCCGTACATCTTTTCAACTGTCGGCATGTACTCATTTACGTTCACATCATCATTCATTTCAACTTGAAGGAGAGTGTTGAGGCAAAGATAGAGGAGTTTTGTTTCTTGATTGAGTGGAGCAAAGTGCAGGCACCAGTCAGTTCCGGCCTTAGCGAGTTCATAGTCTTTGGCAGCAAAGGCCATCATCGTTTTGAATTCGCCGATTCGGAGAGTTGACCATTTGGTGGTTGAATCAGGGATAACTCCGATAGCATGGGCCACTAAGAGCATATCATCAAAGCCCTTGTCTTCGAGTTCAGTGTGAAGCTCCATAAGCTCTTCAGAAGAAAGCTCATGAACGCCTAAGATATGAGAGCGAAGCGGGTAGGCCGTGTTGTTATTATCCCAGGCCAGATCTTCTGGCTGATAAATTTCAGACATTCCAGGCACGTGAATTCTGCATCCGTAAACATTCAGGTGCTCAAAGTCCATGATGTAGACATCTTTTTCCATCTTATGGAAAATATCAATCATCGTATCAAATTCATCTTGCGTGGTTTTTCCACCAAAGTTCCAGTCTGAGAAATCAAAGTCAGCTGTTTCTTTAAAGAAGTTCCAGTGAAGAAGACCATTTGAATCGATGAAGTGAGCTTCAAGGTTTAAGTGATCAGCGACATCCTCAAGTTCAAAAGTCGGTGGAGAGAAGACATTGAGTTCATCCAGACGACGGCCCTGAAGAAGTTCAGTTACCGTACGCTCTAGTGCCACTTCAAATTTCGGATGCGCTCCAAAAGAAGCGAAGGCCGTTCCTTCCTGAGGATTTAAAAGTGTGACGTTAATGACAGGAAATTTTCCACCCAGAGAGGCATCTTTACAAATAATCGGATAACCATGGGCTTCAAGTTCCGCTATCGCTTCCATAACTTTTGGAAAACGCTCAAGAACTTCCGTTGGGATAGTTGGAAGAGCAATTCCTTCGGCGAGAATCTTATTTTTTATTGAACGTTCAAAGATTTCAGACAAGGCCTGAACGCGAGCTTCAGTTTTTGTATTTCCTGCAGACATCCCGTTACTGACGTAAAGGTTTCCAACGATGTTCATTGGAACATAGTAAGTCTTGTTATCAGCGATACGAGTATAAGGAAGTGCGCAAATTCCGCGCTCAGCATTTCCTGAGTTGGTGTCCACGAGTTGCGAAGGTGTCAAATTTTTCTCAGCATCGTAGTATTCCCAGAGAGAGGCATTCATAAGACCTTCAGGCATCTTATCGTCTTTAAACGGAAACCACTTTTCTTGTGGGTAATGAACGAAGGCAGAATCAGCGACTTTTTCCCCGAGAAAGAAATCCGCGAAAAAATAGTTACAGTTAAGACGCTCAAAGAATTCACCCAGAGCAGAGGCAAGGGCCGCATCCTTAGTTACACCCTTACCGTTCGTGAACAGGTAGGGACAGTAACGATCACGGATATGAACAGAAAAAACGTTCGGAACCGGATTCAGCCACGAGGCCTCTTCTACATCAAAACCCCATTCCAAAAGTTGGTTTCTGAGTTTAGTAATGGTCTGCTCAAGAGGAGCATCTTTACCGAGAATACGTGTTTCAGTCGTCATGGGATAAATCCTTGGTTACTTTATACGGTGTGCTATATCTCATAAATGAGAGGGAAGGACAAGAAGGGCCAGAGGGGGTGATAGAGGGAAATTGGCCCAAATTCAGAGTGAATTCAGGCCAAAATACTATTTACCGTGTCTTTTTTTATCAGAAATGTAGATGAACGTCTTAAGCGCAAAGAAACAAATGAAAAGAACAACAATCAGCGACCATGTAGGAAGCGTGAATTGATCTTTCTTCGGCATCGAATTTTCATGTGCAAAAATTGAAGATTCAGACTTATAAGTCTCTACTTTCTTTTCAGCATGCTTTTCCATAAGGACTCCTTAAATTAACGGTACATTGACTCGAGGATAACCATGACGGCATAACCGAAAGCTGCGATAGGAATCGCTGCTACAAAACGCATCCACTTAGTTTCATCCTTCAAGTGCATATAAGACCAGGCAACAATACATGCTTTACCAAGGGCCAATCCGGTAAGGGATGAACCTTTCGCAAATTTTGAAATTTCCATACCCGGAATAATCAGCTCCACGATCGTGAGGGCTGTCAGGATAAAGAAAACCTTGAAATACTCAGCACGATGGCTTTTGTGACTAACTTCACTCACAAATATCTCCTTTCCTTAAGACTTTTTCTTTCTATTAATTAAAAGACCCGTATCAATCATTAATTGGTTGATGCCATCTTTTTCAATCGAGTAGTAACCACGAATTTTCCCGTCTTGATCTACCAGCACGAGTTTATTCGAGTGAGCGACATCCATTACGGAGTTGGCGATTTCTTTATCTCCAACGGGAACTTTAAATCCATCCACCAAGAGCTTTTTCGTTTCAGCAATTGGTGCTCTTAAAAAACGCCACACAACAGGATTGGCCTTGAGGTCACGAGCTTTTTTATAGAGGATCTCTGAAGTGTCGGTTTGGGGATCAACAGTAAAAGTTACAATGGCAGCTCTGTCAATCACTCCACGCATTCTGTGCTGAACCATTTGCACTCTATTTAAGATCACTGGACAGCTTGTCTGACAGGTTGTGAAGACGAAGTTTGCTATATAAACCTTACCCTTTAGTTCATTTGAACCAAAAGTCTTTCCGTTTTCATCCGTGAAAGCATAAGCGGGAAGGTCACTTAAAATCGGGAGCTCTTTAGGAAGATCACGGTTCACACTTTTAGCAAGTGGGTAGATGAAAAAAAATCCACAGGCAATAAACCAGAAGGATTTTTTTGTCATAAGTCTCTCGATCCAGTTTGACTGGCGGATATTCGACTCATTTTTTAATGAAGCTTCCACTTAGTACCTCTTATTGCTTATCAAGCTTCTCTAGAAGGGATGCTCGAGCAGGTGTATCTTTTATTTCGCGGAGAGAGTCTACGTAGTAGGCAATGGCCCATAGCTCTTCATCAGTCACTACATCTTTCCATCCCGGCATTCCTGAACCGTTTACCCCGTACATAAGACGAGTCACGATGGAAGGAACGTCAGTAATAGAACGAAGGGGATGATAAGTGAAGTCAGGTGGCACTGCTTTGTAGTTATAGTCTCCTTCTTGAAGTTTGACTTTGTAAAAGTCTTCAGCAAAGTCAGAACTACTGAGAGCAACTTTGTTGATTTCAAGATTGTACTTCGAAACATCGGATTTGGTTTCATAGCCACGGTGACATTGAGTACATGCAGCCGTTATGTGATAAGCTCTCTTACCTTTCTCTATAGCTTCAAGCTTTTTCTCTGGACCGAAAGGATCGATAGGCAGTTCGAATTTAGTTCCCAGAGCCTTTTCTTTGCCTTCCCAGACAGTAGGAGCAAATGTCTTGATATACTGAACGACAGCTTCAAGTCTCTTGTCTGAAATGTTCCATGGAAGCATCGCTGATCCATTAAGACCATGTCTTATGATTCTGTAGAAATCTTCATCGTGAGGAAGCTCTCCACTTACTACGTTACCCCATTTGTAAATTCCTAGCGTCAGGTTACGAGGTGGTGGATACATTCCTTTTGAAGAGACACCATTCCCTTCACCCTTAACACCGTGGCACGAAACGCAATATTCAAGGTAAGTCGTTTTACCAAGGTTTAAAGTACTTTTAGGAACGAGTTGTTCGCCCGCAAAATACTTCTCTTCTTTAAACTCAGTTTCATTACATCCAACGAGGATGAAGAGGAAAAGAGGGACGAGGTAAGTAAGGTTCTTCATAATAATCCTTAAAAATTCTTATATGACAAATAGAGTTATAAACATAATGATCCAGATCAGTTCGAGAAAGTACCAGAACTTTTCTACGTTCACGGCTTTCATCAAAAGATTCTGGGTTCCTGGTTTTAGGTTCCACTTCAGATACCCCAGAGCAATCAGGCCCGCCACTACGTGGGCAGCATGAATCCAGGTAAATCCATAGAGAACAGAAGCAAAAATTCCCGAGTACACAAAAACGCCCGAACTCTTCATGTTGGCCCAGAGAAATCCCTGGAGAACCATGAAGCCAATACCTAAAAGGATAGTGCGATTAAGATTCTTATTCGCCATTTTTAGGTTGTTCTGCTTGATATTTACAATGGTCTGATAACAAGTCAGACCACTGATGAAAATCACAAGAGTGCTGAGAGACGGAAGTAGAAGAGACAGTTTTACCATTCCTTGCGGTGGCCAACTATCTGCGGATGTACGAAATATCGCATATCCCATAAGCAAAGTTGCAAAGAACATGGACAGTCCCAAAAGGACTACCATCATCGCCAGATTACTTTGCAGTTCTGCTCTTTTCACTTTTAGCCTTCTACCAATTCTTCAGTCTGATACTGGAAGTCCCGTCCTGTTTTCAGGTTCGGGTTACCAAGCTCG
Source organism: Bacteriovoracaceae bacterium (assembly GCA_040399925.1). GTDB lineage: Bacteria > Bdellovibrionota > Bacteriovoracia > Bacteriovoracales > Bacteriovoracaceae > Peredibacter. Next base: position 5,810 of record JBBARF010000051.1, read on the forward strand.
TGTGGTCCGCATTTTACAACAGGGATCACATCGTAGTTATGGTGAACAGGAGGTGAAGGAATCGTCCATTCTAGCGTTCCAACATTCCAAGGATTGTTAGAAGCTTTCTCCCCTTTTGTGAGCGACCAGATAAGGTTAAACACAAATACCAACTGGAAAGCACCCATGATGAGAGCCGAGATTGTTATCATTGTATTTAACGGCATCAAGCGCTGAAGTGATTCGTAAATGAATGGGTTATAAATACGACGGTGCATACCACCGTAGCCGATGAGGAGCATCCCGAAGAAAATACCATTCAAAGGGATCATTGTTCCCCAGAAGTGAATCTTAGCTAAACCTTCGTGCATCATTCTTCCGAACATTTTAGGGAACCAGAAGTAAATCCCGGCGTATCCGCCAAGAAGAACTGAGGCTGCCATAGTGTAATGGAAATGGCCTACGACGAAGTAAGTATCGTGGAGGTAAAGATCGGTTGTTACTGTTCCTAAGTGAAGACCTGTCAAACCACCAAGACCAAATACGAATACAACACCAAGAGAGAAAAGCATGGGAGAGTCAAAACGAATTGAACCCTTCCAGATTGTTCCTAACCAGTTAGCAAAGAAAATCGCTGAAGGAATGGAAATTGTCATCGTCAATGTCATGAACGATTGCGTGAGAAGTGGACTCATTTGAGTCGTGAACATGTGGTGACCATAAACCAAAGTCGAAAGAATCGTTACCGCGGTCATTGCTAAGGCCGTAGCTTTTGCACCGAAAGCAGGTTTACGAGAGAAGAATGAAAGTAGATCTGAAACGATACCCCAAGCAGGGAGAATCAGAATGTAAACTTCCGGGTGACCGAAAATCCAGAACACGTGTTGGAAAAGGATCGGATCGCCAGACCCTGAAGTTGCCGAAGCACCTGCAAGGAAGAAAGTCGTTCCGAAAACTCGATCAAGAGTAAGAAGAATTACACCGGCACCAAGAACAGGAACGAAGATCGCGTTCAAGATCGCAGTAAGCCAAAGACCCCAAATTGTAAGAGGCATGTCGAAATAGCCCATACCTGGAGCACGAAGAGTAATAACGGTGGTTACGTAGTTAACAGCTCCCATAGTCGATGAAACTCCGAAAAGAAAAATCGCGACACACCAAAGTGTTTGTCCTGCACCAGGACTTCCAATCATGGTTGAAAGTGTTGGATACGAAGTCCATCCACCGGCCGCAGCTCCCAGCGGGAGAAACAGAGAAGCAAGAAGAACAACACCAGACAAAAATGCAAACCAAAAGGAAAGCATGTTAAGCATCGGGAAGGCCATATCTCGGGCCCCGATCATTAGGGGAATGCAATAGTTACCAAAAGCTCCAATAAGTAGAGGAGTAATGGCGTAGAAAATCATGATCGTTCCATGCATTGTGAAAAGCATGGCGTAGGTATCCGGAGGAACAACCCCTCCCGACATCGGGAAAAGCAATTTTCCAAGAATAGGAAAAGGGACACCGGGGTAAGCAAGGGTCCAGCGAATAAGGATCGCCATAAGACCACCTATACCTAGGAAGGCTATTCCGTACCACAGGAATTGTTTCGCTATGACTTTGTGGTCAAAGGAGATTAGATATTTACTTATGAACGTTGTAGGTTCAGGGTGTATTTCGTTAAAACCGCCGCTCATATTATTCCTCCCACTTCCAACCCCAGGCCAGATTTGCATCTGTAGGATCATTTGTGCTTGCTGCTATTAATTCAGAACTCTTTAACCAAATGTTGAAATCATCTTCTGTGTAGACGGTCAATCGTGCCTTCATGAGATAGTGATTTGTTCCACACATCTCAGCACATGCTATGTCATAAACTCCCGGACGATTAGCATCCCACCAGACACGCGTCACGCGGCCAGGGATAGTATCGACTTTAAGTCGTACACTAGGGACAAAAAATGAGTGGATCACATCTTTAGAAGTAAGGTGGAAAAGAATTTTTGTCCCCACCGGAACACGAAGATCATTGTTAGTTATCACGTCATCTGCCGTTGAAAACTGACCATCTGGACCTGTGTAGCGGAACGACCACATCCACTGCTGCGCCATCACTTCTACACGAAGAACTTTCTCCGTTTTGTAATCAGGCCATTTCCAAAAAGTATCTATCAAATCATTGTTTGCAATTCGAGCAATATTCAAATCAATTGAAAGAAACACGGCCGCACCAATAATTGCAGTAAAGATCAAATGCTGCTTTTTGTTCCCGTACGTGTAATACGGAGTCTTGCTCCGTTTTTTGCTATAAAGGTAGCAAAAACCAAAAAGCCCAAGACACACCAAGAAGAAGTAAAAAACTACAAGCCAAGTAGTGTAGTTAAAAAGATCGTCGATAAGATGACCATTAGTCGAGATGTCGAGAGGAGGACGAATCATGTCCAACCAACTCGTAGATGCACCTATTTTAAAAACACCCATACGCTTCCCTTGAATAAGTATATTAAAATCTAAAACTTAAAAATTATCGAAAACAAAGCATCAAAACAAAAACACACGGCAAGTACACAAGTGAGCCGTAGAAGTATTGTCTGGCCCACTGTAAAAACTCTTTAGAGTCTTCATGAAAAGCATATCCCCGCAAAGAGAAGATGAAATAACTCCCACCTAACAAGATTATAGCATTTCTGTAAAATTCATTAGCTGCACCGATATAGTACGGGATCAAGCAGATAAACATCATGCCCAAAGTATAGGCTACGATTCTGTGTAAAGTGGCACGAAACCCAATATTTGCTGGTAGAGTTTTAATTTCGGCGTTGTTGTAGTCTTGTGCATGATAAATAGAGATCGAAAGAAAATGAGGGAGTTGCCAAATAAAGAGAATAGCAGAAAGTGCTAACCCAAGTTCCCCAACAGAATTGGTAACCGTTGTCCAACCCATAAGTGGTGGAATGGCTCCAGGGATTGCCCCAGCAAAAAGAGCGAGAGATGTTTTACGTTTCATCGGAGTATAAAAAAACAAATAAATAACTGCCGCGGTAAAACCAAGAAGAGCAGTGAGGGGATTTACAACAAAATAAAGGGCAGCGAGACAAACTGTAATCAGAGCTAATCCAAAAGCAAGAGCTGTAGCTGACGAGAGGCGCCCAGCGGGAAGAGGACGGTTCTTAGTTCTCTCCATCATCGCATCGATGTCTTTTTCCATCCAGCAGTTGATGGCGCAACCACCACCTACAAGACCAGATGTTGCAAGTATAGAAATGAATCCTGTCAGAAAACTAATGTTTCCAGGGGCCAGAAATAAACCCAAAGCACTTGTAAAAATAACGAGGGATGATAGACGTGGTTTCATTAAAGAGAACAAATCACGAACCACTGAAGTCGTTTGGAGATCAGTCATAGAAACAGGTGATGCTAAACGTGTTGTCATACTCTTTTCCAACTCTTTAAATGTTGAAATCCAGTCTACATGAAACACCGCAGTTTTCAAATACTAAACAACTCTAAAAATTTGATAAATCATGAGATAAATGATCACTCCTGTCACTGACACATACAACCAAATAGGAAATGTCCAACGAGCAATTTTTCGATGTTTTTCTCGATTGCCTTTGAGCGCGTGATAAAAAGTCGTAAGAATCATCGGAACCATGACGGCCGCAAGGATAATATGGGGGACGAGAATAAGTAGATAGAGTGTTTTTATCCATCCCAGGTCAGGAAATTTCGTGCTGCCATGGTGATAGTGATAAAAAAGATAACCAATAAGAAAGATCGTAGAGAAAACCAGTGCAGAGATCATGCACTTTTTATGACTCTCTTCATTTTTTCTCTTAATAGAAATGTAACCCGTCACAAGACAGATGGTTGAAAGCAAATTAAAAAAGGCGTTGATCGCCGGTAAGTTAGATGTGTTCATCACCATTTTTTGGATCATACTTTTTTGCCGCTCTAAACAAGATGTAGAACGGGATGTAGATCAGAAGAATAAAAGAGCTCAGGATGATCAACGTGTAAGGAGGCTTTCCGTCTTTGGCTATTCCACCAGCACAGTTCGGACACGACCATGCTGACGAGAGAGTTAATCCCCAAACAAATAAAACTGCTAAAAGTTTTTTCATAACAAGTAGATGAAGGTGAACACGAGAATCCACACTAGATCCACAAAGTGCCAAAAGAGACCAAGGATCTCGAGGCGGTTGTAGTCACCGTTATCGTAACGGCCCTGAAGGGCAAAACGATACTCACAACACAAGTAGCCAACACCAGTCAACACGTGAAGACCATGGAATCCAGTAACTATATAAAATGTAGATGCGAAAAGATTATTTCCGTGAGCAAAAGAAGAAAGTGTCATCCCTTGGTGAACTAAGTGCATGTACTCATAGACTTGAATACATAGGAATCCTGCTCCACCAATGATGGTTGCAAGAAGCCAGTTGAGCATGCCCTTACGGTCTTTATGTTTACAAGAATCAATGGCAAGAACCATTGAAACCGAAGAACAAACGAGGATGAACGTAGCAAAACCTGAAAGGTTAATACCAAGGTAGTCTGCCGGATGTGGCCAGTTCTGAGTTGAACGAAGCACAGCATAAGCAATGAGGAAGCCCGAGAAAGACATGGCATCTGTTACAAGAAAGATCCACATGGCAAGTTTGCCAATAGAAGCCTTTCCGAATTGAGCATCATTTCTTTCTTCTTGTGGGTGGTGGTCCTGACCATGCCCGTGGGGTACAGCGTGTGACATATATGGTTTCCTTTTGAATCATATTATTAGAGAAATTATGCAAATGGAATCAGATATTTGCTGAACGAAATTGAATTTTGCGGCGCAGCAAACTCTTTGTAAAAATTTAAGGCCAATTTCATGGGTGGTTTAGTATCTTTAAGTGATGGGCCATGACGAAACTAGAAAATATATTCACGATCTTGCGAACTCTATTTCAATTATTGATGCGTCAGTGGCGCGCGCTTTAAGCCTGCTCACTAAGAATCATCCAGATTTAAAAGATGAGATCGCCCGCATTCAAAAAGCTGATGAGTATATCAAAAAGACCATTCACACTTTGCGGGCCATGCGCGAGCATGTTCACGCCCAGATTAACGCCGATAAACTAGAGTAAAAAATAACGAACCCGAAGGTCCTTCTTGAGAAAATATTTAAATTAAATTTCTTCAGCTACTTCTTCTAAAACCAATTCAGAACAAGATTTTTTATTGTAGCCATTTTTATCCAAATCATTAACCGATTTACGAAGGGCCATTGATTGTATTTCTCTCATTCCGCTTTCTGCTTTAGAGCCTGAAAGCCATGTGTTTACTTTGTTAATCAGTTCTTGGTTATTAATTTTGATTCTAACTCGGTTGTTCTTTTGTTCCTGAGCAATCAAGAAACTGTCTTTTGAACCTTCAAGTTCAAAGCTTGCCTCAGCTGAACCAGCACCCGCCTTAAGGACCCCAACATGTGAGATGACTTCGCCATCTGTTCTTACTACAAGAATTTTTGAGTAAACATTGAAGTCAAAATCTTTCTCTTTTTCCAGCGTCACTGCGATCGCTTTAATTTTAAGGTCTCCACTCTTAGCAAGAAGCTCTTTAGAAAGAACGCGTGAATAACAGATCTCTTCACCTTTTCTTGGCTCTGGTAGCACCTTTGATTGTGCAATAGAGAGAAGGGGGAATGCGAGCAAAGAAAGAGCAATAAAGTGTTTCACTAGGACCTCCGGGTTTCACTAATACTAATACTAAAGGCTCCTCGGCACAGTGAGGACGGAGTAAATTACAGGGGGTGTCGATTGTTTAAGCACCTCTGGCATTTTTTCACTCTCAAGCTTGGTGCACCCTGAGGCGTGATACTTTTTGGTCAACTCCAGGAGAATTTCATGAAAAAAGCTTTATTGCCTTTGGCCCTAGCGTTTACCACGCAGGTCTTCGCTCAGAACCTTACCAGCATTCCTTTTTACTTTGCTGTGCCCGCATCGGGACACGCTCCACTAGCAGATAAGTCATGGGTTAAACTGCCTATAAAAGAAGTTGCAACTGATAAGGCTTACCTGAGAGCTTATAAGTTTGTTGATAAAAATATCCTGACCGGCGGTGTGGTAGGGAAGACAGCTGGAACAATTGTTTCTGCGAAAAGAAAAACTCGTCAAGCTGCAATCAAAGAGCTCTTTAAAAAAGGTGTGCTTAAATCAGGCGACGTTGTTTTAAGTTTTCGCCCTTCATGGGAAAACACGATTCCTTATTCACATGTTCAGATGGGTGTGTCTCATGCTGGTACAGTTTATGTAGAAAACGGATCAGTTCGTAACTTAGATATGCCGCTTGATGCTGAATATAATGGCGAAAAAATTTCTTCAGGCTTTGATTCTAACCATTATATTGAAACAGATCATCTTCAAGTTGTTCGTCCAAGAAACTTTGGTACTGCTAAACAAGCAAACCTTCTCGCTTGGGTTGCTCAACTTCGTAAGAACTATGCCACCATTCGTGGGGGTGCTCTGCTTAAATTTAACCCTGATTATTCTGCTGCTAAAATTGATAAATACGGCTCTGGTGGAGATTCTTTTGTAACAACGATGGGTAAAATCCTGGTTGGCCAAAATAAAACATCAACTGACTTAACTATGTTCTGTTCTGAGTTCGCCTGGGCCATACACGCGATCGTGAACTGTTCACCCACTCAGATCTCTGCTGAAACAACTGCAGACGCTCCTTGTGTTGTTCCAGGTCTTGAGGCTACAACAATGCTTTCATCTGATGGATACCCAGGTCTGACTGAAGGTCCACTTCATGTGCTCGAGTCTCTGGATATCGGTCTGACTGAGAAGAACGACCTTATGAAAAAGATTTTTGTTCAGGGCGAAATGTCAGGTCTGTCATCTGGACATAGAGCTCTTGCTACCAACCCAGCTGTTCAACAGTTAATGGGCGCTCTAAGTATGTACTATCCGGCTTCACTTAACGGAAACGATGCAGCAGCAAACGGCATTGCTTCACAAGTTAACCCAGCTGGTGGACGAAATTATTCTCCTACTTCTTTCTTGATTAATGCTATGCTCGAGCCTACTGATCCTGAAAGGAAGTTCGATTATGTGGCCACTATTATCTTCGCTCCTGCTCTTTAATTTAATCTCATACGCGCAAGGTTCTTGCCCTCTCAAGGACGGGGACCTTGTGTTCATAAAAAGCCAGACTTCTCAAGCCCAGCTTCTAAGAATTGCCACCGACTCTGAATGGAGTCACGTAGGCATGGCCTTTAAAGCTCAAAAAGGTTGGGACATCATTGAAGCTGTTCAACCGGTTCAGTGGACTTCTCTTTATAGTTTCGTTCGTCGTAGTAATAATCTTCAATTTGAAATTTACCGCGTCACTTTTGATTTCGATGCTGCTGCTGTTAAGGCCTATGCTGAAAAATTCTTGGGCTCTGATTACGATCTTATCTTTGCTTGGGACCAGAACCGTTGGTACTGCTCAGAGCTTGTCTGGAAGGCCTACGAGAAAGTAAGCTCTGAGCACTTAGGTGTTCTTCAAAAGATCGGGGATCTCAAAGTCACTGATCCACGTGTGCTTGCCGAAGCCAAAAAACGCTATGAAGGTTACGGTATGGCTTGGGATCAGGATGCCTGGTTTGAGTCTGAAGTCATCACTCCGGTTCAAATGATGAGATCAGACAAGCTTCAGAAGGTTTTTGATAGTCGGGACACGGCTTCCATGCAAGATTGCATCATTAACTAAACCCTAACTTTATTTCACAGTTCATTTATCCTATAAAAATGTGGTCTACACTAATGACCACTAAGGATTCCCAGATGAAGCTTTTGATCTCTTTATTTTTCATCCTCTTTTCATATTCTCTTCTCGCAAAAGAGCTGGTGATCATTTCTGATCTGGATGAAACTCTGAGAATGGCCGATGTGGAAAAGAAGGGTAAGGCCTTCCTCAAACTTGTCGGTGGAGTTAAATCCTATCCGGCCATGGAAAAGATCTTTAATCACATTAAAAATCAGAACCCCGAAGCAAAATTTTATTACCTATCAAATTCCTATACGATTCTTTACAACGGCAATCGTTGGATAAAAAAATACAATTTCCCATCAGGCAAAGTGATACAGCGTCGTCTGTTTAAAGACAAGGCCGAAACTTTTAAGCCCGCCAAACTTAAATCAATTGTCGCAGATCATCCAGATGCTCACTTTGTGATGTTTGGTGACAACATTGAAAAAGATCCGGAATTTTATAATGACCTGATTAATGAAATGAAGATGAAGGATTTTGAGGTTTATATTCGTGATGCTCGTCTGACTTATCCGCATATACCTGGCATGACAGTATTTCAGCACGAAGCCCAGATCGCTCCGAAACTTGTCTCAACTGAAGTAGAATCAGACATTCGTAAGCTTGGGATTGAAAAAATGGTTCCGAGTTTTCTCTTCCGGAATCTCAAGTCCCGCATGATGAAGGACTGTGATGTGATCCGCACGATCTGCCGCGCTCGCGCTAACCTTGAAGCGCAGGCTATCCGTGAAGCCATCACTCAGGAAGTCGGTCTCTAACTCTTAAAACATTTCGCATCGATTCGAGTGGCGCGATAATTTGACCAAAAAAAAAGGGCCCCAAAAGGGCCCTTTTCTTTTTTGTATTACTTAACTTTCCAGTAGTACTCGATCACGAGACGCTTTTCGAAAGCGAACGGGATATCTTCAGCAAGTGGTTTTGCAACCATCTTCGCTTTCTCTTTTTCAGCAACATTCTCTTTCGATAAGAAAGCAGGAATCGCTGAAAGGCGAGGGCGAATTTTACACTGAAGGTAGTTACCAGACTTAGCACCTTTATCAGTGATTTCAATCACGTCATTAGGTTGAAGAACGTAACCAGGAACGTTAACAGTTTTGCCGTTAACTTTAATGTGTTTGTGAGTAACCATCTGACGAGCACCAGGAATTGATGGGGCCCAGTTAAGACGGAAAACAACGTTATCAAGGCGTGATTCAAGACCAATGATCATTGTATCAACCCAAGATGCTGTTTTGATCTTCTTCGATTTTTTCACGTAGTTTCTCATTTGAGATTCGCGAAGACCGTAGTTGAACATAACTTTTTGCTTCTCGATCAAACGAACAGTGAAATCTGAGAGCTTCTTACGGGCCATACCATGTTGACCTGGACCATAAGGTTTTCTTTCTAAAGCTCCGGCCTTACCTAGACCCGGAAGCTCAACACCCAAACGGCGTTGAATTTTGAAGCGCGCACGCCCCATGTCGATTTTTGCCACGAAGTACTCCTTAGGCATTTGCAGGAAACAATAATATTAAATCTCTCTCCAGGGAGCCTGCATCCTCTTTAATGTCGAGAGATGAGCATCCTAGACGATAAGCATCGGAATTGACAAGGTTTTTAATGATCTTAGTTGGTTGACACGAGTTGTTGGCCGGTAGAAAGTACTCGAATCCCTATGATCTTCAACATTTGGCAAAATTTTGTGATACTGGAAGCGAACATTTTAGGAGTCAATTTATGAAATCTTTCAAAATCGTGGCCGTCATTCTTGGTTTGAGCATCTCGGCGTTGGTTATTTATCAGAACGCTGCTCTTAATAAAGAAGTGATGATTGAAGATTCAGTTGGTACGGGTGCAGCTGCTCCGGGCAGAGGCGAGATTCCTCTTTAACCTACTGGCCCTGGTTGGTTTTAAATATCTAAGTGACCTCTTTCTATCCACTTTCAGATTAATTGATATCGTAAACTCGCATGATGATTGTTATCGATTTTCGGAAGTCCTTAAGTGAGGGCAGACTCACATCCTTATTTCCATAAAAGCATTTAGTAAAAAGCTCCGTCACCGTTAGTGTTGCGTGATCTAGTTTTGGATGGAAGTCTTTCATCTCTGTATAGACGATGCAAGAGGGAGGCGTCTCATGATCTGAGTAATGGGTGGTCTGAAGAATATTATGCAAAATATTATAATAATGAATCACTTCTTCACGGGGAGAAAGGTTTAGCTTCTTTAACTTTTTCAACTCAAGTTTAATTTCTTCAAGGGCTTCGGGAGAGAGGATCTTGACCTTTTTAATGCCTTTTTTGTTCAGAAAATAGACAGCGATGAAAAATACTCCAACGAATACGACTATTGGGATAAGTTTTTTGAAATCAAAATTTATGGGATGATCAAAAGGTTTGGTTATTTGAGGACTAAAATTCGTCGGGGTCTCAGTTGGAATCTCTGATTTTAATGCTTGTTTTAAATTTTCAATCTCTTTTGATTCTGCCAAAGCCTCTGAGATCTGACGGAGGTCAGCGGGAGTGGGTTGATCTTTATTTAAAAGGGATTCTAATTGGTTTAAGTTTTCTTCTTGTTTTTTAAGGGCCTGATTGTCTGGCATTAACGCTTTCACAATTGCCAGGTCTTTTTTCTTGGTCTCGAGATGATTTCCTAATTCTTCTTTTTCGACAGGACTTATTTCGGTTAGTTTTTCAAATTGTTTTTTGAGCATTTCTCTTTTTGACTTCAGATCCCCAATGACATTTTGTTCTTCATTCGTTGGACCTTTCCCTTCTAATGCGTTTAGCATCTGCATCAGTTTATCTTGGTTTTTATCCATCTCCTTGATCAGTTCCCTCATGCTCTGGTCTTGAGACTTACCATGCTGAGATTCAAAGTTTTTGAGAAGATCGGATGTAGGAGATTTTTCGAGGCTGTTTTTTTTTGCCTCACCAACTTCCCATTTTAGTTCTTCAGTTGTCTTGAGTACGGACTCCAGCATTTTTTTTGTAGATTCTAAATTTTGGGAAAGTTGCTTCTTTGATCCCATTGTTTTCTGGAGAGACTGGATATCATCCAGTTGATCTTTTATTTTTTGCTCAATTTGAGTAGTGTCCACCGAGGGTAGTTTTTGGAGTTCGGAGAGAAGTTCTTTTGACTCGTGTTTCGCCCTCGTTAAGGCCTGCTTAGCGGGGAGAAACTCTTGGGGGATGGTATCTTTTTGTTCAGGAGAAGTATCTTTGAAAAAGAAGCTCATCCCATAGACCGCGCCTACAAAAAGAATAACGATGGGAATTAATGTGATCGTTCTGCCCCATCTAAGGTGCTGGCCGGTGGTTTCTGACATTGCTTTGAGCGTCCAGAAAACTAAAAAGACATAGATTCCATAAAGCGCTGGGTTCACTTGATCATTGTAATTTACGATCAGGGAACAGATATTTAATGCCAGTGGAAGCATTAGATGACCAACGTAAACGCATCTTAAGATCAAATATCCACAAATAATCGGCATGATTGTATTTAGATTGAGGGGAATTTCACCTCTCATTGTGACGAAGGCATAAGCCATTGCCAGATAGATGAAACCAAAAAGCCTACGTTTGGCCACTTTGCTCATTTCAAAATGATTGAGATATCGGTCTTCTTGGATATCAGCATTATCAATAGTGGTAATTGACTGACCACTGAGGAGGATCTCCTGAGAAACAAGTTTAAACCTATTTTCCTCTGAAGAAAGATAAAAATCAGCATTCACGGATGAGTATTTTAGGAGGAAGAGTCCGAGCAAATAGAATAATCCTAGTGTCCAGCCTGCTGAGAAAGAATTGAGAACCAGGCAGGTCCCTGCTGTTATGGTGATGAGAAGGATGGTGAATAGTTTATTTGTCGTGTCTAACTTCATTTGATTTCGAGTAAGTTTTTAGAGTGCTTAACCACTTGATCATAGAGTTTTATATCTTTTTTAATAGTAATTGGTATTAGTGGAATACCTTGCTTATTCAGTTCGGTTTTGATTGATTTGGATTCATTTTCTGAATGCCGATCAATCTCTAAAAGGCTGAGTTTCAATTTTCGTTGAACGGTCTGAGAAACCTCTTTGAGCGGATTGAGTGTAAAGATTATAACAGTGTGGCCCAGACTCTTTACTCTTTTAAGTTCTTCAATCGTTTTGAGAGAGTCAGTAGTAAAAGGGATGGGACAAATAAAATAGACCTGACCTTTTGGAGGCAGCATGCTCAAGTGTCTTATGTATGTGTCAGTATCAGTGTTCATCATTTCATGATAGACGAAGTATTTTTCGAGAAAACCGATTTGATTTCTTCCCGAACCGAAAGGGATATAGAGATTATTGGCTATCGCCTGAACAGAGTTATTCTTTTTTATTTCATTATTTGCAATACTCAAGGCCAAATCCTTGGCCGTCTCCCAAGTTGATTTTTCTCCGATTCCTGTTTGATTTTTTAAATTGAGATCGAGCAAAAGCGTCACATAAGTATTTGTACTCTTTTCGTATTCATTGATTATCACTTTGTCTGATTTCTTTGTGAGTTTCCAATTAATATGCTTAACCGGATCACCCTTGCGGTATTCGCGAGTTCCGATGAAAAGATTACTATCGCCCCGCTTGGCCAGCTCATAAAGACCAAATTCTAAACTGTCAGGTGATATAGAGTTTTTAAAATTGGGAGTGAGCTCGGTATAAGGATAAACTTCAATCTCTGCGGTTTCTAGGAATTCCACTTTAAAGTCAAAAATCCCCAACTCGTCTCTTATATTGATTTTGATATTCTGAATTGTCTTGATCCCCATGCCAGTATTTAGAAAAATATTTTTGATTATTTTTATTTGGGTATGGGGAGGAATCATTTGTCCTTCAACCCAAAATGAACCGGACTCAACCCCGTCAAACTCTTCCATGAAACCCAAAGCTTCGATCCGGAATCCCGTTTCATTACTTACCAAATAGGTGACGGTGATTTCTGTTTTTTCACGAACAAATTTCGGCACAGTGCGTTTAATAGATATTCCCGCAGATAATCGTAAAGTTTTTTGGTATAAAAAGTAGAGTAGTAAAACACAACTGATCGCTACGCACCAAAAAAAAGACTTATAGAATCCAAGAAAAAAACTAACAAGTATCAATGTCGATAAAAATGCAAAACCATTGAAAAGCTGGGTGTTAAAATAGAGTTGATTGTTTAGTTCGACTGAGTTCTTCTCATATTTAAAATATGCAGATAGTTTCGGAGCAATGATTTTTTTCCGGGGGATCATTTTGTAGGCACACGTACTTGTTCTAGAATCTCTTTTAAAATATCAGATTTTTTTTTGCCTTGAAACCGACTCTCGTTAGTTTGTGCAATTCTGTGCTCAAGGACTGAATGAAGTAATTTATAAACTGATCCGGGTCGAACAAAGTCTTCCCCTAAGATGAAGGCTTGGGCCTGAGCCGTTTTCATCAAACTGATACTGGCCCTTGGACTAGCTGGAAGGGAGATGTCTTTATGTTCTCTAGTCTTTTGAACAACGTCCAAGATGTACTTAATTGTTGATTCAGACAGTGCAACTTCCGAAACTGTTTTTTTAATTTCTTTTATATGTTCTAGACGGATGACTGGTTGTAACTTTGCAAAAGGGTCTTCTGTCTTTCTATCCAAGAGAATTTTTTGTTCTGATTCCCTTGAAGGGTATCCCATGGACACTTTCATCGTGAAACGGTCTAACTGGGCTTCAGGTAATGGGAAAGTTCCGTGTTGTTCAATCGGATTTTGCGTCGCGATCACAAAAAATTCCTCTTCAAGCTTATATGTGGTTTTATCTACGGTGACTTGAAACTCTGCCATCGCCTCTAGAAGTGCTGACTGAGTTCGTGGAGTAGCGCGATTTATTTCATCTGCCAAAAGAACTGAAGAGAAAACAGGTCCACGGTTAAATTGAAACTGCTTAGTATCTTCATCATAAATAGTGCTACCAGTTACATCGGAGGGAAGAAGATCAGGGGTAAATTGAACTCGTCCAAATGGTGTGCTCACACTCTTGGAGATAGTTTTAGCGAGGAGTGTTTTCCCTGTTCCTGGATTGTCTTCTAGCAGAACATGGCCTCCCGCAAACCAACAAGACAGAACTAGCTTAATGCTTTCTTCTTTTCCAAGGATTACAGAGGAAATGTTCTTGAGCAGAAGCTCAAATGCTTTATTGGCAATTTGTGACATGCAAACTCTTCGACAAAAATGGCGATTACTTGAGAGTAAAAGTAACTTCGTCGGCCATTTAAAGAGTAATGAGAAATCCTAAAGGTTTCTTGAATGAAAGGAGCCTACTTGCCCTGAAGTTTGAGCATCAGATTGCCCATTTCAATAGCGGCCATGGCACAATCCCAGCCCTTATTTCCAGCTTTTGTACCGGCACGCTCAATGGCCTGCTCGATAGTGTCAACTGTCAGGACGCCAAAAATAACCGGCACACCGGTCTTCAAAGAAGCATGAGACACACCTTTAGCAGCTTCATTACAAACCAAATCATAGTGCGATGTTGATCCGCGTATAACGGCACCCAAACAAATCACAGCGTCGAATTTTTTTGATTCAGCAAGAGTTAAAGCGGCCAGAGGAATTTCAAAAGCACCTGGTACCCAGACTTCATCAATATTTTGAGAAGCGATATCATGGCGGTTTAAGCAATCGATGGCAGCTGCGTGAAGTTTGCTGGTGATAAAATCATTGAATCTCGCGTTCACGATGGCGATACGGAGCTTCGATGCGTTTAATGATCCTTCAATTTTCATAATCTACTCGCTTACTGATTTAACAATGTTTGTTTAAGGAGATGGCCCATCTTGTTTTTTTTAGTAAACAGATAAGGACCATTTTTGTGAGTGGCGTCGATCTCGAGAGACACTCGTTCAATATTTTTCACACCAAGCCTCTGAAGACCTTCAATCTTAAGCGGATTGTTGGTAAGAAGTTTGATCTCGTTCATCTGGAAATAAGTGATGATCTGTGCTGCCATAGTGTAGTCACGCATATCAACCGGGTAGCCCAAATGAAGATTGGCCTCAGCTGTATCCATGCCCTGATCTTGCAGTTGATAAGCTTTAATTTTATTAAACAGCCCGATGCCCCGGCCCTCTTGTCTGAGGTAGATGACGGCACCAGAGCCCGCGGCTTCGATCATTTCCATCGCTGTTGCAAGTTGATCGCCACAGTCACAACGGAAACTTCCGAAAATATCACCCGTAAAACATTCCGAGTGAACTCGCAGAAGAGTAGGGTTCTTTTTAAATTCTGTCGGCTCGCCTTTAATTATAGCGATATGTTCCTGCTTCAGAAGTTCTGAGCGGAAAATGTACATTTTGAATTCACCGTACTTTGTCGGCAAAGGAATCGCTTCAACGGTTGAAATAAGCGATTCCTGCTGCTTTCGGTAGGTGACCAAGTCAGCAATCGAAACAACTTTGAGATCATGCTTTAAAGCAAACGTAAGGAGATCCGGAAGCCTCGCCATAGTTCCATCAGGATTAATGATTTCGCAAATCACTCCCACCGGCGCACAGCCCGCGAGTTTGGCAAAATCTACTGCGGCTTCAGTGTGGCCTTGGCGTTCTAAAACTCCTCCATCGCGAGCGATGAGAGGGAAGATATGTCCAGGACGAGAAAAATCTTTTCCGGAAGCCTTTGGATTGGCCATCATTTTCAGAGTATGAGCGCGATCAGAAGCTGAGATTCCAGTGTGTACTTTTTCAATCGCATCGATGGTCACAGTGAAAGCTGTTCCCATGGAATCAGTATTGGATTGAACTTGAAGAGGAAGATCTAATTTTTTGGCGAGCTCAGAAGATAGAGGAGCGCACACCAGGCCGCGCCCTTCAGTGATCATAAAGTTGATCGCCTGAGGAGTAATCATGTCGGCCGGCATAATGAAGTCGCCTTCATTCTCACGGTCTTCATCATCAACCACGATAATCATCTTGCCGAGCTTAAGCTCAGCAATGGCCGATTCAATTGTGTCTAGCGGTCTCAATTCAGTCTTCATATTTCACATCAAAAAAGTTTTGGGCCCATTCTTCCTTCCGCGAATCTTTATCAAAGCGAAGGAAGTTTTCGATATATTTGGCAATCATATCTACCTCTAGATTAAGATGATCACCAACCTTTTTGAGGGAGAGTGAAGTCTTTTCTAGGGTATGGGGGATGATCGCTACAGTTAGAGTTGTATCGGTTAATTTTGCAATTGTAAGGCTGATCCCATCAAGGGTAATAGACCCTTCTGAAATCATGTACTTGCGAAGATCTTGAGGGAAAGAGACTTCAATCTCCCAGTATTCGCCCGTTGTCGAAATTTGTTTAATCGCTCCTAAGGCATTCACGTGGCCTTGGACAAAGTGTCCACCCAAACGGTCTTGGGGCCTGAGTGAAAGTTCCAAATTAACTTTATCATTCACCTTTAGATCCCCAAGTGAAGTTTTCTTTAGGGTCATGTGGATCGCCTGAACCCTGAAGGTATCACCATTAATTTTAGTCGCCGTCAGGCAAACCCCATTTGTCGCCACCGAATCATCAATTTGGATTTCTTTGATAAGGCTTGGTGCCTTGATGACAAATTCTTTGCCTTCAGTATTTGAAGTGATGGATTGAATAGTTCCGAGTTCCTGAATAAGTCCTGTGAACATATATTCCTTTAATTAAGCCTGCCGGTGAAATAAAAATCTTCACCAAGCTTCATGTGCTGAACGTTTTTTAGCCTTGGTCTTTCTTCCAGTCGATCTAGTCCAAAGTTTCCAACTGAAGTCGGACCAGAACCGAGAAAACTTGGATTAAGATATACACTTACTCGGTTAACCAGATTCCTCGACATAAAGGCCGAAGCCAGACTTGATCCACCTTCTAAAAGGAGGTTCATGAAATTTTTCTGATAAAGATCTTTCATGGCTTCTTCCAGACTTGCGACTTTAATTATTTGCGAAGCAGGGAAGTGAAGCTTGGTGTCTGTTTCTGTGTATACAATCGTCTGGTGCTTGAGATCATCATTAAAGAGGAGAGCTTCCTGCGGAAGAACGCCTGACTTGGTGAACACGATCCGGAAAGGCTGGCGTCCCACATAAGTCTGAATCCGAACATTGAGTTTAGGATTATCTTTGCGCAGAGTTTCTGCACCGATCATCACTCCCTGATGTTGGGCGCGAAGCTCATGCACGTGATTGCGAGCAATCAGGCCCGTGATCCACTGCGATTCTCCATTAGGGAGTGCAATCCTGCCATCCAGAGTCGAGGCCATTTTCAAATGAATGAAGGGAGCTTTATTTCTTTGGGCAAAGAAGAAGGCTTCGTTCAGCTCTTCACCTTTTTCTTTTGAAATACCGTGCTCAACTTCAATCCCTGCGGCCCGCAAGAGCTCGATACCCTTTCCATTAACTTCTGGATTTGGATCAAGGTTTGAGATCACTACTTTTTTAATTTTTTCAGTGATGAGTCTGTGAGCGCAAGGAGGCGTTTGTTTTTTAGTATGGCAGCAAGGCTCAAGGTTTACGTAAAGAGTTGAGCCCTCAGGAGATTCAGAACAATTTTTGAGAGCATCAATTTCAGCGTGATCCTGACCGTACTGGTGGTGGAAGCCTTCGCCGATAATTTTTCCGTTTTTAACAAAGATGGCACCCACGAGCGGATTGGGCCAGGTAAATCCCAGTCCAAGTTTTGCGAGATCGAAGGTTTTTTTCATCCACTCTTCGTTAGTCATGATCATCTTCTAGGTCTTTGTAGACCTTACCACTTGGATCTTTTTTTAGCTCTTCTAAATAAAGTTCCAGCGAATATGACGGCGTAACTCCCAGCCATTCTTTCATCGTGGTGTGAGGAATATTCATATTAAGCCACTTGAACACACAGGCCTGGCGCAAAGACTTGGCCGTCATATCTGTTTTGAGAGATTTTCTCAGATCTTCAAAAAAGAGCTCTGTTCCTCGGGGAGATAAACCACCTGATAGAATTTTATAAGGATTAGCATTGAAAAGAAGCTCTTCGATATCCAGATCCTGATTTTTGAGATGCTGATGATAAGTAGTTTTATAAGTTAAAAAATCTTTTTGAAAAATAACTGGCAAAGGAATCGAGTAGGGATCTCTCTTAGGATGCTCCACCATGACCCGAAAACCTTTCTGATCTTTTAGGACACTTGAAAAATGAAGTTTCGCCATATCAGAGACTTTCAGGCCAGCGCCGTAGATCAGATGAAAGATAACAACATTTCTCATGCTCACAAGTTGCGAGAGACCTTCGGTTTCCTTGACACGTTTTTTTAAAATCTGATAGGCCTTGAGAACTTCTGGGAAAGGAGTAGGCTCAGGATTGTCTAAGACCTTGGGTGAGACTGCCATCTTCTTCAAAGGATTTTCAGGGAAAATATCTTGCACCAATAAAAAATCAAAGAACAAGCGTAGGGCCTGGACCCGACGTCTAACTGAGTTGGATGATTCGTATTTTTTATCCAGGTACTGGGAGTACTCCTGAACTTGGGTTGTGGTGAAGGATTTAAACTTCAGGTGCTGCTGCTTAATAATCAGAAAAGAATTAAAACACTGCAAGTCGGCCTTGTAATTCTTAACAGTATTAAAGCTCTTCCCCTGACGTTCGAGGAGTTTCAAAAATTCTTGCTGCTTATCGATTAAATTCCATTCCATATGGGTGCGTATATTACGAAATCTTCATTGAGTTGGGAAGCTAAAAATGGTAGGCTAGCTGCACTCTTAAATTCTTACTTGAAGGCACAGTCCATGATCACCGTATCTAATCTTTCTAAGGCCTATGGCGGCCAGGTTCTCTACCAGGGTGGCTCATTTTTTATTGGGCCCGGGGAAAAAGTAGGGCT
>JBBARF010000052.1:0-23641 GCA_040399925.1 Bacteriovoracaceae bacterium
TTCAGAAATATTTAAATCTCCCAACATTGCAAAACTTGCGGCACAGCCACCTGTTGTAGGATCAGTCAGAAGTGAAATATAAGGGATGCCAGAAGTTTTAAGTCGCGCGCGTGAAGCCGAAGTTTTCGCCATCTGCATAAGAGATAAAATTCCTTCTTGCATGCGGGCCCCACCAGAACAAGAAACAACGATCACAGGGATTTTTTTATCGTAACCAATGTCCATAGCCAAAGCGACTTTCTCGCCTGTGACAACACCCATTGATCCACCCATGAATCTGAAATCCATAACCGCCAGAGCAACTGGCTGACCATTAATAGTTGCTGTTCCACAGACGGTAGAATCTTTAAGGCCAGTGGCCTTAATAGCATTCTGCAAACGTGTCACGTAAGGCATTTTATCTTCAAACTGTAGTGGATTATTTGAAATAAGATCAGGGCTGATTTCTTCAAAAGAATTATCATCGCACATGACACCAATTCTTTCGTAGCAAGAAAGTCGGTAGTGATAATCACAAAGTGGGCAAACACTCATATTTTCTTCGAGCTTATCGGCCTGAAGAATTTCTCCGCATTGATTACATTTCTTCCACAAACCAACGGGCGAGTGACTTGCGATTTTCTTAACGTTTTTAAGTTTTGGATTCTTGACCTGGTGGAACCATCCCATGGTGCTGTCCTCTATTTTAATAATTTGAAATCCCATCTTAGACTAAAACTGACTGACATTCTAGGCGTTTATGGCCCATCTGGGCCCATTTTGAAAGGCTAAGGCATTGATTTTACGGACAGCCATTAAGAGAACTCCGAGATTTCCGATAAGTGACATAAGGTAGGTCTATGGTTAAAGCGTTGCTTGTCTCTCTTCTCTTATCTCTATCACTGCAGCTTGGAGCTCAGGGTCTTAATCAGTTACCTGATCATGAAACCTTTGTTCATCTCCCGGCCTATGAGCAGAAAAAAATCATCGTTGGCTTCATGCAATTCATGGTAGCGATGGAAGACACTTCAGGAAGAGAACTAAAAACATCTCACAAAATGCTTGAAAGAAAAGTTTTTTTAGAAAAACTCATCACGAGTTTAAAACTCATTGAAGGCCTGATCCTTTCTTCGGCTCATGCTCAAGCTGATACAGATCCTTTTCAAATTTATCGATTAGACTATATCAAAGTTATGGAAAAGGTCGCTAAGCAGACCGGAGATACAATTTGTATATACGGCGGATGGATCTCAACAATCAAACCTGGAACACATGTTTGTGGTCACCCTAGAACGGCTAAAATTACAAACTATCCGAAAAAGCCTAACACTCCCGGAACGATCCTCGGAACAGAAGATATCGTTTGTAATCCACTCATCTTCGGTTTTAAAAATCCTGCAGATAAAACACTACTCGTCGCTGTTGCTACGACATCATCAGTGAACTCATCTTTAGATTGTATGCAACAGTCTCAGGGGATAAAAAAAGACAAAAATGGCGACGAAGTTAAAGATAAATACAAAGATTTGCGACTTCAGCAATTGAAAGATGCTTACACTAGTCCTAGTTTCAAAGATTCTTACAATTTGATGACGAAAATGATTCATCAAACTTGTCTCTGTAAAGATGCTCCGAATCATATGGATCAGAAGTATCTGGACAGAATCAAGCCACACCGCACGTGTTTCTCTCTCTTAAATCAATATAAGCATCTTAGAGATGCCGGACAATGCTCAACAGGGATTGATGAACTTGGGCTTAATGTAGATTCATTTAAAGATGTTTTTGAGGAAAATCTCGCAAAGATGAAAAAAGATCTTGATAACCTTAAAATCAAACCTGAATCAAAGTTAACTTCTGAAGAACAATTAAAACTAAAAGATCTCGATGCTAGTTTTAAACTCTTACTTTCAAAAGACAACGAACAAAAATTCTGTGAAGCCCAGCCAATTGGTTCTCTGGCCTGTAAAATCGTTTCTTGCTCAGATGTTAAAGACAAAAGTGCTTCTTGTATCGTGAGTATCGATGGCTCAAAAAATCCTACTAAAACTTATACTGTCCCTATGGTTAATGGTGCAGGAAGTGTGAAATCGATTCCAACTGGTTCACTCGCGGCTGTTGCTGTTGCCTGTACTCTTCCCCAGCCTGTCTGTAAGGTTGGTGAGTGTAAAGAAGGCAAATGTGCCATCACTGTTGACGGGGCCAAATTTGTAGATGAAAAAGAAAGCTCAATCGATTTTGGTAAAGATCTATCTCGCTCAATAAAAGTTATTCCTAACGGTTTAAAAGCTGCATCGATCTTTTCTGTAACCTGTGCTGCTCCTCCAAAAGAACCTAAGTGTGAAGTTTCGACTTGTGCTGCGGATAAAATGACAGGCGAGAGAACTTGCGAGTTTACGGTTCCAGGCTTTGCTCAAAAAGAACCAACACTAAAATCTTTCAAAATTGCCAAAGATGCCAAAGATAATTTTGTTGAAGTCCCTCTTGAAAATGGAAAATCAGTAAAATGTGAAGGCAAAGATGCTGAGAAGCAATCGTCTTGTACTCTTTCAATTGTTGAAAACAAAGATGACAAGAAAAAAATCGATGTTTCTCTCGTACTGACATTACTTGAAGGTGATGTCGCAACCACTCCTAAATTTGATCCTGAATTTGCTGCAACAACCAATGATAAAAAACTAGAATATAAAGCAACTATCGATCTGGCGACTATTGCAGATGGTAAGAAGATTACGGCTTCAAAATTCAGTACAAAATTTCCCGATGAAGTTTGTTACGAAACCTTTCCTAAAGGTGATGCCAAGTCGACAATAGAGCTTGAAGATAAGAAGCAACCAAAGAACGCTGATGGCGAGGTCATTATCATCATCACGGCAAAAATATCAATCTCTACAAAAAATCTTATTGTATGGACTGGGGACGGAAAAGAAAATAAAGATAAGGCACCTGATATAAGAGAGGTTGTAGAATCTGATAAAATACAAAAAGTTTGTGCCTCTCATAAAGAAATCGATGGTGGTAAAGAAATTTGTAAAGAAATTGATGCCGCTGCTGCCCCTGCAAAAGCCACTCTCAGCCTCTCTGGAAATAACAGATCAAATCAAAACTTGGATGTCAAAGCTGCAGTCACTTTGGCCGGAGAAGATTTCTCAGCGATCCTTTCTAAAGGTTACACACTTGTTTGGTATGAGAAAAATAAACCCGAACTTACAGTTGAAGAGAAAGCGGCTAAAGATAAAAAAGATGCTGACAGAAAAGAAGCTGATAAGAGAGTAGCTGATAAAGATAAAAAGAAAACGGAAAAGAAAACGGGACAAGGTGGCGATTCAAATACTGAGGATCCAAAAGATAAGCCAACCACGACGACAACGACTGATAATAAGGACGCTAAAGCAGTAGATGGTCAAGTTCAATCAGGGACTGCTATCACCTACTCAGCTCCTATCGGGGCAGCTAAATATGAAATCTGCGCCAATCTCATGAAAGATGGCAAGGTTGAGGCTAATGGCTGTAAAACCGTTCCGGCCTATACAGCACCAGTTCAACAACAGCTCGGTCCACCACCTGTTCCAGGTGCTTACCGTTACCGTCGCTGGTAAAAATTTAAAAGATTAAAATTCGAAGCTTTCGCCATCGTGATCAAGCACATGAATACGCTTGTCACGGATCTTAGCGATTTCGCCCATAATTTCCTCTCGAAAATTAGGCTTCAAATGAGTCAGAATGATGGGAATACTGGCCGGCATCTTCTTGATCTCTTCTTTCAAAGAGTCAGGCGTATGGTGATCTGACAATGTCGCGATTCGATACATACTATTCGGAAAACTCACTTCTGTGAAAATCGCTCTGAGATTTTTTATCTTTCGGGCCACTTCCCAAATTCGTTCAGTATTTCCAGTATCACCTGAAAAGAGAACACTTCCATGCTCATCACTCACAATGTATCCCATGGCATCCAGCGGGTGCTGAACCTTTACAGGAATGACATTGTACTTACCGGCCTTAAAACTCTCTTCAGGAGTAACACCCCAGATATCCATAGTTGGATTGTCTTTACTCGGAAGCACGGTAAAATCAGGCCACACAATATTATTTAGGAGATGATCTTTAATCACCTTCTTAACTGTGGGATGGGTATAAACAGCAAATGGTGCATGACGAAGACCAAAACAGTTGTCACAGATAAAGGCGAGATCTTTAATATGATCTAGATGAGAATGCGTGATGAGAATGTTATCAATTTTAGCTTGTTCTTCAATACTCAAAGTCCCTGCCACCGAACCGGCATCAATAAGAAGAGACTGATCAATAAGAAAGGAGGTGGCATTAAACCCGCGGGCCAATCCGCCTGATCCTCCTAGAACTTTTATCTTCATTTTACTATTGTAAAGAAAACTTTAACTTTTCAAAAGGAGTAATATTATTCCCTCTTTTGGCGTGTCAATTCGCTATAAATCTCTTTAGTTGGACGGTCCAGAATCAAACTTAAAAGCTTCGCCATAAGCTTCGGCGAGGCCCCAGATGCCAACATTTCCCGTGCCATAGATTTGAGCTCTCCTCCAGAGGTAGAACTGCTTTCTGATTGATGGACTAAAAAGACAAATTCCCCTTTAAAGGTCATCGCTTTTTTTTCGTTAATCCAGTCTTTAGCTTTGAATCTCATGACCTGTTGAAACTTTTTTGAAAGTTCTCTGACTACAGCAACCATAAGTTCTGGCCGTGCCTGAGCAAGTTCATCCAGTGTATCCTCAATTCGTGTCGGAGCTTCGAAAAAAATAGTTGTGCCATATTGGAGTTCAGAGAAAATCTTATTAATTTTCCCCTTTTCTCGAGGGAGAAATCCTACAAAATGAAAAGGGATAGGAGGAAGACCTGAAAGTTCCAGCGCCATAATCGGTGAAGAGACACCCGAGTAAGAATCTATTTCAATACCCTCTTCATAGGCAGCCTTCATTAAAGGATAGGCCGGATCAGAAACGATGGGACTGCCTGCTTCAGAGGCGACGTAGAGAACAGCTTTACGGGCCACTTCCAAGCAACGAGAGACCTGCGAATCCTCAGACTGGTCATGCAAAGAAAAGATTCTCTTTCCAGTGATCGCAATTCCTAGATGGCCCAAAAGATCCATGAATACCCGAGTATCTTCCACGGCAAAATGCTCTCCTTCCTTCAGAGCTTCAAGAACTCGAGGGGTCAGATCGCCCAGGTTGCCTATGGGTGTGTTTAACAGAATGATTTTTCCCACTCTAAGTCCCTTTTCAAAAGCGTGATAACATTAATCAAATATCGGGCGCACCACCAAGGAGAGACCCCAATGAGTATGAAGGCCAACGTTCTTCGAGATGCTAATGGAAATATTATCGTTCATATGCAAGGGGATTTAAACTACGATCACAGCATTCCCCTGAGAAATGAGCTTAATACTATCGCAAAATCTAATCCCAACACGAAAATCACGATCGATCTTGGTGCTATAGACTTCGTCGGTTCTTCAGGGATCTGTCATTTTGTGGAAACGGTTAAAATTTTGAAAGAAAATATGAAGTCAAACATCAGCCTTTCGAACGTTAAGCCGGAGTTCTTGAAGATCTTCAAGCTCTACTCTCTTAATGAAGCTGATTATGTAGCTGAACTGATGAACTTCGATAACGATGAAACTGACAATCTCAGCTCTCGTTTTGCTAATCGAAATCAGACTTTCGAAAACTAGAACTGATAATCAATGATGTTGATATGGATGGGAGGCATTTGTCCTCCCTTCTTTTTTTCCGACTGAAGAGTGAACTGTTGATTGTACCAAGGATCTTGCAGAGTTTTGAATCGATCAAAAAACCCACCACGACTGCTCTCGCCATCTCCTTCAGGCGTAGCTCCACCCTCATCTGACTGATAACCATCACCGTAAACGTCAGTCTATTCTTGATATGGTGACGAACCATCGTCATAGCTTCCCATGCGTTTTTGATGATGAGCAAACAAAATATAACTACCGAACAAGATACCGGCGTATAGACCAAGGGAAGCGCCCTGAGCGACAGCACGGGTAGAAGTTCCAAAGGCAAGAGAGGCCACACCTAAGATAGCTCCACCGGCCGTTCCGTAACCAACGATTGTAAGAAAAGCCTTGGCCTTCACCGGCATCTGAGCTTGAGCTTCCTGCGGCTTAAGGAAAGTAAAAAAGACTAAAACAATGAGGAAGGAACTTAAAAATTTTCTCATGCTACTAGGATAATGATTGTTGGCGTAATTTGCAAAAGATAAGTGTATCCGATTAGTCTGCTCAGTTGTCCAATTGTGAGAGGAGAACAAGCTTTCCTCTACATCCCATGAGAGCGGCGATAAATTTTAGAGAATATCTGAGTCTTTGTTTTTGATGATGGCCCATCATGAGTATTCCTTTATTCTTGCTTTTAACTTCTGCGACCTCCACCACCCAACCGTCACGATCTTTTACCATGCGACCTAAATCAATCTGCCCCAGTCCCCGAGATCTCAGCAACGCCTGGGAAACTAAGAGTGGTAAACCGAGTTTATGAAATTCTGTGGAATGGGCCAGTTCGGCCTTAAGACCGGAGGTATTCTTTAACACCCGCAAAGGTCTTGCGGTGGATGGGACTCGGGCCATGGAGTTTGATAGCGTCACGGTGGAACTGCGTTCCGTATCCAGAGTGAGTGTTGAATCCGTATTGTGGGTAGAGTTCATGCATCTCTTTCATGAAGGCATCACGCTTTTCTTTGGCGATGATGGAGGCCAGACCGATAAGAAGAGACTTTGAATCCCCTTTGACTAAAGGAATCTCTTTGAATGGTGAAGTCTCAGTACCCCAGCGTAAAGCGTGAGGGCCATCAATCAAAAGTGTAGATGAAAGATTTTCCCTTTGTGAAAGAAAAAACGCTGCTTCCTTCATTCCACGCAAAGACGCACCAAGGATATTTTCCTGATCAATCACTTCGTGATCCATTTCCCATGTTACATAATCAATAGCAATATCTTTTAGGACAACCCGGATTTTTTCACGATATGCACCAAGCGTAAGACCGAGCTCCGATAAAATCGCCGCCCGTTCATGACTGGTGAGGGTCTTGGAGTCCCCGACTTTTCTGAGCTTTAAAAATTTGAGAAGTTTTTTATAGGATTCAGTATCCTTAACTAAAACACGAACAGCACCGATGACCACGGGGCCCGAGAGTGGTCCACGCCCTACTTCATCTATTGCAATAAGTTCCTGAGGAAACTCGCCCAAGATTTTTAGTGTCTTCATTAAAAAGTATAACCAATGTTAAAACCCAAAAGAACAAAAGTCGGGAAGCTTTCAAAACGGCGTGTGATTTTTTTAATATCATCACTGTCACCTTCATCAGATGTATTGGTCAAAATTTTATCGTCCGTTTTCTTTCCAAAAAGGGGAATGTTCATACGAAACCAATCCACTCCCCATGTAAATCCATTCTTCAATTGCCAGCGGTTCCCAATCCCGAGAGTGGCACCCATGTTTTGAACGCTAAAGACATCGATGCTCTTATCAGTCATACGATCCAAAATATCGTTTCCAATATGTGCCCTAAATTCATTTTTATAGCCACCAAAGATGAAGTGAAATGAATTCCCAACATACTTGCGGGCCTGAAGACTGTATCTTTTTTCTGAGATCTCTCCGATATCAACCCCAAAGACCGGGAAAGAAATACTGGCCCAAGCATATTCAAATTCAGCACTCCATTCTTTTGAGAATATGTGCGTGTAAGAGAGAGCTTTTTTGGAAGGCATCCATGTTGAAATGGGCTGATAGTGAAACATAGCCGTACCAGTGGCCAGAGACCTGTGGAACTGAGTTTCATTCATCTTTTTATTTACGACTTCGACGGTTTTAGGTTTGGCCTGTTCCGCTTCAATTTTTGGAGATTCTTCCTCGACTTGTTTTTTATCTTCGCCCATTACCTTATCTTTGGCTTTTTCAAGTTCATCCAAAGTCTTATTACCGACCTCTTTAGCTTTACGGGAGAATTTATTGAGAGGAGTTTTTTCTTCTTGAGAGAAGCAAGTCGCTGAGAAAGAGATAAGAACTAAAAGAAAAAAATATTTCATAGGCCCCTAAAACAACAAAGGCCCCTTGCGGAGCCTTTGTATCGAAAACGGATTCTTCTTAACGAGAGTAATCGATAGCAACACGAGCTGCTTTACCAGTTTTTCCACGCAAGTAGTTGTGTTTAGCACGACGAGATTTCCCTTTAGAGATAATCGTCACGCCTTCTACAGCTGGTGAGTGGAATGGGAAAACACGCTCAACACCGATACCATCAGAAATCTTACGAACGCGAAAGTGACCATTCACTTGTCCAGGGTGTTTCATGGCAATGCATGTACCTTGGTAAGTTTGAATACGAGTCTTCTCGCCCTCTTTGATTCGTACAGCAACTTCAATAGTATCCCCAGTTCGAAAAGCAGGGAGTTTTGAAGTGTTCGGGTTTTCGTGCTTCTTGTTTACAACATCAATCAAATTCATAACGTCTCCAGAGCTTGCCTTCCATTCGTCGAACTATGTGACCAGAGGGAAGGGAAATAATTATGAGATCAGAGGCTTCTCGCCAGTCGGTCGCAATAAATTGCGACTGCTGATCGAACAGACAAATGATTATATCCGTCATTTGCTATGCCAAATATTGGCTCTAGCCGAAAATCGGCTTGTTCAGTTACGGAAGCAGTTAATCCCCATCCTGTACCAAATAACAAGAACATAGGGTTCCCGTCAAGGTTTAACTTCTGTATCAATTCTTTTTCTTTTCCATCGTAGTTTTCAAAATTAGCACCGGTGACGACAACGCACGGCGCCTTACCTTCAATTTTCGTAATCTCCGCAATCGCATCCTGTATGCTATCAATCACTTCGGCTTCGGCCAGAGCATTTTTCCGATCAGGATTGTAAATTAATCCGTTATCGGATTCCCAAAATCCTAAAATCTTTTTGACCATGGTCTGCTGGTTTTTAATCGGGGTGATAATAAAATAACGCTTAAACCCAAAAGTTCGAGCACTACGAGCAATATCGTGAATATCTAAATTCGTCACTGAAGTGGTGATCTCCTGCCCGTCTTTAGAACGGATCGGTCCATGCACCAAACCAATATAGCAATTAACTGGAAAACCCATCGCAACCTCAAAGAAAATTGAATTCTTTAGATATCGGATTGACCACTTTGAGGCAAGTTTAAAAGAAGTTGATATTCGTACTGAGAGCGATATTAGTTCTATCAGAACGAATGTCACTCGGAATGTACTGTATGTTAGGATACAAAAATACATCCCTTCCGAGTAAAATTCCTAAACCCAACGAGTTGTAGACCTTGCGCTTCTCATAGGTCCAGGAATCTTCGGCACGGATATGCTGGTAAACCCACTGGCCTAGAACCGCACGAAAGTTGAGGGTCTTATTAATTTCATACTCCATAGATGGGTAAACACCAACCACACTATCGGTCAGAGCATCGTTTTGGCGTGAGAATGAGTACAACTGGAGGGCAACGTTACCTCCGAAAGAGAATTTAGTTCCTGCAACCTGCTTCATCACGTTTTGCGAGACATAGTATGACCACTGATAACCATCAAGCTTTTGCTGATTATTTGTGATGAGAGTCAGTTTAGCATTACTCACAGATTGAACATCAAAGAATCTATTTACATAAGTTAATTTCAAAACAGGATCATTGATGGTGAGTTTTTGATGATTCTCATCAAATTGTTTTTGAAGTTTTTTGTTATCCGTTTTAATCGAGTCATGAAACGGAGTCGTCATAAAAACACCCGTACTTCCCGTTAAGCTCAAAAGTTTGGTGACTCGGTATCTTACTCCCACATCACCGGTAAGATTTTGCAAAGTCAGTGCATCAGCACCTTTAACAATATTTGGTCTTTTGGCGTCCTTAGGGTCTGAAAGAGATCCACCCTGATAGTTAAATGAAGTTGAAACAGACCATAGGGAGAGAGAACCACTATCGGCCCTGAGTCGACGGTTGGTGATGAGCTGATCGGCTTCATCTGTTTCGGTCTTCTGCGGAACACTCAGTGGTTTTTCGATAGTGATAAGTTCAGGAACCACTTCTCCGGTTTTTTTATTAACGGCTTCTTCTGCGGCCAAACCAGAAATGGAGTGTAATAAAACAGTAGTAAATATAATAGCGAAACTCTTCATGAAATCCTTATTTGAGCGTGAAAGATGTGCTGTCAAACTGACTAGTTTGAAAATCAAAATGAGAAACGATGAAAATTATTTTCTGATGATCTTTCCAGCGATTGAGAAGACTAAAAGTTTCTTCTCTGAGAACTGGATCAATATGTGAAAAGGATTCATCGAGAAGAAGAATTTCGGCATTTAAGCTCATCGCCCTTAAAATGGACAATCTTTGTCGTTGACCTGACGAGAGGAGATTCATACTGGAATTGAGATCTGAAATATATTCTTTTGGATTAAAACTGGGTTTAAAATATTTGTACCGTTCAAAGAGAAAGGGTTCACTCAGATACTCATCCACAGAATGCCCTTCAGTAAAAGAAACATCTGAAGGAAGATAAAGTAATTTTGATCTCCAAAGTTCGGGAGCAAACTGAGAAGAATCAAGTCCTCCTAAATTTATTTCTCCTGAAATTTTGGGCACAAGCCTCGCCAGTGTTTTGAGAAATAAACTCTTGCCTACACCATTGGGCCCCTTTATTAAAAACACATCCCCAGGAGCCGCTTTAAGATTGATGATTTTTGAATTTAAAAGTTTAAGATCTTTTACGTCGAGCATAGTTCCCCCGAGGGAAGAAATAAGCTCTTACGAACAAATCGTAGGGCAATAAAAATTGAAAGCAGTGTTCCCAAACAGATGGCCAACATCATTTTTATTTGAAGAATCGAGGCATCTAAGGGATTTGCAAAAGCAATTAACTGACCGGCCATCATGCCAGGGATTGAGATGATTCCCATTGAAATCATGGAATTAATTTGAGGCGTGATACCGGCCTTAAGTGCGCGATTAAAAAATTTCTGAGTTGATTCGTCATTAGTGGCACCGAGGGCCATGAGAGTCAGGACTTCATTTTTTTTCTCTCGAAAGTTGATCATAAAGGATTCGATCCCGATACTTACACCGTTCAAGGTATTACCTAAAAGCATTCCAACTAAAGGGAGAAGCATGCGTGGCTCTGCCCATGTGCTTTGTGAGATATCCATCGAAAAGAGAAAGGCCAAGGGCCAAATGGCAAGAATATTTGAAACCAGAGAAATCCAAAACAAGTGCAAAACCTTACTCTTTGAGCGTGAAATGATTTGGGAAGATGCATTTACAGTCATGAAGATGGTTGCAAAAAGGCTAATCCAAACGAGCTGGGTCTTGAAAATTTCCTGGAGAGCAAAGGCCAGAAGAATCAACTGAACTGTCGTCCTGACACTTGCCCAAAGAACTTCATTGGCAAAAGTTTTATATTTATTTCTAAAATAAAAATGGACTGCAAAGATGCCAAGCCAATAAGGAAGAAGACCCAGAAATTTTCCCATCATAAAGAAAGAATGCGATGATCTTCAAGAATTGAATATTCTTTCATCACTGCAGGGATTGATCCCGTTTCGGCATAAATCTTCAGCATTGAGTCCGAAATATGTTCCCGCGCTTCAAAGCGGTGGTGAAGGCGTTTTAAACTTTTTGTTGAAAAGCCAAACTGCGGGAGAATTCTCTCACAGTTTTCAAACAACTCCCCTAGAACATTCTGCACACCTTCAGCGTGAAGTCCAAAGCGAGCAACCGAACCGGAGTCATAAATTCTTTCCTGGTCAGAGGCCTTTCCCTTCAATTCATGAGAGAGAAAAAGCCCCAAAACTAAGTGGAAATAGGCTTCAAAATCGGCGACATCTTTAGTCATCTCAAAAACTTTAAATTCGATTCGAAAGTTTTCATCCGCATGAAGTTCAATGGCCGGCGCGATAACACTCCGTTTGAACGTCCGGTAAGACATTCCTTGCTGTCCTTTGATAATCCAGGGACTACATGAATAAAAGGGTGAAGCTAATGAAAGGGCCGCCATAGCAGGGGCATAATAATTGACTTTAAGATTGAGTTCTTCAGTATTACCAAAAAGATTATTCGTAATTTCCCGAGGGAAACTTACATTAATATCCGGTCCATAAGTCGTCATCACTTCCTGGGCCCACATCCAAAAATCATGTCGCCGTTTATTCTGAGGGCCACGAAATGTCGTTTCTATAGGATGATGAGAAATGGCGACAGGTACTAGATTTTTAGCAGAAAGGGCGTTGTTTACTCGAGAGTAGAGATCTTTATACACTGAAAGTGTTTGATCAATGCTCATGCACACTGGGGTTCTTATTTCTATCCCTTTCGGACACGCATCAATGATGTTCATATCCTTATCGGGGATACCGTAACCTTCAACTATAAAGGGCATGAGCTTTTTATGGGGTGGTTCAGCCGAAAGACCTTCAAGGGATGGAATTCCTTCCAGCGAAATGGAAGAGAATGTTTCATCAATAGTGGCAAAACTCACATCTTTATACCATAACGGCTTAAAACTCGTGGCATCTGCCAGCATGAATTCGGCTTCCAATCCAAAACGAAATTCATCCGACACGTGATCTTCTCCAAGGGTAAATGACTAAACCCGAGATAGTTAAAAATAAGAGCCCAAGAGACATAGGGAGGAAAACTCCGTACTGACCCCAAGCTGTAAATAATGACCCTTGATGGAGTTCAATAAGAATGTTGGTGTAGCGTTTCGCATTCTTCATTACCTCACCCGTCTGAGGATGAAGTTGCACTTCCCTACCATCTTTTAACCGCATCGCCAGATGAAACTTAGCTGGACGCCAAATCACCTGATCTATGTTGGCCGTCTCTTCTCCAGAAGCCTTCACCATATCATCCAGATTTAGTAACGGCCGTCCTTCGATTTTCTCCATCTTCACGGCCTTAGGCTGGATAGTCTCAAAAGTCTGACGTAATTGGAGTAAGATCCCCGTTAGTAAAACTAAAGAGAATGGCACAATAACAATTAAAGATATGATCCGGTGATACTTTCGCCACATATCTTAGAAAATCTCCTGAAGAATTTTTTCCGTTAACTTCGATGGACTTGGACTTGTGCCTTGGGCATCAGTTGGAACCAGACCCATGTTAACGAGTTCTCCTAACCAAGTATCAATAACCGAAGGAAGATTCTTTTTCGTGACCTTAGGAAGCTTCACTTCGACCGCATAAGTTGAAACCTGCCCACCAACTTCTGTGCGTAAAAGAGATTTTTGAAGAACGATCACGACTGCAACACCATTGATTGTTTCAGTCCAAGTATACTCGTGCTTGGTATTGGTTGAAGTCGGAGCGAAGAACAACTTATCCATTGCAATATTCATATCGTCAGAGATGATCGCTAGATGCTTAAGTTTAAGGCAATGCCAGATATCATTCATCGCAAGGACATCTTGCTTCATTACTGAAAGAACCATTGGAGGGATTTCTTCCGATGTCGTCGGAGTATTGTACGTATAAAGACGTGCGAAGAAATCATCATTAAAAGCGGCCAAACTTTCTGCAGTTGCTTGATCCAATGTTAGGATTTCTTCTTCTTCAAAAGTACCACCAGCAATAATGCCTGAGACAGATCCTGAAGTTTTATACTTCTGTTTTCGATACGTCAGAGTTGTTCCAGATTGCGAC
Source organism: Bacteriovoracaceae bacterium (assembly GCA_040399925.1). Classification (GTDB taxonomy): domain Bacteria; phylum Bdellovibrionota; class Bacteriovoracia; order Bacteriovoracales; family Bacteriovoracaceae; genus Peredibacter. Next base: position 13,684 of record JBBARF010000052.1, read on the forward strand.
TGGGTGAAATAGATTTTCACTGGCGTCTCAAGCTCGCGAAGGCGGTACCCTTCATCAGTCATCACATCGAAGTAGTACCAGCTAGTATCCAGAACTTCTGCACTTGAAGGAACATTGGCGAGGATCTTATCATATCCACCCACCTTAAGTTGGATACGTAAGCTTGTCATATAATCAGTTGAGATTTCCGCATCAAGAAAGCGTCTTTCAGTAAGTGCTCCTCTAATAAATTCAGCGATCGCCTTCTCTTCACTTTCTTCGAATTTAAGTTCTTTCGTTAGCTTGGTTGAGAGGCCGGCAATTTTATTAAGATTTGTATCTGCTCGAGCAGTTCCTAAACTTTCAAAATAGTTTTTATAATTATTTACCAGAACGTACTCGCTCAGGCTGAGCTCGACAGAATCATAATGTTCAATGACTTGGGCGAGAGTTTTAAATGCTCCATCATGCATGTAAGGGGCCGTTACAGAAGCATTACGTAGACCAGGAACACGGAATGCATAAAGATTTTCAGGACGCGGATCATGCTCCATACGACCAAAGTCATCACCCGAAATTTTACCAGGGCCAAATTGTGGAACACCAATGTTGTGATAAGAGAAGTCACTGAGATGTTCACCTCGGTGACATTCTCCACATTTTCCCTCGTTAAAGAAAACATCCATCCCAAGTTTTTGGATTTCCGTCATCGCTTTCAAGTCACCTTTAAGGTAACGATCGTAATTTGTATCAGCAGCAAAGAATGCTTCTTCCTGGAAATGTGCAATCGCACGTGCCACATGGGCCATCGATAGAGCTTCGCCAGGAAACAGTTCTTCAAGAGCTAATTTGTAGGAAGGAACAGAAATGATTCGGTTAAAGAGTAATCCCCATGCGGCCTGATCATCAGAAGCATCAGCAATCTCATTAGATCCTTTCTGCCCGCGCATTTCTTCATGATTAACCATTGGAAAGAGGGCCTGTGCTGCCAGCGCATTTTTAAGAACAGGAGCAAATCCAACAGGAAGGGGAGTTGGTGTCGTGAATGAACCAGTAGCAACATCTAATTGAACTCGTCCATCCCAGAACATAACAGGAACATTGTGAAGATTAAAAAGGGCGGGAGCATTTCGGGCAATAATTTTGCCGGCCCTTTGCTGTCTTCCACCATTTGTTGTTTCAATTCCAACAGCACCCTCCCCTAGTGAGAGTGGTAATCCATCCACTGTCATCGTCATGGGATGATGGCATTCAGCACAACTTATATTTTTATTTCCAGAAAGTTTTTTCTCAAAGAAAAACTCGCGACCTAAGAGGAATAGTTTTTTATTAAGAGGTTCAGGTGGACTTAAGGGTTTCAAGTTAAAAGTCTGAATATACCCTTGAAGTCTTTGATCCATATCTGTTTGAGCAAATGCTGATGAAACAAAAAGAGCACAAATCAGTACGAGGAATTTCACGAATAAACCTTTTAAAATGTTTAATGTTTGGTATACCAAACAAATAAATGCACAGGCAAAAGAAAAATTACGATACTGAAAAATAGATGTGGTTTAAGTTTGGCGCAGACCTAATGATTTCAATTGCTTAGGTTGTTGCGTTTGATAAAATTGACCTGAAAAGCGTCTAAGCTTTGTCGAAATACCCCGCTATAGATATTTGTTAGGATAGGAACATGAAAAAACTAATAAATCTCTCTCTACTTTGCCTACTGAGTTCATGCTCCTCACTTCCGGAACTCAAAACGGTTGAGAAAATAGAGATCCCTAAATTTATGGGAAGCTGGTACGTGATTGCGAACATACCCACCTTTGTAGAAAAAGGCGCTCATAACGCTTTAGAGACTTATACATGGAACGAAAAAGAAAATCGTATAGACGTGGACTTCAGTTTCAACAAAGACTCATTGGATGGTGAGAAAAAAAATTATCCACAAAAAGCTTTTATTCATAATACTAAGACCAATGCCGAGTGGAGAATTCAATTCATTTGGCCATTACGTTTTGCTTATTTAATTGTGGATGTCGCCCCCGATTACTCTTGGACAATTATTGGCGTTCCTGACCGAGACTATGTCTGGATCATGGCACGTACACCGACTCTTTCGCAGGAAACTTACGACATGATCGTCGCAAAGGTAAAAGAGAATCACTTTGATATTTCAAAACTACAGAAAATTCCTCACAATCCTAAGCCTTAATCACAAGATTTTTTAAATAGTTATGCGAGATGGCAGCCTTCTCTCGATAAATTTCTTGCTTAAGAAGTTCTTGATGCAGTTTCTTCAAATGAAAGTAAGGTACTTGTGGAAACAGGTGGTGCTCTAGATGGTAATTTACATAAAATGGAGTAACGAGGTACCCAAGAACGGGGCTTGGCCACAGCGTGGTTCTCGAAGAATTCAGCTCGGTTTCAAGCTTTAATCCGTTATGTTCAGACATCCCTCTTAAACGAATAATACCTGAGACGATACTTAGAACTGGAACAATCCAGTACAACAAAAATATTTTCCAAACTCCAAAATAAGACAAGGCCCCAAAAAGTAGACCATAAAAGAGGATCAAACGTAACTTGATACTCTTTTTTATTTTGTACTTGGGATGAGTGCGATCCATGAACTCTGCAATACCTGGAACCATTTTCTGTTTTATCCAATGATCTTTAGATTTCCCCAAAAGACTTGGAACATCAGACCAAATAAAAATATTTCCGAAAGCACTCAGAGCGTTTATCCCAATAAAGTCCCGAGCAAGCGTAGAAAAAGTCCCCCACTTGGTTTTGGGCCAGATGTAATCAGGGTGAGCATCCTTAGCATGAACTTCAGGATCTTTTTCTGTTCGAGTATAGCGGTGATGAGTAATATGAAAAATGCGAAAGCCACGAGTTGAAATAAAAATGGGGAAGGCACAAAAAATATCGCAAATAAAATCATTCACGGCGCGATTCTTAGCAAGGGTGAAATGAGTTCCATCATGCACGAGGGCTCCAAGCGCGTGCTGACGTGAACCGATCATGATGATAGCAATCAGATATGACCACCATGTACCGTAATATAGGCCAAACCAAAACGAAGCAGCGATCACGACCCAGACATGAGTTATGTCCCAGACAACTTTCCAAACATTCGTTTTGTGATGGGCACGAAGCCAACGTGTGAGCTCTTCATTCATTAATAGTTTCATGAAAGTCTTATCGTAAAAACGCGCCGTAAGGATTAGGTATCATGATTTCCGACTAAGAAGGTCGGGTCGGTTGGTTGATGTCATTTCAAGCTTCTGTTGCTTCTGCCACTCTTCAATTTTTTTATGGTCACCATTCAGAAGGATTTCAGGAACATCCAGCCCTTCAAAGTCACGGGGCTTGGTAAACTGAGGATACTCCAAAAGACCGTCCTCAAATGAATCTGCCTCTGAAGAAAGTTTATTGCCAAGGATTCCCGGCACAAAACGGATGGCCGAATCAAGCATCGTCATGATGGCGAGCTCTCCTCCAGTTAAAACAAAATCACCCAGAGAATAATATTCGTTCACATATTTAGACAAAAATCTCTCATCGATTCCTTCGTAGCGACCGGCGATAAAAACAAGATCCTTGCCGGCACCAAGATGATTGATCCCAAAAGATCGCGCCACCTTATTATTCCAAACTTGTCCTCGCGGAGAAGTATAAATCACTGTCAGTTCATCCCGAGAAGCGTAATTCCCTTTCTCGACCACACCCTTTAAAAGAGCATCCCGCAAAATATCTGCTCTCATCACCATACCCGGGCCACCGCCATAAGGAGAATCGTCTACACTGCGGTACTTGGTTGTTGAGTAATCACGGATATTAATGAAATTCATCTCGAATGTTACATCGCCCTCACTGCGTTCACCACGAAGTGCTGAACCTGCTATCCCACACTTGAGAAGAGGTTCAAAAAATTCCGGAAATAGGGTCAGGATCCAGATGCGTTTAATCATGGGGCTATTCTGAATATTCAGGAAGGATCATAGTGATGCGTTTATTTTCGACATCGATCTCTGGAAAGAATGCATCGACATAAGGAAGAGTCAGAACCGAACCATCTATAAGTCGAACATCAAACAGGTACTGCATCCCATTGTCAGAGAAGCTCTCAATCTTACCAAGCTCTACTCCCTCAGGGCTAAAACAGCTCATATCAACCAGATCAACCAAGTATACTTCATTGTCATCAGGCTCAGGAAAAGCTGCCCTATCGAGGAAAATTTCAAGCGGCAGAAGGGTTTCTAAATGAGTGCGGTCTTTAATCCCAGCAAACTGACAGATGACCTTGTTTCCAAAGCGCAGTTTAGTGATCGTCCACTCTTCACCTTTCGGATTTAGTTTTGATTTTTCGTTAGCGGGAAACAACCAAACTTTCATATCTTCATCTAAAACACTTTCATCTTGATTCGTATTGAGAAGACGGATTTCAGCTTCACCCTTAATCCCATGCGGATGCGCGATAAAGCCTAGCTTGATTAATTGATCTTTAGATTGTGTCATCGTCTGCTCCTTGGCATCCTGCCATCGCAGACATACCGGTCTTGCGACTTCGTCGCTTCCTGACCATATACGTAAAAACCCCAACTCACTCGGTAGTACCTCATGAGTCGGGGCTTGGAAATTTCTTTTAAAAAATTTGTTACTCGATAATTTCGAGAACTGATCGCTTACGAAGTTTGGTTGAAGCTGCATTGAGAATAGTTCTTAATGCTCTAGCTGTTCTTCCTTGCTTCCCGATCACTTTACCTAAGTCAGATTTATCTACCTTAAGTTCAATCACCGTTGTCTGTTCACCGGCTATCTCGTTGACTTCAACTCTTTCGGGCATGTCGACCAATGCCTTTGCCACGTACTCGATAAGAATTTTCAATTCGCTGCTCATATCCCACCACTTCTTGTTGAGGATTACATAACCCGGATACAGCCCCGGGCAAAAACATTATAACTTAATATTGTTGTTTTTGAGCAATGTGCGAACTGTATCGGAAAGTTGTGCCCCTTTACCGAGCCAAGTTTTGATACCTTCGATATTTACTTGCTTGATAGCTTCAGAAGCTTTTGGATCGTACTGACCAAGTTTTTCTAAAAACTGTCCATCACGTGGACTACGAGAATTTGTAGCAACGATTGTGTAAACAGGACGGTTTTTGCGGCCGCCACGGGCCATTCTAATTTTAACCATTTGGTGATTCTCCTCTAGAGATCTTCGAAATTTTTCAAAATTTATATTTCAACCGAGAGGCAAAGTCAAAACCTTTGCCGAGTAACCCCTCAGAAATACTTCTTACCGAACGGGTTCTTCTTCGCACCCTTCTCTTTTTGTTGCCCTAGCTGGGCATTTTGGGGCGCCTGACGGAATCCTTTCACCGGACCCATGCCTGGAAGGTTCGGTAATCCGCCACCTTTCATCATGCCCATCATCCCAACCATCATTTGACGCATCTGATCAAAACGCTCTAGGAATTGATCGACGTCCTGCACAGTTTTTCCCGAACCCTTAGCGATTCGCGTCCGTCGCGAGTTATTAATGAGCTTGGTGTCTTCTCGCTCTTTATTGGTCATCGAGTTAATCATGACCTTCATTTTCTTCATTTCAGCTTCGGCCGGTCCAAGATCACCCATCTGGCGAAGGGCCCCGCCCATTCCTGGAATCATTTTAAGGATTGATCCAAATGAACCCAGGCGGTTGATAGTCTCCATCTGCTTAACGAAATCGTTGATGGTGAATTTACCTTTCTCAAGGTTTTGCATCATCCCCATCGCATCGTCTTGATTGATCGCCTCTTCAGCTTTTTCAACCAACGAGAGAACATCACCCATATCTAAAATACGTTTTGCTAATCGGTCAGGATGAAAAGGATCCAGATCCTTCATTTTCTCACCGATAGAAATAAACTTAATCGGCACACCCGTTACATAACGAATGGAAAGAGCTGCTCCACCACGTGCATCGGAATCCATTTTCGAAAGAACAATTCCGGTCAGTCCCACTTTCTCATGGAAAACTTTGGCCACGTTAACGGCTTCTTGTCCTGTCATCGCATCAGCAACAATCAAAACTTCCGGATTATCGAGTGACTTACGAACATCAACCAGCTGACTCATGAGCTCTTCATCGACCTGCAAACGTCCTGCTGTATCGATGATGGCGATTTCTTTATGCAGGCGTTTGGCTTCAGCTAAACCAGCACGAACAATATCCACCGGCTTCATCGTTAAATCAGAATCAAAAAAATCTACACCGAGATTTCGAGCGTGAGTAATAAGCTGATCTTTGGCGGCCGGACGGAAGTTATCGGCAGGAATTAAATAAACATCTTTTTTATTTTTAGTTCTGAGATAGAGGGCAAGCTTTCCAGCGAATGTCGTTTTACCGGCACCGTTGAGACCAACAATCAAAATTGGAATAACTGGCGGACGATTGAGATTTAAGCCTTCAGCTTCACCGCCCATGAGTTTTGCTAATTCATCATGCATGATTTTAACAAACTGCTGACCCGGCTCAACTCCACGAAGAACCTTCTCTCCGAGAGCTTCTATCTTAACTTTTTCAACGAACTCTTTAACAACTTTAAAGTTTACATCGGCTTCGAGGAGAGCCGTTTTTACACCTTTGAGGGTTTCTTCAATATTTTCTTCGGAGATTTTATTTTTTCCACGAAGTGCTTTAAAAGCATCCGAAAATTTTTCACTTAAATTATCAAACATGACCTTCTCCCTTCAGATTCAGACGTATCAATTTACTACATTCCGCGGGATGAGACACTATGAAATCCGCTCCAAAATCTTTTAGTGTGTCTTCCCTCGCCTCTCCGTTCCACAAAGCACCCAGAGCGAGAACGCCGAAATTCTTTGCACCCATCATGTCATAGGAGCTATCACCAATGACACAGACGGAATTCTTAGGAAATTCCCCCGTCAACTGACCCAGTCCCTGAACATGCGGTTTTGGAGCAGCATCATCTATAGTGCAGATGGCCTCAAAGTACGAAACAACCCCTAATTCCTGAAGTATGCGCAGTGTTGAAACGCGCCCGCGAGCGGTCCAGACATAGAGAAGATGATCAGCAGAGAGATCTGCCAAGAGTTCTTTAATACCTGCAAAGAGAACATACTTCGGTATTGAGGTGTTCACCAAGGTACCGTCGCAGTCAAAGACGACATGCTTTTTCATTGATTTAAGATTCTAAGGAGATTCTTCGGGAAGTCTAGATTTTCGAGTCAAAAATTACAGGCTACGAAAATAACCACCCACCCATTCATAGACATTTCCGACCGACCTCATTAAGATCGGGCCTCATGAAAAGCATGCGCCCTTTTAGTCCTGGATTGACCGCCAAGATTGACCTTTTTAAAGGCAAGGGCACTGCTATTAAATTGGGTAAAATTGATTTCAGCTCCCGGCTCTTGCTGGCACCGATGGCCGGCATTTGTAACATTCCCTACCGCCTCTTGATGGAAGATCTGGGCGCCGGTGGAACTGTTTCAGAACTCATATCATGCCACGGCATTAATTACGGAAATCAGCGCACGCTGGACATGCTCAAAATTCATCCTCTGGAAAAAAATGTAGGCATCCAACTATTTGGTGAAGATGCAGAGTCGATGTCTAAGGCTGCAGAAGTGGCCGAAAGCTTTAATCCCAAATTTCTTGATATCAATATGGGCTGCCCCGTCGCTAAAGTTGTGACGAAAGGTGGTGGTTCGGCCTTGATGAAAGAAGTTAAAAACTTGGCCCCCTTGTTTGAAAAAATGCGCTCACGCATGAAAATCCCCCTCTCAATTAAAATCAGAACTGGTTGGGATGGAAATTCTTTAAACGCATCTGAAATTATTAAAATCGCTCATGAATCAGGAATTGAGTGGGTCGCCATTCATGGTCGTACCCGAACTCAGCAGTACACGGGAGTCGCCAATTGGGAATTCATTGAAAACCTCAATGAAACAAAACCACTTCCTCTCATCGGTAATGGTGATCTTCACCATCCTTATGGCGTATCAGAGCGTCTGCAAAAAACAAACTGTGATGCCTTGATGATTGCCCGCGGGGCCCTAAGAAATCCGTTCATCTTTCTGGAGTCGCTCGATCCGACTTACGCCAATCAAAAACGTTCCATCTTTTCCGGACCGGATTATTGGGAAGTTGTTCAAAGACTTCATAGCTACACCACAGAAACCTTTCCGGAAGAAAGAACCAGTCTCGTCCAAATCAGAAAGCTCGTGGTTTGGTTTGCGGCAGGCTTTCCCCATGCGGCCGCTTTCAGGTCCCAGATTTTTGGGTGCCAAAATTTAGAGGAGTGTATGAAGATTGCGGAGGACTACTTCCTCTCCCTTGGAAACTCCCAGAAATTCATCAATTACGACGAAGTATTCATGAGTTCCGGCCACGGCTAACCTGAAAAACCGACAAAATCACACTTTTATTTAATGAAATCCCGAAAGTAGCCGAAGATGAATGGGTATGAAAATCTTTGCCTTTTTTCTACTAATTCCTATGAGTACCTTTGCGGCCGGCACGTGTGACGAACTGGGAAAGTATTATGCGGATTTTGAGAAACGTTTGGCCAGGAAAACCGTCATTAGTAAGACTCTCCCCGACTGTGAGAAATTCAAGCTCGGAGTTGATGACTTACTCGCGGGTGTTGCTGCTGATGAATCTGTTTATTTCGATGAGAATGAGACTAAAAACTCTCAGACCTTAATTGAACAAGTTCAGTGCAAAGACTTATCGTTTATTGAAAACAGAATGCGTGATGTAGAAAGCCAACTTAACACTCTCAACGGCTTTAAGAAGTTGGTAGATACGATTGAAAAGTCACAGGATGATATCATTCTCGACAAAGCAAAAGATAAGACAGCTCTTGAAGGTTTCATCGCTGACGTGGGTGAAGCTGCCCTGCTGGAAACATTTGTTTCAAACCCCGCCTTTTTTAAATTTCTAGCAGATATAGATCTCACAAACTCAAAAACCTACAAAGATGGTGTTGAGAAAAACTGTGTCGCTGATGCCATCAAAAAACTTCGTAAAGAAGAACTATGTAGCTCCCTAACTTCTGAAGAAATTTCAGAATCAGCTATGCTCTCCCTAAGAGAGCTAAAAGCTGAATATACCAAAGCGACAGATGATACAAAAAAAGAATCACTGCTTAATCGCTGGAAAGCGGAATTAGCGATCACTAAGGCCAAAGTCGCAAAACCTAAAAAAGACGGCGAAGAAGCAAGTGATGAAACCAAAGATGCAGAAGTCTTCTCTTTTGCTGACTTAAATCAAGAGATTCAATCTAAGCCAATTAATACTGTGGCGGAAATGCAAAAGGCTATTAAAAGTACAACAAAGATAGAGCACACCAAGGGAATCGATGGCGAAACCATTGATAAATTATTTAAGAAACTAATGACCTTTCAAACAAAACAGGATGCTAACCAGGAAGCGAAAAGACTTCTGTCGGTACATAATGATTTATTTGAACGTCAAAAAGCAGAAAGAGAAAGTCGATTGTCTCTTCTTTGGCTTGAGTTTAAAAATGGTTCGACAGAGACTGATTTTGATAAAAGAGTAACCATTTTAAAAAATATTCAGGCCGATAAAGCGAAGACAGCACCTTCTGAAGGCACTCACTTGGCTGAAGCACTGAGGGCCCTTGATGCCACTTCTCGCCAGATGAATAAACTTGAACTCGTCACAAAATGTCTGGACGTCGATCTAATTAAGAAATCCGAATTTTCGAAAGTTTGTGAGAATACCATCAAAAGAGATGGTATGGATGAAGAAGTGACGAAACTTACTAGTGAGCTTGCTGTTCTTAAAGCTGTTCACACAGAAATTGTGAGTCCTGAAAAAAATCCGGCGAATGCAAAACTTGTGAAGATGAAAAATCTCGCGATGGATGCACTTGAACGCAACAAGTGTATCGATACTAAATTTGATTCAAACATTTCAGACTGTAATATTGAAGGTGTCCTGAATCCT
>JBBARF010000053.1:0-15183 GCA_040399925.1 Bacteriovoracaceae bacterium
TGGAGGGCCATTCTTTATAAAATGACAAATATTACGGGCATGTTAACATCTCAATATGACAAACAAATGGCAGACTTTTCTTGATCAGGGCGAACTCTTTCTTCCTGGTAACAAACAACAACTTCGTTTAGCGTTCATTGCTTTGATCTTGAATCGTAATATCTTGATTGAAGATGTCCCCGGTATGGGCAAAACAACATTGGTGAAATTTTTTGCCAAGGCGACAGGTCTAGATTTCAGACGCATTCAATTTACTAGTGATCTTTTGCCTTCTGATATTTTAGGCGTAAGTATCTTTCACAAAGAATCTGAGAAATTCATCTTTAAGGCCGGTCCCATTTTTGGTGAACTGATCTTAGCAGATGAGCTGAATCGTGGAACTCCTAAAACTCAAAGTGCACTTTTGCAGGCGATGGAAGAAAAATATGTGACCGTTGATGGGATCTCTTATCAGTTGCCACAAAGATTCTGTTTATTTGCGACTCAAAATCCAAGAGGGCAGTTCGGGACCTATCCCCTACCAGAATCTCAGCTTGATCGTTTCCTGTTTAAGATTTCAATGGGCCATCTCACGCGGGATGAGGAAGTCAATCTCCTGCAGTCGGGTTCACGCTTAGAAAAACTTGAAAATTATCCGGCCTCAATCACTCATCATGATCTGGCGGCGATGGAATCATCTATCAAGAAAGTATCGGCTTCAAAACTCCTGCTTGAATACGTTGCCGATGTTCTTCAAACATCTCGCCAAAAAGAAGATCAATGGGGACTTAGTCCGCGTGCTGGTCTTGATCTCATGGATGCGGCGAAGGCATGGGCGTTCTTCGAAGGTCGAGATCATCTTCTTCCAGATGATGTTCAGGCGATCTTTCCTTATGTTGCCGGACATCGTATGTACTCATATCAATCTCTGCATGCGGCCACTGAGCAACTCAAGGCCAGAGACTATATAAAGAAAATCAACTTCGTTAAAAGTAAATGAACAGCTGGATCCGTAAGCAGTTTAGAAAAAGAACCAGAGTCTACATCATGCCCACCAAGATGGGTGGATACCTGATCGGACTCATCTTTCTGATGTTTCTCATGGCCATCGGATATGACAATAATCTTCTTCTCATTTTCACCCTGTTTTTGTTTTCCATAAATCTTCTCTGGTTGGTGCAGTCTCATTTTCATCTTTATCACTTAAAACTCCAGAACCTTAGTCTCCCTGACGGACATGCCAGTTCCTTGCTGCCACTCAAAGTGATCTGGGATAAGTCTCCTAAGGGTCCTTATAACTGGAATTTAACTCTGGAAAAAAGCCGTGAGACCGTGAAACCTGAGCTGTATGAACAAACAGAGAGGTTCGCTTTGGGCGAATTAAAAATTCCAACTCGCGGAATTTGGAAATGGACCCATCTTAAAGTTTCGACAGAATTGCCCTTTGGTCTTTACCGGATTTGGTGTTTCTATCCTGTACAATTTGAAACAGTGGCCTACCCGGCATTACTCAATGATGTAGTTTTGAATGATCTGGCCAATAATAATTTCGGTGAGAGCATTGCTATGGGACGCGCTGGACGTGAAGATATTGGGAATCTTACACCCTATCAGGGTGATGAATCCCGTAAAATTAGCTGGAAGCATTACGCTCGTTCAGGAGATCTTCTTATCAAAGAAGGCGAAGAATATTCTGAGCAATTCTTTCACATAAGATTTGAATTCCCAAAGACGAACCCTGAAACTTATCTCTCACTTCTAGCGACTCAGATGGTGGATTGCCACCGTCGTGGAATCCCTTTTCTCTTTGAAGGTCCCCATGGGAAACTCGGTCCCGCTCAACATAGTGATCATCTCCATCAATGTCTCAAGGTTCTAAGCCTATGTTGAGAGCTGATTTAAAAGAAGCCATTATCATGCTGATGTTTGTGGGACTCTTAAATGAGTTTCTCACTCCATTAACTATTGGGTTTGTTGTTTTAGGCGTGATTCTGGTGGCCTTTAAAATCAGACCAAGAAAACTCATTCGAAATATTGTCGCTTTAATTGTTTTTGGATCTTACTGGTTTAGTTATGGCAAAGTCATTGACCCGGAAGTAGGCCTTAACTTCTTAACGACTATCATTATTCTTAAAATGCTTGAAAAAGAAACCCTTAGGGATCAGTACATGATCTTCTACGGGCTGACACTCTTGATTGGCTCGGGATCACTGTTTGTCAGATCCCTCATGTATGTGATGTTTTTTACGTCGTCGTTCTTTCTTTTGATTCAAAACTTTTATCAGGGCCTGACATTAAGATGGAAGTTCAAGGAAGCAGGTCAGGTCATGTTGTGGGTTCTTCCACTGACGGCGATTTTTTTCTTTTTCATTCCGCGGGTGATGAATCCACTTTCTTATCAGAATTTCTCTAAGCGCGAAGGCGAGATCGGTTACACGCCCGATGTTAATTTATCCGAGGTAGAGAGTTTAACCATAAATGAAGATCCGGCCTTCAGGGCAGTTTTGTCTAAAACCATTCCTCAGGTAGGATTATACTGGCGCGGAAACACACTCTCTTTTACTGATGGTTGGAACTGGCCTCTTATGGCCCATGACCGAAGTGATGTTTCTCCATCTCCGGTTAAAACCTTTACCCCAGATCCGGATCAGATTCTTCAAACGATTCGTGTTTTTGGGAAAGAAGATTACTTCTTCGGACTCGATACTCCTCATCACTTTAGTGTTGGAGACAGAATTTACGAAGTGGGAGATCTGGGAACCTTGCCTCAGAAACGCTTGCAGAATTCACAGCGCTACAAAGTTTATTCGTCGTTACCAAAAATGAATCCGGTTTTTGATATCCAGCGCTTTTCTCGGCATCATATGAATAAAGAAGAAACGAAATGGGTTAATAAAAATTTCCATGGAACAACAATCAGGGAAATTGAAGGTGAGCTAAGAAACCACTTAACGAAAGAAAACTTTGTTTACACTCTTTCCCCAGGCAAAGTGACGTCATTTTTAGATTTTATGAAAGTTAAAAAAGTGGGCTTCTGCTCCCATTACTCATCCGCCCTCGGCCTGATTTTAAGAGTTAAAGGTATCCCCTCTCGTCTGGTATCAGGTTATATGGGTGGAATGTATAACAAGTTTGCGGGCTTTTATCTCATTTCTCAGAATGATGCTCACGTTTGGGTTGAGGCCTTTGATGGGACTCGCTGGCGCAGACTTGATCCAACGAGCTGGATAGCACCTGACCGGATTCTTTCCGGAGGCAGAGCTTTTATGGGGGCTGCCGCGGGAGCATCTACACTACAGAAGTTAAAACTCAACATCGCTTGGCTGAATGATTTTCAACAATGGTTTGAGCAATGGGATTATCGCTTTTATCAATGGCTGGAAGAAATGGATTACTACGGACAGGAAGCCTTACTTGAAAAACTAATGATTAAAAAAGAATGGTTCTTTTCTCTGGCCCCACTGTTACTTGCGCTTTTTATGGGTCTTTATTCATGGTATATCTACCGCCAGCGCAGAAAAGAGGAACTAAGTTCGGTCGAGGAGCTCCTTTGGCAGACCTTTGCCGACAAGGCTTCAAAACGCGGTCTTAAGGTGCCTCTGACATCTATCGAAAATGCCCAATCGGCACTGAATGGCTTTGATCATCCAGATAAGAATATGCTCTTGAGTGTGTTTAAAAAGCTAGTGGAAGTTACGTTCGGGAAGGGTTCTGAGACCATCGTCTCTGAGATCAAAACAGCGCTTAAAAACCTTTAAGGGTCCATCACCTTGTAGTCAGCTTCAACCACACCCGCAGACTTCTGCTGCTGCATTTTTTGGGCTTCTTTATTGCGAATTTCTTCTTGTGTCCGTTGGATTTCTTTCATGACTTTGTACATCTGGAAAAACCGACGAATAAGATAAAGGATAAAAAAGAAGACGATGACTTTTAATAATCGCATGAAAAGAAGATAGGACGAGAGCACTGAAAGGGCAAGGTTTTAGCCCTCGTTGGCAGTTTTTTTGAGCTCTGAATCCCCGTCTGGAGCGGATTGGGCTTCTGCCTGTTTCTGTTCCAGGTCCAGTTTCTGCTGAAGCTTGGCCTCATTCAGTTTTTTGAATTCATCCGTTTCTGCACTAAGTTTGGCGTCATGCTCACGGAAAAAGACTGAGTTCACAAATTTACGAAGCTCTTTCTTCTGATCCTCACCAAGGCAATGAATCAGACCCATGTATTCAGGAATCTTTCCTGTCGCTTTGGTTGGAAGAAGATGGATATACATATCGACTGGTTTTGTGATGTGTAGATTCATCCCAATTTCCAGAGCTGCTTCGGATTGGATAATCATATCTGTTTCTGAAATCTTAATGACCGTAATAGGAACAAGGATTTCAGCAAATGAATCCGCATTGGTTTTTTTAATAAACACCTTAGAAAGATCTTCTTTGCCCGCCGGTATCTCTTCTTTTTTTAGTTTCTTTTCAAAAATTTCGGCCATCCGAACCAGCACTTCAACTGAAAGTTCATTAGTTGTCGCCATCAGATTTGTATAGGCATGATTATCCTGCATTTCCTTTGATGGGATTTTGCTGTTAAAAATGATAATAAAAGGACGGTAATCTTCCCCATAATTATTCTTTATGGTCTGAATTAGAGTGACCAGACCTTCATTATTATTGCGTGGATTAACGGCATCATCATTTTCAATGTTAAACGCAATCACTTGAGGGTGAAGACGTATGAGTTCCTGAGATACATCAACTAAAAATGGCACACATCGAATGGTATAAGGATGCCTATCAGTTCTTAGTTGCTGTTGATAAAAGTTGAAGAGCTTATCGATAATGAGCACTTTCGCTTTTTTTTCCTGAGAACGGGACATATTCTCTTCGATCCACTTCTTAAGATGTTTCTTGTGACGAAGAATCATATCTTCGCGTTCCTGAGTCCTCTCACGGATGCGATCTTCTTCCATCCCTTCAGGAGGCAGAAACTCATCCATGAAGACAAAATCAAGATCAGCATTGCGCTTAAATTGGTAGAACATGTTTGATTCGGCTACCTCCTTAACAAACATTTCCAGAGAAGGAATAATTTTATGTTTTTTCCAGGCATGGGCCAGCTTAACCCTATCGCCTTTACTCATCTTATAATCAGTCTCTAAATGCAGGCCTTCTCCCTGAATATAACCAACCTTAGTCGGAACACCCACAATCCATTCTTCATTTTTCAAACTTGCGTTGGCAAACCCATGGGCAGCATTATCATTGGGAGAGAGAATCTTCGCGACATCAAAGGCAACATCAAAAATTTCAGCACTTTTGATATAAGTTAAAGCCACTCCCGTAGCGATACTTTCTAGTAAAACTTCCTGTGGTGATAAGTAATCTAGCAGTCCCACTAACAAGACCTTGTGCTCTAATGGAGTTCTAGAAAGAATTCTCGCGAGGTGCATGTAGTCTGCAGTTTGTTTTGAAAAATCAATAAAGACAACTGCAGGCTTTAAGTTAAAAATGCTGATAAAAAACGTTTGAATTTTGGCTTCGTCATTTGAATAAAATTTTTTGAATTCGATAGGTAGTTTCGAATTAGTTCTGAACTCCCCTTGTAGGGCCTTGTAGTACGCCTCATCGTCACCAAAATAGTAGAACAATAAGTTAGTTGACATGAACCAAGTATATCACAAATTTAATTTAGAAAGTCGCCAGATAGGCAAAATAGGCCACTGATTCCCGATCTTTATGTTGTTTAAAATGTTGAATTTGATGGGCCTTATATTCCGGTCCAACTCCCTTTAAAAACAGCGAGCTGCCATAAGAACTGACCACTTCCCCACTTCCCCCAAAGGTTAGGGCCATAATCTGATAATACTGCCCATTCTCAAAAAGCACTACTTCATCTTCCAGACGAAAAGAGGAATGATGGAGATATTTTCGTAGCTCCAGAATTTTTCGATGAGGAGAAATCACAATTTGGTCATGAGGAGAGAGCTGAGTTTCAAGATGAATCAGTATCTCTATAATTTCCTCACCCCCCATACCAGCTATATAGATTGTTTTAGAATTAGAGTTAAGCACTATTTCCTGCCCTCTTTTTTCATGAATAATGATTTTAAAAGACTTTCTTGTAATATACGCATCAACGGTCCTCTTTAATTCAGTAATGACTTTGACTGAAGGATCTACCAAGTAAAGTTCCTGAACAGTTGCAACTTCCCCAAAGGAGAGTCCAAGCTGACCATGATCGCAACCAATATCCCACACGCTGTGTGAGTCTTTATAATACGAATGGAGTTTAGAAAGTCGTTCTGAAAGCTTCAATCCCCTACCCTAGAAAAAGTCATCATAATCCTGCCCGTACTGACTATCAAGCTCTTCAGTGAAGAACTTTCTGACGAAGTACTGACCTGATCTTACGGTCTCAATGAAGCCGTAGTTTTCCAAGGCACGAAGATGGGTTCCAAGCTCTTCTGTTGACGAGTGAAGAGCGACACAAAGGTCGGCGTAACTGTTAAGAGGTCCAATACCATGAGACTTATAGAGATTTGGACGAGACCACACTTGACGATAAAGCATCATCAAGAGCGAGATTTCTAAACGATTGAGTTTGTATTTTTGAAGAATCACGTCAAAGAAAACATCAGGAATCTCAGAGGCCGAAGGTTTGCCAGACGGGCCTGTGGACGCTTTTTGTACGTCATGACCTTCACGCTTTTTCTTAGAGTGAAACTGGGAAAGAACGGATCTAATGTTGTCTTCCATGATTAAACCTCTCTTAATTATTGTGCTCCTCGGGGCATCATAATTCAATAGTTCTCATTGATGGGCATAACTTTCCATGATTAGTCCACTCAAGTATCAAGGGTTCCTACCGATAGGAGAGCTGGAGATCCTATGCATTTTCGGCTGTTTTTATTTATGCTCCCCTTTATGATTACGTCCTGTGGATATAGAAAATGGTTAGGACCAAGTGAAACCCAAAGAAGGCTTGCCTCTTCTTCCCTCCAACAGCAGCTTCGGGAAGATGATTCGGCCGCTGAACAAGTTGCAATTGAGAAGCTGACCTCCCTTCACTATTACACCATGATCGGCCATAAAAACCTTAAGGACTTCGACGAGGTCCTAGAGTTTGAATCCATCTCCTACCAAAATCTTATGGCGACAAGGATTCAGATTGATGAGATCGAAGAGTTCATAACCGCTGAATATGCTCAAATTCTTAATTCTAAAGAGCATAAAAAACTGACCCACTTTAAATCAACACTGGTTAAATTTGCGGGGCTATCAAGACTTCATCTGGTCTCGCTAGAAAACCTTTTAGAGACTCTTGCACTAAGTGATCTGATTCCAAGTAAGGTGGTGGAGCTTGGGCGCAAAGAGCTTGAAGAGCATTACAAATCACTTCAGCTCATTAATGACTTTCAAATTCATGAGAAAAATATTGATCACCTATCACACATGATTGATTTCAAATTTGATTCCAATGAAAAGAAATTTGCTCCCAGTATTAACAAAATGGGAAGTGTAAATGGTTCAGAGTTTCCGTCCAAGGTCTGGTCACTGACTTTTGATGATGGTCCAACACCTAGCAGTCTTAAAATTGTGGCCTCATTGAAACGAAATAATTTCAAGGCAACCTTCTTTCCTTTGGGACTTAAAATGGGCCGACACTCGCCTGAAGCTAAGGATCTCCTGAGCTCCGGAATGGAGATTGGTGCCCATTCCTATTCACACCGCGATCTCACGAAAGCAGGAAACCTGAGCTTGGATAAAGAGATTTCTGAGGCGATCCAAAAAGTGGGAGAGCAGCATAAGCAGAAGGTCGGACTCTATCGATTGCCTTACGGAGCAGGTATGAATGCAACACATATCCGCGAAAGAATTGCTGAGAACGATGTCATTCATGTCTTTTGGAGTGTGGATACTTTAGATTGGATGCCCCAATCCGCTCAAAAAATAGCTGACCGAACTCTTAAACTCATGAAAAAGTCGTCTAAAGATTCTGGTATTATTTTATTCGATGACACTCATAAACGGACTCTTCTTTCGCTGCCAGAAGTTTTGAACTATTTAAAAAAAGATGGTAGAAAGGTATGTACAGTCGGTCAGGTCGTCCAGATCATGAATCAAGGTGCACCCATTATATGTCAGTGAAGTTTATTGTTCTCCTCATGTTTGTTGTTTCTTGTGCCTCACCTCTGGTGACTCCGGAAGCTGCTCCTGCGGCAAAAACAGCGCCGGTAAAAGAGTTCGCACCAGGCGAGCTCATCCTTGCAACTCAACTCCTCACAAAAATTTTCGATGAAGAAATGGCGCCATTATCTTGCGTGCCCGATACCGACGAAGCTTCTCTTCTTTTGAGAACAATTCGTCCGCGCATGGAAGTGGTTCAAGATGATATGGAAGCTATGTTGGATGACTCTAAAGAAGTCGCAAACATGATTCAAAATTGCGATAAAAACTGCACCTGCGGTCAAGTTGATGATCTCATCCGTGAACACTTGGTTATCCTGCCTAAGGCGCAAAAGAAGATGCTCGCTAGAAAAAGAAACGATAAAGAGTTAAATCGCTGTTTGAATTACGCGCAAAGTACATTCTGCCAAAGTGAGCTGTATAAGCAGCTTGAACGTGAGAAAAGTGATTTTAGTTTTGAAGAAGAAGAAGTGGAATAGTGTCAGCTCTTCTTTATTTGTTCCCTGATTTCACCAGAACGCTTTTTCCCTGCTTGAATACCTTTACCCAAAAAATCCTTCAGTCCGTTTTTGCGCCACTCTTCAAGAACAGCAATTGTCACACCGGCCTTGGAAGTCACTGAATCTGTCAGGACACCTAGTGCAGACGGATCATTGCCCGCTGATACAGCCGCCCCAGCGAGAACCTTACGGGCAAGTTTTTCTCGAATCTCAGGGGTGAGGGAGCTAAAACTTTCCGCCAGATTTTTAGTAAATTCGTAGAAAAATGCAGGCCCAGATCCCGTCAGGAGAGTCAGCTCTTCCAACTCATCTTCACTGACCTTAATCACTTCCCCTAAAAATTTAAAAATCTCTTCCATCCGTCCAATCTGAGCAAGTGCAGAATTTGATGAAAGAAGTGAAACCCCGTGATTGTATTTTACAGCAAGATTTGGCATCACACGAATAAGAGAAATCGCTCCGAGAGTTTTCAGCTGATCAGCTTCACTCACGGCCGCAAGTAAACTCACGTACAATGAAGAATTAAACCGGTTACCGATTGTGGCCTTTAGCTGAGACAACTGTTGAGGTTTACAACCGACCAAGATCCATTCCGGATCTTGGATTGAATCAAGATCAGTCACGGCCTTGGCACCAACTTTCTCCGCCAAAATTTTAGCGGAATTTCCGGTTGGAGTATAAATACTCCAAGTCTTCATTTCAACCTTGCCTATGAGGCCGGTCAGAATTCCTTCGACCATTTTACCTGCGCCAAGAATTAATATGTTCATGGTGAAAGCTCCAGAGGAGCTCCATGTCTCATCGTATTGACAGCTACAGAGCGGATCCAGATAAAAAGATCAAGAACGTCAGAGGCATCCGAAAGTGCGTTCCCATCCATTTCTGAAAGGATCATGCGCATGTTTTCTGTTAACGAATCACCTTCAAGAATATTTTTATAAAGCTCACCATGATACTGCTCAAAGCTTCCTGCATAAACAAAACTATATTGGGGAGTCATGAGAACTTTATGCAGAGATTTATCTGAAATAAGGGTGATATCAAGATTGGTTTTTGAAAACCCAGCTTTCCACGCTATATCTAAAATCGCTTTCCATGTGGCGTAAGCTTCCTGAGTAACACAGGCAACAGAGACACCACATCCAAGTGCCAAGGAGGCAAATAAATAATGAATAGACTTGAGGCTTGGTTTAGAACCTACGTTTACAAATAGACCTGCTTCTTTGATGAGGGACTTATCATTATAGCTGAGTTGACCTGGGATCAAGAAATTAGGATGCTTATCAGTCAGATAGGCCTTTAAGTGCTCTCGGATCCAAAGTGAGAATTGCTGCAGTTGAGTTTTCTCCTTCTCGTTTACTGTCCCCATAAAGATCTCATATTGAGCAAGGAAGTCGTGAGAGAAATTACTAAAGCGGTCAATTCGGCCCGGAATAGAAATGAGTGAAGGTTTAGGTACCATTAATGAATAGCCACTATCTGGCGCCCACATACGATGATCCTGTCTTTGCTCTACACTGCCCACAACAAAGTGGAACTGAGAAACATAATCTGATCCGCCCGCTTTAGGTCCCGTACCTGAAAGTTTAAAGCCACCAAAAGGTTCAATTCCTACTCGCGCCCCTGTATTAGGACGGTTGATATACAGGTTTCCACAACGAAGGAACTTTAAAAGGAAATCAATATCGTCCTGGGATTGAGAGTAAACTCCCCCAGTCAGTGCATATTCAGTAGAATTGAAAAGCTCAACAGCTTCAATCATCGATTCATATTCAATGACATGAATAACTGGACCAAAAATTTCTCTCTGGGCCCATGAATCCTTTTTCTTGGCCTGATGAAGAGGAAGTTCAAATACGGCAGGTCCGACACAGTAACCAGGAAGCTTTTCAAATGATCGATCAATGAGGATCTTTCCATGAGCACGGATAACTTCATCCTTGGCCCCTTCAACCGCTTTTTTCACTCGGTCCTGATCGGCTTCCGAAATTAATGGATTTACAGAAGTAGATGGATCAAAGGCTTCGCCAACTTTAATATCTTTTATTGCCTGAACCAAACGCGCATTCAGCGCATCTTTGACTTCTTTATGGACAATCACTCTTGAAGCCGCTGAACATTTTTGTCCCGCATGTCCGAAGGCCGCATAAAGAATGCCCGAGATGGTTTCATCAAGTTCACAATTATTGGTGACGATTATGGCATTTTTTCCGCCCATCTCTGTAATGATCTTCTTCTGCATGGGAACCTGATGATGATAATGCTCCATCAACTTATCTGCGCCGTTGCGGTAAATCCATTGGCCGACACCCTTTGATCCTGTAAATACGACACCCGCTGTTCGCGGATGCTTAACCAAAGGCGCTCCAACGACTTCGCCATCACCTTGAATCAAGCGGAAAAGTTCTTTGGGAACTCCAGCCTGGGTCAGGATTTTATACAGCTCAAGTCCAATCAGGGGAGTTTGCTCAGCAGGCTTTAAGATCACTGCATTCCCTGCGACTAACGGAGCAACCGTCATCCCACAAGGAATGGCGAGCGGAAAATTCCATGGAGCAATCACACTGATCACACCACGATTAGAAACCTTTTGTGAGTTCAGTTGAATCTGAATTTCTTGCCGTGCATAAAAACTGATAAAATCAATCGCTTCATCCACGTCGGCAAGTGCTTCAGTCATGGTCTTTCCAGCTTCATAAACCATGAGTGCCGAAAGATCGTTACGCTTTAAAAGCATGAGATCAGCGGCCTTGAGCATGATCGAAACACGATAAAGTGATAAGGAAGACTTACTCCACCAGTGATCATTAAGTGCGGACTCAGCTTCAGAAACCGCTTTAACGGAATCCTCAGCACTGTTTTCTGGATAAGTTCCCACTAAAAGCTCAGGCTTAGAGCTTGAAGATACTTTTAGATCATTTGAGCTTTGAAATTGAGTCTGTGAATCTGAAATATGTTTTTTGAAATCAAATAGTGCCTTTTCAAGTGAAAATCTCTCTTCATCCAGATGCAGACGCAAAGGCCTGACTGGAGCAAAATCACTTTTGAGCTCGCGAATAAATGAATCATGAATAAAAGTTCCAGCTTCTTTTTTCTTACTCCAGACTTCAACCGGAGAGATGAGACCACTAGCCTTCTGGTGTGAACGCATGATGGATAGCACACCCACTTGAGAAGAGTTTTCCATGATACGACGAACGAGATAGGCCATGCCGACGAGAAGGTTTCCGATCGGCATATAGTTACGGGTCGGCCATCCCATTTTTGCTAATCCATGAGAGAGAGCTTCGTAGGTCATATGCAAACATTGATGCTCAACCACTGGAGCTTCTTTAAAGCGCAATTTACGGAGCGCCTCAACAAATGCGTGATCCTGAAGATTGTGTGAACCAATCGCCAGATGAATTGCATCGTGATTTTTAAGGGCCATATGAGCGAGCTGTCTGAAGTGAAGATCAGTCTCTTCTTTATTTAAAAACTGTGGAGGTGTGAATTGATGAGCTTCCCCTTCAATTGTTTCAGCATCCCAATAAGCACCTTTCACTAAACGAATAGGCATCCGAATCTTACGTTTACGAGCAAGTTCCATCACTTCTTTCAGATGTTGAGCACCATCACGCAGATAGGCCTGAATAACAATTCCCGTCTGAGCGTAGTTTTGAAGTTCCGAAGAATCGAGAAGAACCTTGGCGTAAATGCGAAGAACCAGATCACGATAGTGATGATGTTCAGCATCGACATTGATAAATACATCCTCGCGCTCAGCTTCCTGAAGAATGCGTTTGAGACGTGGAGCAACCTTAGCAAATGTGGCCTCAAAGGCCTGTGGTCTAAAATCATGAGAAAGAGCGCTGACTTTAATAGAGACATGGGACTTAAAAATGCCGGCAGTATTTTTTTCGCCACGTGGGACATGATGTTTAAGTCCATGAATGAGTTGGAGAACTTTTTCAAAATACTCATCTGCTTCTTTTGAACTCACAACTAATTCACCTAGCTGATCCAAAGTAGCTTCACGATTCGAAGCTCTTAGTTCACTCATGGTATGGTGCGAAGTTGAAATGCTCTCTCCCGCGATGAATCGGCGGGCCATCATACGAACCATGCTTCGGACTATACTGGCGAGTAAACCTGCAGGAATAAATGATGCGATTTTAAGCGCAAACGAAAAGAATATCTTTAGATAAAAAGGAAAGGGACGAGTGCCTCGCTTTTTATTACTGGCCTGCGATTCAATATCTTTTTTAAGACGACGAAGACTTTCAAGTAAGTTTCGTTTAACCTCATCCCCTGATTTATCGTGATCCAGTGAAGGAAGAAGTGCTAGGAATTTGAGTAAGTGGACTCGGATGAGATCAAATTGCGCCGTCAGAGTGAGCCCATAGTCTGAGAATTTCTCAAAAAAACTCGAACGGTAATCCCCTACTTTCTTAACTAATTGTTTGAGAATAACTTTTGCTTCATCATCGACATCTTTCCATTCATTTTTATGCCACCAGAGAGGAAGAGAATTTTCAAAACTCACCCATTCAATTTCTGAAGGGAACGAGGCCGGAGCTAGGGTGCTGATCTTTTCGATATGTTCTTTAATATGAAAAAATTTCTTTTCGACTTTTTCATCAATCATAGTGGGATTGATTTCATAAAGTTTCAGGAGGGCCAGCTCTCGGGAGAGTCGGCGCCCACCGATATACATTCCTCGCTCTTCAGGTCTCAGGGCACATAAGAAAGGGAAGGCCTCCAGGACAACTTCTCTTCTAAATCCTTTACCACTTGATAAGCTTTGGGCAAAATCAATCAGGCGTCCGAGGTCCGGATGGATATCAGCACCATTAAAGAGGATAGATTCAAATTCTTCGTAATAAGAGATCTGCCAACGGTTAGCTAGAAGCTTTTTCTTAACAACAGGAATGCCCACATTATCCACAATAAACTCCGTAAAATTGAAATAACATAATTTACCTCTAAAAATTGACGCCCTCAAGTGAGAAGGCCTAAAATATTCCTATGATCCGTTTAAGTATTCTCATAGCACTTTTCCTCCTCTCTCCTCTAAAGGCGGCGACCTATACCCTTGCGGATCTGGAGATCCTTGCCCAGGAAGGAAGTAGCGAGGAATTCTTTAAGCATGCCTTGGATGTACGCCCTTCTGAACGCCTTGATGCGTGGAAGAGCATGGTGTCTAAGATGGGAGAAGTTTTTGCGGGGAGCGTTCTAAATAAAAGTGTTATTGATGAAAAGAATTTTAAAAAGACTGAAGAGCTCTTTCGCTGGCCGGTACTCCGAGTCGACGATGTCTTTAAGCTTCGCCGCCAAGAAATTGGACTGCGTTACCTTCGTCACTGTCTGAAAGACACTAATCCTTGTTTAGCCGCCATCAAAAGTTTCTGGGAGTCAGATAATACCGACCCTGAAATTGCGATCAAGCTCGCCGAAATGACCTTGCCACTCAATTCAACAGAATTTACCAGCTGGACCTTTCTTGAAGTTGCCCTAAAAAGCCCTCTTTCCGAATTCTACTGCAAAAAAGATTTTGCCATGAAGGCCCTTTGGGGAAAACTAGAGTTGGACTATGTCCGCCTTGGACCCAAGGGGGATTTATTAAAAAAAATCGACCAAACCATTCATCCCGATTGTTTGCCTGCACTTAATCGTACCGCAATGGAAAAACTCTACTCACCTTCTAAAGTCGGAGATAGAGAAGTCGCCTACCAAATCCTCAAAGTCCAAAACAAGATGAACCCCAAGATTACGGACTTCTTCTATACTGTTTATTTACTCGAGAATCCTTCACGTGGCGAACTTTTCAATTACGCTTGGACTCGACTTGGCGACCTAGGCAAGGCCAATGAAAAACGAATGGCCGTAATGGGTGATCTAAAAAATCTTGATCCTCTTCCAGATGCCATTTTCTCATCTCTGGACTTGGCCAAGAAGAAAGTTATCCTGAATCACTTCAAACAAAACTTCCCCGAGTACCTCGATTATTATGCCAATCAGTGCACTCTTTACTACGGTGGAAAACAGAGTTTTCCCCAGGGTAATCCAACAATTCACTGTCAAGACCTGATGAATTCAGAGCTTGCAGCCCCCTTCCTAGATAAAGAAAGAGTAGATGAGTACAATCGAGTGCGAAAAATCTAGGCCTTGTAGAAACCAATCAAAGACAAGCATGTGGTGGGAAAAAACGTAAACTCCACGCCTCAACATAATCAACTTTTAAAACACTCCCCGCTTTCGTTGTGAAACCTGAAAAAGCTACGCTTTTTCAGGTTGTCGTTCGAACAGCCGGGAAAGTTATAAATAATGAGGTAAGTTGAGAACGAAGCTTATCAACACTGCCCTTTTCTTTCTCTATCCCCAACCTGCTCCTCTTTAACTGTTATTCAAAAAAAAAGGCCACCCCTTCCGGAATGGCCCTCTCTTTTAAAATCTATTTCGAGATTATTTTAGGTGAGTAGAAACAAGCTTTGTCATTTCGAACATAGAGACTTGTTTTTTGCCGCCAAAAACAACTTTCAATTTATCAT
>JBBARF010000053.1:15193-22841 GCA_040399925.1 Bacteriovoracaceae bacterium
TGTTACGACGATTCTTAGCATCTTGAAGATTGTTCTTCTTGATGTAGGCCCAAAGTTTCTTCATTACTTCTGTGCGAGGAATCGGTGAAGCACCAATAACTTCAGCAAGAGCTGTTGAAGGATTAAGCGGCTTCATGAAAGCTGCATTTGGCTTACGAGCAGTTTTCTTTTTAGGAGCTGCAGTCTTAGCAGTTGTTTTTTTAGCAGTAGCAGTTTTAACAGTAGCTTTCTTTGCTGTTGCTTTTTTAGGAGCTGCAGTCTTAGCAGTAGCTTTTTTAGCTGTTGCTTTTTTAGCTGTAGTTTTTTTTGCTGTTGTTGCTTTAGCAATAGCTTTTTTAGCTGTCGCTTTTTTTGCAGTAGTTTTCTTAGCCATGGTTGCCTCCGAAGTGTGTGGGAATAGTTCCCGTGTGTTTGAAATAACGTTTTTAGTTATAAAACTTTAACCCATTCAATAATATTATTATGAATTCCAAACGCCTGCCCTGTGCGCTTATAACCGTGACTCTCATTAAGAGCAATCATTCGGAAATTATCTACCGGACAGTAGTTAATAACTTTGCGAACCTGAGACTTTTTGGCCTCATCTTCGTAATAATTTTTGATTTGGTGAGAAAAGCCATTACCCTGGAACGCCATTTTAATCGGAGTGTTCTTGGTAAAAAGTGTGTCGCCATCTCTCTTAATGAGAACTGCGGCCACAATTTCTTCCTCAGTCATGACTGAGATAAGTTTCCAGCCAGTTTTAACTTCTTTTTTGATATTATCCAGACTCCAAGAGAAGTCTTGAGTATCAGTGAAGGCTTGAATATCGAATTTAGAGAGGTTTACTACCTCATCTTCTTTCTTGGCTTCTTTAAAAATCAGAGATCTTTCTTCCATGTCCTGCTCTTAAAAAATGGTTGTCCTAATTGCTATAGAACCATTGTAGCGATAATAAAAACGCTTTATCAAACATATTTTTTGAGATGCCGCCTCTAGGGCTCAGGTATAAAGTTCAGATTCTCCTCTTGAAATGCTTCTACACCGAGAATATGTAGCTCTTGAAAGGCTTTTTTCTCGCTATCAGTAGCATAAGGGGCCTGGAGATAAACTGTTAAATCTTCCAGATCAACGAGCTCAGGAGCAACCAAATTTTCGTACAGTGTAAGAATTTGCGCCGAAGCTAAATAGGCTTTCATCTCGCGGATTTTGTCCACCAACTTAAGCTGACGAAAAGGTCCTTTTTTATTCGTAAACTTATAGTTAGCACCGCTTTCAATACGTGACCATGAACGAAGCCATCGCACCAATCTTTTAAAGAAGTTTTCTTCGGCTTCTGTCATTCCAGTAACGGCCGGTTCAGAGTTTCGGTCACGCAGAAAAGCTTCGCACTCTCTCAGTGATATCTGATCAAGATAAGTAATGGCTTTTTTCTTCATCAAAAGCCCTAAGGCTTCAACAATTATTTTTTCACCATTATTCAATTCACCATAAAACGACAAATTTTTGACGTTATTTTGATCCCATTCAAGAGAAGCCCAAACCTTCACGTCATCAAAAGGAAAACGTTTCATGCCAGTTTGCATTTCATTTTTCAGCGAAACCGGAACTTCGAGAAGCTTTAGGGCCCTCGCAGATTTTACCTCAACCATAACTCCCTCCTAGGATTCCGGAGCATTCAGCGCTAACATATCAAGGTATGAATCTACCCGAAAGACTTTCAAATGCACAGTCCTGGACAGTGATTGGACCCATGGGGCCTCAACTTTCTCACGACCTGACAGCTCATCCCATTCTCGCGGTAGATGGCGGAGCTTCATTTACTTCAAGAATAGACGTATGGACCGGAGATCAAGATTCACTAAAGACTAATCTTGTTTGTGCTCATCAGTTGCTTCTTAAACCAAATAAAGATTTCTCTGATTTAGCGTCAGCTTTTCAGATCTTATCTAAAACCAAGGGTGAGATATTTCATCTTTGGGGTTTTTTAGGAGGTCGCCTGGACCATGAGCTTTTTAATATCGGCGAAGCTCTTCGTTTTATCTCTCAGAGACCTGGCCAAAAAATATCCTTCTATAACTACGACGGCAAAATTCAGGTAAAGGTTTTTGGACAAGGGATTCATCAGTTTACGCGTGCTGGAACTTTTTCCGTCGCAACTTTAGCTAAAACCAAATTCAAGTTAACTGGTCAGTGCCGCTATCAGATCACAGAATTTACAGAGATCTCCCCACTATCAAGTTTTGGGCTCTCTAATCATGGTGATGGTCTTATGACTTTAGAAAGTTCGGATCCCGTTTTTGTCTTGTTTCCGGAGTTCACATGAGAGCGGGGTATCTTGATGCCTTGAGAGGATTGGCCGTCATTTGGATGGTTATTTTTCACACTTGTTACGATCTCCATATGTTTGGCATGGTCGGCTGGAGTTTTAGCTCAGGCTTTTGGTATGCCTTTCCAAGGGTGATTGCCTTCACCTTTTTATTTTGTGTCGGTGTTTCACTTAATTACACTCATAGACCGCAAATTAACTGGATAGAACTTAGAAAAAGAACCGTCAAACTTGGTCTTGCGGCTCTGGCCATCAGTGTCGGGACTTATGTGATCTTTCCTCAAAACTGGATCTATTTTGGAACACTTCACTGCATTCTCGCCGGCTCCCTCTTAGGTGCGCTTGTCGTCAACCATCGAAAAATCGCCTTAGCTCTCCTAGTGAGTCTTTTGGTCCTCCAGTATGGGCTTAATTATGACATTAAATGGGTCTCATCGATCATTCAGAAGAATTCTCTCGATTTCATTCCGATTTATCCTTGGTTTTGGGCCATATTGTTAGGTCTTTTAGTCCAACCATATTTGTCAAAGACTAAAACTCTGACAAACTTAAAATCACCCGTTTTTTTGACATTGTTGGGCAAACATTCACTCAAAATTTATCTCATCCACCAACCGCTTCTTTACGGTGCGATTTGGGCATTGTCTAGCATTCTGTAAGGTGACATTTGTCTGAGACCATGAGAAATTATAGGCTCTTATGGAAACATTCATTCAATACTACAAAAAAGTAGAACTTTTTTTCGGCAACATGAAATTTGCTGTTTTTATCATCCTTGTTTTTGCGATTTGCCTCGGTTATGGAACCTTTATGGAATCCTACCACGGCACTGAATACGCTAATCGATTGATCTACAAATCTCTTCCCTTCATGGCCATTCAGTTTTGTATGTTCCTTTCCATCTTGTTTGCGACTCTTATTCGCTTACCGATGAAAAAACATCTTTATGGCTTTTATGTCATTCATGCGGGACTCATCACCATCTTCCTCGGCTCCTACATTACTTATCATTCAGGCGTAGATGGAACGATGACTCTCACTCCAAACCTTCCGGCCAGAACTATTGATCTCTCGGATGATGAGTTGAGGATTGAGTTTCCTTCTCGTGGAACACAAGTCTCTGTTAGTATGCCTTTTGTTGCCAATACGAAAGATCTGAAAATGGATTATGAAGGGATCAAACTTAAACGGTTTGTGCCTTTTGCAGAGAATGAACTTCAGTGGATGCCGATCAAGGTAAAAAATCCTCGCCATACATCATCGCGGTACCGTCTCTACAATCAAAATTTTGGTGAATTCCTGACTTTGAGTCTCCATCCGGACTCTGATTTCAACAATACCATTACTATGGGTCTTCTCAACGTTCACTACATGCCCTCAACTCTTTCTCACTGCTTTGGTGAGAATACAGAAGATGGCCTCATCGTATGGAGTGGCGAAACCGGTGAGTGTATTGCCCCTAAGCCTGAAGACTTCAAAAAGAAAAATCTTTTGACGGGTAAAAAAATAGTGGAAGTAGACTTCAAAGGCGAAAAAATTCTTTTCATGCCTGAGATGTCGCCCTTGCCACTCGATCAGTCGCTTAACTTAAATGAGGCTTCTAGTTACCGAGTTTTTGCCAAAAAACTATTTGAAAAATCGCCCCATCTTTTCGTCTTCGGAAAATCTGCAGCCTACTTCGATAAAGAAACACAGAAATGGATTGAAAGGCCGATTGAAGTCTCAGGCCAGATTGATCTTCCTTGGATGGGTTTTAAACTTCTCTTAGTAGAATATCGTGAAGAATCTTATCCAACGATGAGCCCAGTAGCCGTTAAACCGATTCAGGAAAATAGTCAGATCATTAAAGGTGGAATCAAGGCCATTGAAGTGCAAGTCGATGACCAAACTTTCTGGGTCCGTGCAGGTGAGCCAGTTGCTTACACTCGCGGGGATGAAAAAATTAAATTCGATCTCACTAAAAAATCTCTGACACTTCCTTATGAAATCGTTTTAGATCAATTCAAGATGGATACGGACCCAGGAACTAGCACTCCAGCTAGCTTTGAAAGTTTTATTACTCTCTTTAAAGGTAATAAAGGCAATGAGAAGCACCATGTGTTCATGAACAACCCACTTAAATACCAAAACTTCACTTTCTACCAGGCTTCCTACTTTCAAACTCGCGAAGGACCTTTCGGAAGTGTTCTCAGTGTGAACTTTGATCCAGGTCGTTTGTGGAAATATCTAGGCTCATTACTTTTGGTTCTGGGCTCTACCTGGCACTTTGCCCTACGTCGTAAACACCTAACAAAACCGGGAGCCACCCGTGCTTAAAATTTTCTTTCTCCTTCTTCTCTCATTCAATGCCATGGCACAGATGAATTTCTGTACCAAAGATCTTGAATCTTATCCAACCCAGGCCGGAGGTCGTGAGAAACCACTCTATGTTCTTGCTTCTGAGACAGTTCGTTTCATGACTGGTGAGAGCAAAATCGGTGAATTCTCAGCGACAGAAGCCTTCTGTAAGCTTTCCCTAAAAGCTTTTGGTATGCCGCTGGATCTGCCGGTAAATATCAAAGTTGATCACGTCGAAGTAAAAAAACTTTTGGCGATGGACGACAACGCCACATCAATTCCCGTAGAAAGACTTTATGATCTCATGGGAATCATGGAATCCAAGCTCGCCGATCTTAAAGAGAATAATTCATTCAAAAAAGAACTCACCAAAGTTGATCAGCGTTTAAAGACGTATGATGCCATCGTGAGGGGCCGGGCCTGGAGTGTTCCCTTGGTAACAGGTGATAAAGTTGAATTCCTGCCATTGGTAGATTTTCTTTCTGAACAAAGAGTCATGAGTGCTCAGGGCAAAGGCGAGAATCCTGTATATTATCTTTTTAATGACGCCAAATCTAAATACCTCACCCTTCGTGGCGATCACTATATGCTCGAGCTCACTTACTTTAAGTGGAATCTCTTTTTGTGGTCGATGTTTCTTTCTTTGATTGGAATCTTAGTTTTTGTTTCACTAAAAAATCCCATTCCTGGTGCCATTATTACGACCATCTCCCTTGGTCTTCAGATTACGGCCATGGTCATGAGAATTAACATCTCAGGCCGAGCTCCTATAACTAATATGTATGAAACAGTGATGTTCTCGGGCTTCGGTGCCTTAGTTCTGTCTTGTATCATCAGTTTCTACCGCAAAGAAAAATCATTCGTGATTGCTGGTCTCTCTTATAACGTCCTTTGTCTTATGATGATGAAGTTTGCAAACGGTATGCTTGATCCGAATATCTCGCCTCTGGTTCCAGTTCTTCGTGATAACTTCTGGCTTTCGACCCATGTGACGACGGTGATCCTTTCCTATGCGGCCCTTGCTCTGTCATGGATTATTGCCAATTCTGTTCTTTTAAGAAGCCGCTTTGGAACTATGAGTTCAGCTGACTATCGATATGGAGTTGATCTGATTTATACCTGCATGAAGTACGGAGTTGTTCTCCTCGCCGGCGGAGTCATTCTCGGTGGCGTATGGGCCGACTATTCATGGGGTAGGTTCTGGGGCTGGGATCCAAAAGAAACGTGGTCACTCATCGTTCTTCTGGTTTATATGGCGATCCTTCACGGAAAATACACTTCCTGGATTCCCCCACACCGGTTTGTTCCTCTGGTAGCAGGGGCCTTTATGACAGTGATGATGGCATGGTTTGGTGTTAACTATATTCTGGCATCAGGTCTTCATTCTTATGGATTCTCTGAGGGTGGAGCGATCTTCCTTGGAAGCTTCTTCGTGATTCAAATTATAGTTATCCTGATTGGAACGATTAAAAAATCTAAACCTGAGGCTGCTGCTTGAAGAGATGCCTTTCACTGGCCCCTGTGGACTAAATCTGTCAGAAAGCCTGCAGAGAATTTCTGGCCCAGGGTTTTAAGGTTTATGGTCTGGATCTAAAAGCTGCACCAAATCTGGACTCCCATGACTTCATCTTTATGAAGTGTGATGTATCAAACGAGGCCCTGGTCAAAAAGGTTTTTGCCAAGATTAAAAACCTAAATGCTTTAGTCAACAATACTGCCGTTCCCAGTCCAGAAAATAAAAAGTTACAGGCCTTGAATCTTAAGACATGGAATAAGAATCTCGCTATTAATCTCACCAGTGTTGTCTAATCTCTCGCAGCTCTATCCCTTTACTGTAAAAGTCCAAGGGATCAATTATCAATATCTCATCAACTCGCCACAAGATGAGTGAACCAGATACTGAACTACAGTGCCTCCAAAGGCGCCATGGATGCCTTAATCCGCAAGTCTTGCCCATGAAATACGGGTGAACTCCGTCAGTCCTGGATGGATAGACCATCCTTCCAAGAAATTCAAGAAGTCAGGTGCCGATCAGCATCCGGCCGGTCGGGTAGGAAAACCTTCCGATATTGCCCAAATGGTCCTTTATCTGGCCTCAGACAAGGCAGGATTTATCACAGGACAGGATTTTGTGGTCGACGGTGGAATGAAGGTTAAAATGATTTATCAGGAATAAATAGTTTAAAAGTTAAGGGAGACACCCATGAATTGCACCAAGTGTAATGGAAATACCAAGACCCTCGATTTTGAAGCCGACCTCCATGTTGAACGCTGTGAAGACTGCAAAGGCGTATGGATGGATAAGGGTGAACTCGCCCGTTATGCAAACTTAAGCGTAGATCTTCCGAGTGCCGCTTACACCACAACTAATGCCACGACCTATTCTTGCCCCACATGCAAACTAAAAAAAGAAAACCACCTCCTTTTTCAAACTGCCTATGCTGAAGATCTCAATCTTGATCTTTGTAAAAGTTGTCATGGCCTATGGTTTGACCACAAAGAAATCGCAGCCCTTAGAGAGCATTTAAAAGATCTAAGAATTCAAGCGAAGTTAAACAAGGTTAAGTAGCCCTTGAATTAAGCCTTTGTTGCCCAAATATTTTAATTCCCGCCCGCTGATTACAATTCCTGCAAAGGAGCCGTAAATTATCCTCCGTGGTCTTACCTCCCAAGGCAAATGGTTTTATGTGATCCATCTCCAGCCGTTTTTCGCTTCCACAAATCCTGCATTGTCCCTGATCTCTTTCCCAGATTGCGGCCTTGATCCCTACTGAAATATATCGTCGATCTACCCGGGCCCCCAGACTTTTTCTCTGAACGTGGGCCTTATCCCAGTGCTTCTCAGCTTCTTTACATAGACTCAGAATTAACGAATCCATATCTGCACATTTGTGTGAATTAAATTTTTGCACCTGCTTAAGTCTTTGCAGAGTTTCTTCCTTAAGATGTAAAACGACTTTTTTAGGAGCTTGTTCACCTTTGAGATCATCCAGCATCTTCTCA
>JBBARF010000054.1:0-15392 GCA_040399925.1 Bacteriovoracaceae bacterium
AGGCCTTTTATATAGTCCATTGTTTTGGCGTGAATCCAGCTAATATTACTTAAGACCTTTTCTTGCCCGTAAGTAAAGAAACGCGCCAGATAGTAAATGATCAAAGGTAAGCTGGTAGTTAAATGAAGAAGCAGCAATTTCGAAGTCAGACTTTTTTTAAGGTAATCATAAAAAGCTAAAAACCAAACTGGCACAAGTATAAATGGATGGAGAAATTGAATAAGAATGCTCGACCAATAAAGTGTTCTAAAAGAGTAGTCATTCTTGTGGCGCCATAAAATGAGATAAAAAAAACTCAACTCTGCATACAGACCATAGTGTCTCGCCTGTCGGGAAAAAACAATATCAGTCGGCCAGAGCCACCAAACCACGACAAACAAAAGAAAGAAGCCAGTCTCTTTTTTCTTTAAAAGAAGAAATCCAGAAAGACTCAAAATGGAAAAGCTCATCAGAACAAAGAGGTAGCGCAAGGCCACAATACTCTCTCCAAAAACCGTCATCCAGATTTTACAGAGAAAATAATAGAGAGGAGTATGAGATTCATGATGAAAAATTTCAGAGAGATTGTTAGCGTAAAATAGACTCGCTATCTCGTCTCCCCATGCGCTTGCTTCTGGAAGAGCAATAAGACGAAAAAAAAAACCAAGAAATAGCGTAAAAGAAATCAGGACCACTCCGCTGGCGGAGTAGTCCTGAAAGAATTTACGCATTCAAATTTCTGAGAACGTAGTGGAGAATACCTGAGTTTTTGAAATACTCTAACTCATTGGCCGTATCGATTCGAGACTGAAGCTTCACTTTATCAACTGTTCCGTTGGTGCGCTTGATTTCGCAATCAAGAACGGCTTTCGGTTTCATCGTTGTGAGACCAGTAATCGTAATTACTTCTGAACCATCAAGATGAAGAGACTTGCGATTTGCAGCTTCAGTGAAGATCAAAGGAATAACTCCCATACCAATTAAGTTAGAACGGTGAATACGCTCAAAGCTTTCAGCTACAACCGCTTTAATACCTAGAAGACGCGTGCCCTTAGCGGCCCAATCACGGGATGATCCTGTTCCGTATTCTTTTCCAGCAAACACCACTAATGGTGTGCCTTTTTCCTGATACTTTTTAGAAGCTTCAAAAATTGATGATTCAGATCCATCAGGAATGTAAGTTGTGTAACCACCTTCCTTACCAGATTTGACCATTTCGTTTTTAAGACGAATATTGGCAAACGTTCCACGAGTCATCACTTCATCGTGACCACGACGAGCGCCGTACTGGTTAAAGTCAGCAGGTTTTACACCTCGACCAACGAGATAAGCACCTGCCGGAGTTTCAGGCTTAAATGATCCTGCAGGAGAGATGTGATCGGTCGTGATTGAATCACCAAAAAGACCGAGGATAGAGGCCGCCTGAATATCTTTAACCGGAGCTGGTTCTTTCTGCATGCCTTTAAAGTAAGGAGGATTATTGATGTAAGTGGAATTTGCATCCCAAGCAAACGTCTCCCCTTCTTTCACAGGAACTTTTTGCCAATCAGCGTCCCCTGCAAACACGTTTGAATAACGTGATTTATACATCGCCGGAGTTATTGAGCGGGCCATCGTGTCCTGGATTTCTTGCGAAGAAGGCCAGATATCTTTAAGGAAAACATTGTTTCCTTTGTGATCTTTCCCAATAGGATCTTTTGAAAGATCAATCTTCACGTTACCTGCGATGGCGTAAGCAACCACGAGTGGCGGAGAGGCAAGGTAGTTAGCTTTAGTATCCGGTGATACACGGCCTTCGAAATTTCTGTTACCAGAAAGAACGGCAGCAACTGCTAAGTTTCCATCTTTAATTGTTTTAGAGAACTCGGTGGCAATCGGTCCAGAGTTTCCGATACATGTCGTACAACCGTATCCAACGAGGTTAAAGCCAAGAGTATCTAGTTCAGACTGAAGGCCCGCGGCCTCGAGATAATCAGTAACAACCTGAGAGCCGGGTGCAAGAGAAGTTTTCACCCATGGCTTAATTTTTAAACCAAGAGCATTGGCCTTTTTCGCAACCAAACCCGCACCGATCAGCACTGAAGGGTTAGAGGTGTTGGTACAAGAAGTGATAGCGGCGATCATTACGTCACCATGAGTGAGGGTGAAATCTTTGTGATCAACTTTCTGAGCGTGGTTCACATCATCAGACTTAACTTTGAAACCAGTTTCAGAAACCAGGTCCTTCATAAATCCAGAGGCCAGATCAGTCAGGGCGACTTTATCTTGCGGACGTTTAGGTCCGGCCAGTGAAGGAACAACAGTTCCCAGATCAAGTTCTAGTGAATCAGTGTAGATCGGATCTTTGGCATCATTTCTCCAGAAGCCTTGCTCTTTGGCATAAGCTTCAACTAACTGAACGCGATCTTCATCACGACCAGAGAAGCGGAGATAATCGATAGTTTTTTCATCGATCGGAAAGAAACCACAAGTCGCTCCGTATTCAGGCGCCATGTTGGCCACTGTCGCGCGATCTGCGAGAGTCATGTCTTTAAGACCCGGGCCGTAGAACTCAACAAACTTATCTACCACACCTTTCTTACGTAACATTTGAGTTACAGTCAGAACGATATCAGTGGCAGTAACGCCTTCTTTTGTTTTTCCAATAAATTTGAATCCGATCACTTCAGGAATGAGCATCGTGACGGCCTGGCCAAGCATCGCAGCTTCAGCTTCAATACCACCAACACCCCAACCAAGAACTGAAAGTCCATTGATCATAGTCGTGTGTGAATCTGTTCCCACACAAGTATCGCAGTAAGCGAGAGTCTTTCCATCTTCTTCACGTGTCCATACAGTTTGAGCCAGATACTCAAGATTAACCTGGTGACAAATACCTGTTCCCGGAGGAACGACTCGGAAATTTTTAAACGCTTTTTGTCCCCACTTAAGGAAGTTGTAGCGTTCAGCATTTCTTTCATATTCTAATCTTTTATTTTTTTCGAAAGCGTCTTTGTCTCCAAAGTAATCCACGATCAATGAGTGGTCGATCACCAGATCAACAGGAACGAGTGGATTAATCTTCTGAGGATCACCACCAACAAGCTTCATGGCATCTCTCATTGCTGCTAAATCCACCACGGCAGGAACACCGGTGAAGTCTTGCATGAGAACGCGTGCAGGATAATAATTAATTTCACGAGTTGATTTTTTATTTTTAGTCCACTCACCCATCGCTTTGATGTCATCGCCAAAAACCGTGAACCCGTCTTCGTTACGAAGGAGATTTTCCATAAGCACTTTAAGTGAGTAAGGAAGATTATCAACGTCGCCTACACCTGAAGACGCTGCGGCCTTGAGGGAGAAGATGTCGTAGGATTTGTTTCCTACTTTGAGGGATTTCCGAGTTTTAAAAGTATCCAGTCTCTTCTGTGACACGATGGCTCCTTAAATGAAAAATGAAATAAGACATTCTAACTCCTAATGAAACTGGTGACAAAGAGAAACAGGGTGTTTGAGACCCCCTACTATTACCAAACTGCATCACTCGCCTATTTGCGACTACTACACTTTTCTCCCAGATGACCGAAGAGCTGAGAAGGAGTTTTGCATGAAAAAAGTCCCTTTCGCTGTCTCCCGAGAAAATCACCTCGATCACATGGTCAAGGTCGTCCCATTAATCGTCATGGGCTATGCCATTCAGTGCTATTTTATTCTCAATGCGGGCCATACTGAATTTGCCACGAACTGTCTTCTTGGATTAGCGGTGGGACTGGGCCTCATGATCGTTTCTTTTATCACCTATGATCTCAAGCACCACGTTCACTTCTCTACGGAGACCCTAGAAATCCGTTTCTACGCTTGGTCAAAAACTATCGCTTATCAGGATATTACTCAGATTGCTATTTCTCACGAAGGTCAGTCTTTTACGACTATGACACTCACAATCAAAAATGGCTCAAAACATAGATTCTTTTTTATTGATGATGGGGAGAAGATCAAGAGCTGGTTACTAGAACAACAAACCCCCTATGCCCAGGCCGCATGATCCTTTTTTATCTTCTATTAATATCTTCCGCCTTTGCTGAAAGTTTTAACCAACATAACCTTGGGGTGATCACTCATATTAAAGGTGTTGCCACCTTCTTCCCTTTCCAGGGCCTACGAGCAGTGACTCCCCTAAGTCAGAAGAGTATTCTCAGAGAAGGAGGATCTTATCTCTCTCATGAAAAATCATTTTTTACGGTGAAGCTCTTTGACGGCACTTGGCTCAAGGTGAGTCCATCGAGCAAATTCTCATTAGAGATGAACTCAGAACTGAAAGAGATTCATCTGAATCTCTATTCGGGCTCAGTTAAAGTTCTTTTTTCGGGGAATATCTCTCAATCCAAAATGCAAAAATTTATTATCTCGACAGGTGATGGCCGGTTTGAAACCTCTGAAGCAAAATTCAGTGTCTTTAGAAATATACTGGAGAGCACAGGTTATATTTATGTAGAGAAAGGTCTGGTGAGCGTTTCACGAAATCAACTAAGAACAAGTGGAAGTGAATTGGTGCATGCTCAGGAGATGACGTCTTTAAAAGACAGAGACACAACTATTGAGAGTCCCCGCAAGATATCTGAAAATCAGATGAAATTTTTAAACAGTTCTTTTTATCTTGGTACGACTAAATCTTTTGAATAGTTCTTTTTTCTTCCTCACGCTTATCTCTTTCTTGAACCAAAATCTTAATTGAATCTTCGTGACGATTAAATTCCGCCGCTTCGATCGCTCTATCTAAACATGGATCACTTGATCTCTGGGAAGAACTTAAAAGAAGTCTTACAATTGCAATATGGTTTTGTCTGGCCGCTACCCAAAGAGCACAAAGTGATGGTCTAGCGTTGACATTGATTCCCGGAACATTAAGGAGCAACTTAACTTCTTCTACAGAATTGTTAAGAGCACCGATATGGAGAGCTGTTCTTCTAGCAGCTGATTCACTATTTACATCCGCCCCACGATTGATAAGAAGTTTTACAATCGCGGTATCCTTATTTCTCACCGCCAACATGAGACCTGTATACTTATAAGAAACAAGATTCATTGGCATTTGCTGGTTAATATCAGCTCCGTTATCAAGAAGGTACTTAACAACTTCAAGTCGTCCCAAACTAACAGCTTTTAAGAAAACTGTGGTTGTTGGTACATCGTTTTGATTAAAGCCATTCGGATTACCCTTATTCTTGATCGCTGATTTTACCAAGTTTAGGTTGTTCTTCTCAATCCCTTTAAAGAGATCCAGAGTTGCTTTGCTTTGAGCGAAGGCCTGCGAGGCCATTGATAGGGTAATAATCGCAAAAAGTAAGAAGAAGGTTTTCATGAACAAACCCTTTTTAAGTAGTTGACTGAAATCTTAGTGGAATTCTTAAGATTCAAGCGTCCTATGGTAACTAATTCATAGGGTGTCTAAACTTTTGACAGTTTTTAACTCTCAAACGGCCCTAAACAGGCACCTCTCTGGCATGAGTATTGAAATAGAAATGCTATAACCAAAGGGTCTCTCAATGAAAAACACGCTCATGTTCCTCCTAATTTTATGTTTCAGTATCCCAGCTTTTGCTGACGTCTGTATCTGCCAGTACCCAAAAGAAGATGCAGAATTTGGTGAGGGATATAGAGGTGAGATCGGATTCTACAAAATGGGCTGTGCTTTATGGCTGCTTAAAGAGAAGAGCTGCCGACGTGAAAAAATCATGAATATCAATACTCCCCTTGAACCCTATCTAGAGAAGGTTTTAAGAAAAAATGAAAAAGTCAGAGTGGGCTATGTTGGTCACTGGGGATCTAGTGAAGACTATGTTGACTATCTGAAGACCAAAATTGAACCTTTAATTTCAATTCTTCAGTCACCTATCGCTGTGGACAATACCGCCTGTTATTCAATGGAAGATTCAAGCATGGTCCAGAAATACCTCGAAACAATTCCTTCGACCGAAGAAGTTTATATCACAGTTGAAGGTTCACAAACGACCAGTATCGGAATGTGGGACAAAGTTCTACCTGGAAAGAGAAAAGCAGATCTGACCGCCATCGCCGACTCTCGAGGGGTAATGTCAGTTTACCCATCTTGCAAAGAATTTAATCGTAAACGTTGCACCGTCTTCCAAGAAAACGAATCAGGTCAGTGTATTGATGAAAAAGGCGAGCAAAGAGAACTCATCTGTCACAGGACCATTAAAGAAAAACGTAATGGTGACATAAAAGAAAAGAGCTCAAAGCGCTGGTTTCTAAAGGATGAAATTGATGTACTCAAAGAAAAACTATTTGCTCAGCAATAGGCAAATCATAGTCAATAACAAATCTAAGCAACCTCTAATTCGCTTTATGGATGAGATACGGTTTCTTAATACTAACGAATATATTTTTGCCGTCTGACTCATCAAGATAGGTCGTAGAATCCCTTGAGGATATCTCAATTATGAAATCGTTAACATTGCCTAGTTTCTCGCGAACCAATTTGAGTGGTAAGATTTCTTCTCTGTAACTATGAACAGGGAGGATGAAATCCTTCCCATTAATCAGGTTACCAAGCCTTATGACATCCGTACCCAAACCACCAAGCATGATATAAGAAGATTCAGGAGCATCACGCGGTATACTAATTTTTAATGAAATCTTCTTGGATTCTGTATTCTGCTTTTTAAAGTCTACCCAGTTCAAATTATCATGTGACTGTTTAACATCAATCACTTGAGAAAGAAGTGTTATAGGCCTCATCCCTTTTTTAAGGTCTAGATTAAATTCAATTTCATTTTTTAGTCCAAGATGAGTTAAGTAATCAGCCTTGATTTTTAACAGACCAATGTCCGTATTTAGATGAATTAAAAAATCATCCCCTTCGCCTAATTCATCTTTTTCAAAAGCTTGTTGATTTATCGAAAGTTTAAGCTTTTGAATCCTAAAAGATCTTTGGTTAATTACTTTCAATTGTCTTGACCCTAAATATTCAAAACGAAGATCAGATAAGATATGACTCAGATGATTGAGTTCTTCTTTCGGTCTATTATCGATATCCCAAAAGCCTCTGGTGTCATCGGGCATTTCATCAGTAAAAGGATCGTTGTAACCAGTAGGGACAGGTTGTGCCCAATTGTCATGAGACTGAAAAAACGCTGCTCCTAAAGCCTGATTACGAATTAAATCCTGCCAGTTTTCATAGAGTCTATGAATCCTTAAAAAACTAGGCGTTCGTTCATAAAAAGCAACAAAACCACCAAACTCACTTGCATAAAAAGGAATATTTAAACTTCTAGTATAAGTAAGCGCATCACTCCAATAAACGTCTCCAGAATCAAGCATATTGATTCCAAGAATATCTAGAGGATATTTTATGAAGGTAAAATAGGTTGAATAAGAAATAGGAAGTCGATAGTGATGACTCCCTTTGATCTCATTTAAAACTTTTTTGATGTTAGGAACACTTGTTTCTACGATAGAGTTAAATTCTAACTCGTTACCAAGACTATCAAGAAGAATGTAAGGGTAGCCTTCAGTTAGACCAACATGTTTTTTATATCTGTCGAAGAGACGCTTAACACTTGCATCCTCACTCATCGAAATGTTTTCCCAAGTTGTTTCATCAGGCTGCGAAACTATAAGCAGCTGATACTTTTTAGCACCGACAAGAAAATCTTCCTGAGGAGTATGGTAGAGACGAATACAATTTGCACCTGCTCTTTTAATTTGTTTAAGGCCTGTGTCTACATCCAAATTAACTTTAGAATTACTAAATGAGGGTATAATACATTTTATGAGGAAAGGTTCTCCGTTCAAATGAAGCTTCCCATCAATCATTTCTTTGACCGATGTACTGAACTTTTTATTTTGGACACAAGTGAACTTTTCCGTATTAATTTCAGCCGATATTGTTCCTGTCTCCCATCCCATCATGCCAAAATCAGTCACAAGCTTACTTTCAATTGGGCCTTGATAAAGGCTCTTTTTATTTACTTTAATTGTGAGGTCGCCTTTAAGATTTTGCGCATTCACAACGTCGTTAAGCACGCTTAGACGATATTGATTTCTAGAAAACGAAGATATTCGAAAAGAGAGCTTCGAATCAATCGGAGGAGCAACTTTATAGATAAAATAATCAGAAAAAAAGTACTGAGGAACCCCACAATTATGGAACACAAGAAAATCATTTGCCATTATAACAAGGATGACAAAAGCGGGAAGTAAAGTAACAGCATAGAACTGACGAACTTTTAATTTTCTGATGTCCGTATTGTCAGAAACATTCTTCGGAACAATTGAAAAATCAACATAACTATATCTGTTAACTCTCCCCCATCCTTTTCTTTTGAAAATAAAATCGCAAAAACCAAGAAAACATCCAAAGATATCAACTAAAAGAATAAAAGGATAAAGAAGTAGGCAGGACAAAAAAATACCGATTGACGGATATTTGTAGAGTCTTCTCCCCGCAATGAGAGTGAGAAGAGGACTTGTAACCAAAACTAATGTCACCCAAAACATCAGATCCCGAAAAGGAAAAGAGATAATATGATAAAAAAACTCGTATTGGAAAAACCTGTAGAGAAAAACTGAAAAAATCGCGACATAAGGAAAAAAACTGACAAAGGCTACGACAAACTCATAAATTAGATTTCTTATGTTGTTGTAGCGTAACAATCCGATACTGAGAGCTATAAATACACTCAGGCCCAAGCAGAGGATCTGAATATTACTCGTGTATTGAAAATAGAAATACCACCCAACGATATTCGTTGCCAAAACAATCAAGACGGGAAGTAAATAATAACCTCCATGCAGCCAAAGCTGAAGTTTTTGACCTATGCCTAATTTAGACTGAAATATCCTCTTTATATTGGAAAAAAAGGTTTGATTATGTCCATTACTCCATCGCCTTCTTCTTGAAATATAACTGGTAACATCCGGTGCGACCTCTTCATAGGATCCATAAAATGCGTTGTAACCAATTTTTTTTCCCGACAAAATAAGCTCGTATGACAGGAGAGTATCTTCAGTTAATGATTCGGGAAAGGGCCTGCCTTTTAAAAGACTCCCTTTAAATATGCAGGTTGTTCCAGTAAAGAATGTCGTTAATTTTAGTTTCCTATAAATTGTATTAAAAACTTCATTTCCAATATGGTTCTGAATAGAATCCCAAACCTGAAAGAATGAAGAGATCGCCAAAGGTTTTCTGACCGCTTGAACAGCATCGAACCCCTCGTTAATCATAACCGTGAGAGAGGAAGAAACCCACTGACTATCAGCTCTGTGATCCGCATCTAAGAAAGCAATATAAGAATCACTAAGTTGAGGAAGGACGAGATTAATTTTTTCTTTTTTCTTCTCTTCTCCGGTGAGACAGAGGATGACTTTCCGATTTTTGGCAATTTTATTTTGTTCTAAATATTTCTCAAGGAAAGCGTGAGAGTTATCGAAGGAATCTTTTATCAAAACATAAACTGTAATTGTGCCTAGATAATCCTGGAAAAGAATCGTCTTAACAGTATCAACAAGCGACTCTCCTTCTTGCAAGGAAGGAATAAGAACGGCAACGTCTC
The DNA here is from genome assembly GCA_040399925.1 of Bacteriovoracaceae bacterium. Lineage (GTDB taxonomy): Bacteria > Bdellovibrionota > Bacteriovoracia > Bacteriovoracales > Bacteriovoracaceae > Peredibacter. Next base: position 9,537 of record JBBARF010000054.1, read on the forward strand.
CTCGATCTTCTCTATCAAGTTTTGGCAGTTCTTTTTCTCTACTAAACAAAAATAAAAAAAAACTAAAAAAATAACTGACAGAATAGAGGAGCAGAATGCTTATAACAGAAAAATATAAAATGAGAACAAAAGTAAATAGCATCAAAATCCTTAAAATGAGATTTCAATAGACCTTTCAAGAATCTTTCATCGAAATTAAGGATTTAACTTAAAATACGATTCAAATTCGACCTCTTAGGCATTGAGAGCTCGTCCCTCGGATGCTGCTAAACACGCTTCTTTGAAGCCTTCTGCGTAGGTCGGATGTGCATGAGATGTTCTTCCTACATCTTCCGCAGACGCACGGAATTCCATCGCAAGAACGGCTTCAGCAATCAAGTCCGCTGTTCGGGGCCCTATCATATGAACACCCAAAATTTCGTCGGTCGCTTTATCAGCGAGAACTTTTATAAAACCAGATTTTTCATTTGAAGCGGCCGCACGACCAAGTGCTAGGAATGGAAATTTCCCAGTCTTATAGGCGACACCTTTTTGCTTCAATTCCTGTTCAGTAGCTCCAACCGCCGCAACTTCAGGCCAGGTATAAACAACACCAGGAATTAAATTGTAGTGAATATGTGGTTTTTGTCCGGCGATCGTTTCAGCAACGTAAACGCCTTCCTCTTCCGCTTTATGGGCAAGCATCGCCCCTTTTATCACATCTCCGATAGCAAAGATGTGAGGCACTTCAGTCTGCAAATGATCGTTCACTGGAATTCTTCCGCGCTCATCGACTTTAAGTCCGGCCTTCTCAAGACCCAAGCCCTCAGTGTAGGGTTTGCGGCCGACGGCCACAAGGCAGTAGTCCCCTTTAATTTCAACTTCTTCATTCGAAGCTTTATTTTTCGCTTTAACCGTAACCTCAGAACCTTTAGCCGTCACTGATGTTACTCCGTGACCCATGTGGAAAGTGAAGCCATCTTTAGTGAGAATCTTCTGCATCTCTTTCCCGAGATCCTGATCCATTGAAGCGATACAAGAGTCAGCAAACTCAACCACTGAAACCTGAGCTCCAAGGCGTCTGAAAACAGACCCTAACTCCAAACCAATAACACCGGCACCAATGACGATGAGATGTTTTGGAACAGTCTGAAGTTTGAGGGCTTCAGTTGAGGTGATAATTCTTTCTTTATCATTCGTCACACCTGGAAGAGTTGAAGGCTTTGACCCAGTGGCGATGATGAAATTCTTTCCAGAAATTTCCTGTTCGCCCTTAATCCCTTTGATGATGAGGGTATTTTTATCTTTAAAAGATCCATGACCTTGAAAAACAGTAATTTTATTTTTCTTCATCAAGAAGGCAACACCGTTTGCCATCTGGGCCACAACGGCCGCGACACGATCACCCATCGCTTTCATGTTGAGTTTCACACTTCCGACTTCGATCCCATGAATATTGTGAGAGTGAACAGTCTCATGATAGCGCTCTGAAGAATCAAGCCATGACTTAGAGGGAATACAACCTACGTTTCCGCATGTTCCACCAAGGACAGAATATTTTTCAACAATCGCAACTTTCATTTTTAATTGAGAGGCGCGAATAGCTGCGACATAACCACCTGGACCAGAACCAATAACAACGAGATCAAACTGTTCCATATATTCCTTATAAATCTAAAAGAAGACGAGATGGATCTTCGAGCATTTCCTTAATCGCTTTAAGGAATGACACTGATTCTCTTCCATCAATAATACGGTGATCATAAGAGACCGCCAGATACATGATTGGACGAATCACAACCTGTCCATTGATCGCAACCGGACGCTCAACAATGTTGTGCATTCCAAGAATCGCGGACTGAGGAGCATTTAAAATAGGAGTTGAAAGCATTGATCCGAAAATCCCACCATTTGTAATCGTGAAAGTTCCACCCTGCATTTCATCAATGGTGATTTTTCCGTCTTTGGCACGTCCAGCGAGTTCAACAATGCGTGATTCAATTTGAGCTAAGCTCATCGATTCAGCATTACGGATAACGGGAACTACCAGACCACGAGGTGTAGACACGGCCACGCCGATATCAGCGTAATTATGGTAAACGATCTCCGTTCCATCAATCATCGCATTAACGGCAGGATATTGCTTAAGAGCAGCTGTTACTGCTTTTGTGAAAAAGCTCATAAAGCCCAGACCCACGCCATGCTTTTCTTTGAAAGCATCTTTGTACTTCTTGCGAATTTCCATCACAGCACTCATATCAACTTCATTGAAAGTCGTGAGCATCGCCGTGGTATTTTTTGCATTCACGAGACGTGTGGCAATTGTTTTACGTAGACCAGACATTTTCTCGCGTCTAATTTCGCGGTAATTAGACTGAGCAATCGTCTGGTGGGCCAGAGACTTAAGTTCTGAATCCCCTGCCGGTTGCTGGGCCGTTGTGACGATCGCACTCAAAGCATCAGACTTGGTAATTCTTCCGTCTTTACCAGATCCCTGTACGGAAGCGGCATCAACACCTTTTTCATTCAAAATTTTCGCAGCTGCTGGAGATGGATAATTTTTGTCAGCCGATACTTCGGCTACTTTCTGAGGAGCAGCAGCAGGTGCCACGGGTTTCTCTGCAGGCGCGACTGCTCCAGCTGTTGCAGACGTATCAACTTCAGCAATCTTGGCACCAATCTTAACGGTCTCGCCTTCTTTAGCGAGAATTTTTAGTTTTCCTGCCTGAGGGGCCGAGATATCGAGAGTTGCTTTATCAGATTCGATAGAACATATGGTTTCATCAAGCTTAACCATATCGCCATCTTTTTTGGTCCAACTTACAGTGGTCACTTCAGAGATTGACTCTCCAACCGCAGGAACTTTTACATCGGCCATACATTATCCTTTTATACGAACTTTAAACTGTTTCAATTTTTTCAGCAAAGGCACCATTCACAATCTTTGCTTGTTCCTGAGCATGCACGCTAGCGTAGCCAGTGGCAGGACTTGCAGACGACTTACGCGCGATCAATTTGAAATCATCAAACTGAACATAACGACGAAGGAAGGTGAAGGCCCCCATATTTTTTGGCTCTTCTTGTACCCAGACTTTTTCAGCACTCTTGTATTTCTCAAGAAGTTTCCAGCTTTGTTCTTCAGGCATGGGATACAACTGTTCAAGCCGAACAATCGCCACATCTTTACGTTTATCTTTAACTTGCTTTGCTTTCAGGTCGTAGTAAACCTTACCTGTACACATGATGAGACGTTTTACATCAGAGGCCTTCACAGAAGCATCATCAATAATTTCCTGGAAGTTTGCATCAATGAAATCTTTTTTCGTAGAGACACAATCCGGATGTCTCAGAAGAGACTTCGGAGTCATGATGATAAGAGGCTTACGGAATTCCCATTTCACTTGACGGCGAAGGATGTGAAAAATATTGGCGGGAGTTGTACAGTTGGCGACCACGATATTCCATTCGGCAGCTAATTGTAGGAATCTTTCAGGACGAGCATTAGAGTGCTCAGGCCCCTGACCTTCATATCCATGAGGAAGAAGCATCACGAGTCCACTTTGACGTTGCCATTTAGACTCACCAGAAGAAATAAACTGATCAATGATGGTCTGAGCACCGTTTGCAAAATCTCCGAACTGAGCTTCCCAAATATTTAAAGAGCTAGGCGAGCCAAATGAGTAACCATACTCAAAACCAAGTACCGCATACTCAGACAAGAGGGAGTTATAAATTTTAAACTGACTTTGCCTGTCCTGAAGAGCGTTCAAGAAAAGGTGACGAGTATTGGTATTCTCATCCACAATTCCCGCGTGACGGTGAGAGAAGGTTCCACGAATACAGTCTTGTCCAGACATACGAACGTTGATCCCTTCTTGAAGAAGAGAGCCGTAACTCATAAGTTCCGCCAGGGCCCAGTCGATATTGTCTTCGTTCCAGCGTTTTTGTCTTTCTTCCAGAAGCTTATCAATTTTTTGAATCGGCTTAAAATTAGCAGGTAAAGAGGTCAGGGCCTTTACCGTTTTCTCGAGTGAATCCATGGTCACCGAAGTTTTTGGTGAGTAATCAAAATCTTTGGGAGTCGAACGACGGAAAGTTTTCCACTGCTCTTCTGGTTTTTGATAAAGATAAGGAAGGGGCTTTTGCTTAACCATGTTGAAGCGGTCTTGCAGAAGATTCTTAAATTGCTCTTCCATCGTCACGGCGAGCTGGGATTCGATCTGCTTACCTTCGATCAATTTATCTTTATAAATCTCACGAGGATTTGAGTGCTGAGAAATGAGTTTATAAAAAGCGGGCTGAGTAAATCTCGGCTCATCTGATTCATTGTGACCATGTTTTCGGTAACAAACCATATCCACGAAAATATCTTTATGGAATTTTTGACGGAATTCAGCTGCGAGTTCTACAGCGTAAACGACGGCTTCCGCATCATCACCATTAACGTGAATGATCGGCGTATCAAGAACACGACCTACGCTTGCACAATAAATTGAAGAACGAGCATCATCAAAATCAGTCGTGAAGCCAATCTGGTTATTGATGACAAAATGAATTGATCCACCAATGTTGTAGCCTTTGAGGGCCGACATCTGAACCGTTTCATAAACAATCCCTTGTCCGGCAACGGCCGCATCACCGTGAATAATAATCGGAAGAATTTTATCAGGATTAGCGTTGTAAAGATTATCTCCCTGAGCACGACTGTAGCCCAAGGCCACAGCATCTACCGCTTCAAGGTGCGAAGGATTAGGCATGAGTTTCAGGTAAACTTTTTGTCCCCCCATGGTCGTCACTTGAGATGAGTAGCCCATATGATACTTCACATCGCCATCCCCCATCGTCAGATCCGGAGTCGCCTGACCCTCAAATTCATTGAAGATGTACTCGTAAGTTTTACCCATGATATTGGCCAGAACGTTCAAGCGGCCTCGGTGGGCCATACCAATAACAACTTCTTCGCAGCCAAGGCTAGCTGAAGTATTAATGATCGCATCCAGTGCGGGAATTGTGTTTTCTCCACCTTCCAGTGAAAATCGTTTTTGACCTACATATTTAGTATGAAGGAAATTCTCAAAAGCTACGGCCTCATTTAGTTTTGTGAGAATGCGTTTTTTCTTCTCGATCGTGAAATTTTTATTTTTTGCGTCTGACTCGTATCTTTGCTGGAACCACAGACGGATTTCAGAATCGTTACTGTGCATGTACTCAACACCAATACTCTGACAGTAAATCGCTTTTAGATGAGAAATAATATCTTTGAGTTTGGCGTTTGAAAGACCAAGCACATCACCGATAGCAAAAGTTTCTTCCAGATCAGCATTGGTTAACCCATGATCTTCCAGATCCAGACGTGGAAAACGATTCACGCGTTCACGAATCGGATTGGTGGTAGAAATTAAATGTCCGCGAGAGCGGTAAGCATCGATGAGTCGGTAAACCTTAAATTCTTTGCCTAGGTTTCCAACGGCAGTTCCTGAGGTCTCGCTTCCCGTAGGATTAGCTGAAGCAAACTCCACACCCTTAAAGAACTGTCTCCAGCTTGGATCCACGGAATCCGGATTTTTTTTGAAATCACTGTAAAGACTATCGATGAATGTATTGTCGGAAGATGAGACGTAAGAAAAATCATGGGAAAGTGTCATGGTGAACTCTTCAAAGAAAAGGGTTATGTTATGAGAATAATTATAGTTCAAACCCTGAAAACTGAAAACGCTAAAGGAGAAAAAAAGGAAACTAAGATTTAGCCGACAAAAGTACTTTTTTGATTGTATGGAGGCGTTGCGAAATTTGCTTGTGACTATGTCTTCAAACCAATCTTTTTTCTATTTGCAGGCAATTTTGGAAGGATGTGTTCTTCCAAATTATCTAGTTTTT
>JBBARF010000054.1:15402-22352 GCA_040399925.1 Bacteriovoracaceae bacterium
TTCGTAGCTTTCTGATTAGCTTCTAAATCTTCAAATCTTGTATCGTTGGAATTCTCCATCATGAGAAAGCTTCTTAGCTTTGTAAAAGTTCTAATAATCACTATATTTATCTGAACGGCCTGCTCACTACTAAGAACACTTGAAAGCATTGCAACGCCATTCTCAGTAAAGAGCATCGGTACGCTCCGTCTCATGTATTTCCAGGCTATTGGAGGATTTGAGGCGCCAAATTGGCGCCGCAATTCTTTTAACCCTTGAGAATCTGGTTCAAACATAAAATCGGTCGGAAACCTCGAAATGTTCCTTCTGACCTGTCTTGTTAGAGCTTTTGTATCCACACCGTAGAGGTTTGCGAGATCACTATCAAGCATCACTCGATGGCCTTGAACGTTGTAAATCATAGATTCAATTCTATCGATGGAAAAAGTCATATTGGCCCCTGTTTAAAACAGCGAACCTAACTCTTGAAGAGATGAAGAATCAAAATCAATGAGTGAAGAAAGAAAAGAAATTTAATTCTGAAACTGCTCCAGAAACGTCTTAACTCCATTGATCACTGTCATAGGAATCTCATGCCCACCCTGAAACGTTACAAGCTTGCCTTGAAATCCAAGATTCAAAAGTTTCGTCTCCAATTCTTTTGCGCCCTGAACACTCAACACCGGATCCTGCACACCATGACTCTGATAAAACGGAACTGACTTGGCAGGGCCCGGAATTTTACTTTCGGCGACGAGATTTCCTGACATCAAAATTAATCCATCAACCAGTGAACCTGCAGCTACGGCCAGATGAGAAGCGCACATCGCTCCTTGTGAGAATCCACCCACAATAATTTTTTTATGGCGGGTTTTAAGGTCACTTAAAAAAATTTGTAGAGCTTTCATTGTCTCATCAAAATGTTCGGGAACCGATCCCGCCATGTCACGGGGAATTCCTCGTTGCATGGCCTCTTGGAGTTTGGCCATATCAATTGGAAACCAAGCGCGGCCTTCGTAATACCCCATCGGTAAAGGTAAAATCCCATTGGGGAAATACCAGTTAAAATTCGGCTGATGCCACATTTCCCACAAGGGCATGAGATCATTCATGCTCGCTCCATATCCATGGAGCATGACGACGGCAGTATCATTATTTGGAGTTTCTAGTGCAATGGTTTCAAGTCCAGAAATATCTTTGAGCAGAGGGATCACTTCTTATCTCCCAAGCGCACACGAATCCATGGCTCTTCGACGATAATATCCGGACGGTTCAGTTCACGGAGTTTTTTAAACACGAGATGAGTTACACCAAGATAACCATATTTCACGCGATCAAGCCTGAATGCCAGAACTTTACGATCATTTTCAAACTGCACATGACCCCAAGCATACACGCCCGCCGTAATCACATACTTCAATCTGAAATCTAATTTAAAATCTCCCTTGTCAATGAGGAGATCAAAATCCCAAGCGGGAATATCTTCTTCAGCTGGAACTTCCGGCAAGGCGCGAACAACTTCCATAAGGAGAGATTTATCCGGCATTTCTAAACGAATGATACGCGCTTTAAGGTTTTCTACGCAGTCATCCGTCAAACGATCTTCAATCGCCAGAGCAACTGAGAGACCTTCGCAATTAATATCCACTCCCTGCATTCTGAATTCGCCTTTTTTATCGGGCTGAAAAATCACATTAGGAGTATTCAAGAAATGTTTATTATATCCAATCTGCACATTCCCCTTCTCCATGTAGAGTTTTTCCATATCGTGGAAAAAGTCCATAGGATCGAGCCAGGAGAAATCAACATACTCAGTTTTCAGTGTCAGAGCATTTGCTTCACGGGTGATTGAAATGGGATAAGGCCCCACCACATCAGACTTTGAAATGCCTAGCTGGATTTTCTGAACATCCCCATTACCAAAAGGTTTAACGTAGGAGAAATTACCATCAACCACGGTGAGGTTCTGAAGTTTCGCAAACGATGTTAAGGAGAGTAAAAATGTGAGGGCAAAAAATACAGGCATGATTCATCCTTTAAAGAGATGAATCTATTTTCTTTTCTTCGCAGTGAAGTCGGCAAGGATCTTTTTGATCATTAATGCTTCTTGCTTCATATCAGGATGTTTTGCGTTAATTCGAACGAGTAGCTGACCAATTTGATGTTCCATTAATTTCATATCGCCTAACAGTTCGCCCAGAATTTCAGTTTTAAACTCAGCTACCTGAACTCTAACGTCAGCATCAAACTGAACTTTCTTCATTTGCTCGCGCATCTGAACAACTTCTTCCGACTCAAGGTCATATGATGACTCTTCTTTCAGAGCTGAAGATCCTTGAACTCGTGGCTGAGGAGCACCGGCAGGACGAATGAGAGAACCTGCCGGACGTGACGGTGCAATCGCTCTCGCATCGTCCAGTTTCTGAACGTTGTTAGGAGCACCTTGTGGACGAGCTACGGGTCTCGGAGCTCCTGCAGGATTTGATCCTGGAGCTGCCGCTCTGGCAACTGGTTGCGAGGGCGGACGACGTGCACCTTCAGGGGCCTGGAATTCCAGATCCACATCCTGATGGACGGCATCGTTCTTCTTCTTTTTTGCCTCGTCTTCGTCTTCGAATTCGAGATCTAAATCATCAAAAGGCATTTGACCTCTTTTTTACCTTACTAAGCTTATCGGAAATAAAGTGAATAACTTGAGTTTTGGACCCCTATGGATACCAAGCGATAATCAATTAAACTTAAGACGCTAAAAGCCGATAGAGGAAATAGACTTAAAACATCGTAATTTCTAGGAGTCCTGCCCATGTCTGGCAGTAATGAAGATGACAAGGCCACGGTCGTACTCGATCTAAATGCCTTGAAAAAACAGAAAATGAAACAGGAAGAAGAACTCGCCAATATCGGCCAAGAGCTCGTTTTCAACGTGGGCAAAGATGATGATGGGGCCCTTGCGGTCGAAGAGGAATTCCTTTCAGAAGAAGAAAAACTCAAAGAACAATTCCCAATCATCTTTTTTGATCTTCAGTCAGATTTTTTCAAAAAAAATTTCAATACTCTACCTCGCGGATACAATTATAAAATCATCACTACACTCGAAGAACTTAATCAAAATTTGAAATCAAAGAGTTTTCAAATTCTCGTCCTTAACTACGATGTAAATCCAAAAGCGGTCAATCAAGTATCGGCCCAGGTTAAAACGAAATTTCCCTTCACAAAAACTCTCATCAGCGCCAAGGCCATCTCTTCCGAGAAAGCAAAACTTCACATGAAAACAGCTTCGGGTGCCAATGGCTATTATCAACTGCCCATGGACGCTGCTCGCTTCGAGATAGAAATCAATAAAATTAAAAGTAAGGCTTAAAAGAGGAGAAATCTTCTAGGGAGCCGAAGCCCCCCTTCAGATCTGGGAGTGAAATCATGGCTAGAGATGATTTCGACACCATCATTTACCAATCCCTAATCCTCGTCAACAAACCAAAATTCTTTTTTTTGACTCTGAATCCCAATCCAGATGTTAGAATTCCTGTATTGACCAAGGCAGCTCACCGTAGTCAGATATTGGGATGCAAAACACTTTTTTTAAACTTTTTTTATTTATCTTTATTCCTACGGGCGCCATTGCCCAAGATTGGTCAAGAAACGCTGAAGTCCACTCACCGAGAGATAATATCTATCAATTAGATGACCAAAATTTTGCGAAAAAAACCAATGCTGGAAAAAAACATGCACTTTTTTATCCTGTTTCGGTAAGCGACCTCCTTATTCCTTACCAACCACTTAAAACTTTTTTTGATTCTGAACCTGACGGCGCCGTCAGACAGTTAATCTTCAAGCTCGCTAAAGTTGTTTCTCCCTTTAAAGATTTTGATGATGTCTACAAGTGGCTCGGAGTGCACGATTTTCCACTCTCAGTTCAAAATGAAAACCCTAACTCACTTCCAACACTTACAGAGACCGAAAAATCTCTTCCTATGGGCGCAACACTTATGCAAACAGATGACGGTGAAGCCCTCACCTTCAGCTGTGCCGCTTGCCATACTGGGGATCTTTTTGGAGTCAAAGTTTTAGGACTTACTAACCGCTTTCCCCGCGCCAACGAATTTTTCCGCCAAGGACAGAGATTTGCTCCTTATGTGAACTCATTTATTTTTCGTGATCTCCTGCAAGCAACCGAAGGTGAGCGTCTTCTCATGGTAAGAATGAAAAACGCTGTGAAATGGGTAGGAGCAAAAGAGCCGACGGTCTTGGGTCTTGATACGAGTCTTGCGCAAGTCGCTCTTTCACTGGCAAAAAGAAAAAAAGACGGCTACGCCACTCGTACCGAACTCTCCCACCGCTTTCCTCGATCAAATAAATTAGAAAAGATGGTGGCCGACTCAAAACCCGCTGTCTGGTGGAACGTTAAGTATAAAAACCGATGGCTTTCTGACGGCTCCATCGTTTCAGGAAATCCCGTTCACACAAATTTTTTATGGAATGAAATCGGACGTGGAACTGATCTTGTTAAATTAGAAAAATGGATGCAAGACTCTGACGAAAAAATACAAGAACTCACGGCCGCGGTTTTTGCCACCAAGGCTCCAAGTTATATGAGCTTCTTTGGAGAAAAGGCCATCAACCGCGAGCTCGCCATGAGGGGTGAGAAACATTTTGTGGCCTCCTGCCAAGGCTGCCATGGTACCTACCAAAAAGATTGGGATAAAAACACTCTCACGACCAAAGTTATCTACCACAAAAAAACTCCCGTTATCGATGTGGGAACAGATCCTGGCCGCTATCTTGGGATGAAAGAATTCTCGGACGATCTCAATCGTCTGGAGATCTCAAAATCTATCGGCACCATGGTTGAACCACAAAAAGGTTACGTGCCACCACCCCTTGTTGGCATCTGGGCACGCTGGCCCTACTTCCACAATAATTCTCTTCCTAATCTTTGCGCTCTCTTAACTAAATCCAGTGAGCGTCCAAAAACTTACTGGGCCGGAAAAGCAGAAATCCGTGAACGCGATTACGACCAAGAATGTGCGGGGTACCCAATTGGAGAAAAGACTCCTGAGCACTGGAAAAAAGATAAAGACTACTTCTATGATACAAATAAAGAAGGGCTTTCTAACAAAGGTCATGACGAGAAGATTTTCCTGAAAGATGGAAAAGAAATTTACACTCAGACACAAAAGCTCGAACTCATTGAATTCTTAAAGACTCTTTGAAGCTATTACCTCGTGGACTATTTTAACCCTAAGGTCAAAAAAGGCTGGACTTTTTTGACCTTAGGGTTAAAATAGTCAAATGAGATATCTAACAAGCCTAATTAAAACCGATCTTCGTAAAAAAATGGTTTTCCTGTCAGGACCAAGACAGTCAGGTAAAACGACATTGGTAAAAGATTTCCTAGGTTCATTACCAGGGATCTATTTAAATTGGGATGATAAGGACGATAGAAAAAAAATTATGTCTCGAACTTGGACAGATGAAGATTCACTCATTATTTTTGATGAGATCCATAAGTTTTCTCGCTGGAAGAATTTTATTAAAGGTACCTTTGACACACAAAGAGAGAAGCATTCTTTCATCGTCACTGGGAGCGCAAAACTAGATATATATAAAAAGGGACAGGACTCAATGGTCGGTCGTTTTTTTAGTTGGCGACTCCATCCACTTTGCTTGTCCGAATTAAAACACTTTTTTAATCAATCGGGTAAGACATGCTTAGAAAAACTCATAACTCTTGGAGGTTTTCCAGAACCTTACCTTGAGGATAATGAAATATTTGCAAAAAGATGGAGAGCAGAAAAACAAAGGTTAGTTTTTCGACAAGATATTCAAGAACTTGAGAGTATTAAAGATATTTCTCTTCTAGAGATGTTCCACACTGCTTTGACAGAGAGGGTTGCAGGAGAGGTTGTTCTATCTAACATTGCTAGAGATTTAGAAATTGCACCGAAAACAGCAAAAGCATGGCTTAACGTCCTTGAAAAGACATATTCAGTTTTTGTCGTAAGACCCTATAGTCGCGGAATCTCTAAGGCCATAACTAAAACACCTAAAGTTTACTTCTACGACAATGGTGAGGTCAGTGGTGATATTGGTGTAAAATTTGAAAACTTAGTTGCCTCACATCTTTTAAAGCGAATACATTTTCTAGCGGATAAAACTGGAGATAAATATGAGCTTTGTTACCTGCGTGACAAACAAGGGCACGAAATTGATTTTGCCATCGTCAAAAATACTAAAGTGGTGATGTTGATTGAGGCAAAATCAAGTGATACCTCAAGAAGCAAATCATTTTACTATTATAAGGAGAAACTAAAAATTACCAAATGTGTGCAATTAGTGATGAATCTAGAAAAGAAATCTACAAAAGATGACATTTTAGTTGTCCCGGCAGTTGATTGGTTATCGCAAGAATTAGATTTAGAACTTTTTTAATACATGCGATAAAGCGTATCGATGACCGTAAAAGCAAGACCACTATCTTTTTGGTAATCTGAGAAAACTTGCGTATCAACTTGAGTCACTATTTTAGGGAAAACACTTGCCTTAAAAGCAAAAACTTTGGTCACTGCTAATTTTTTATCATTTTCAAGATAGAAAGCAATATAGATGTTTTTTTCTTCATAATCCTTCATCGAGGCAAGTTTCAAACGCTCCAAAATAAAATAACTCAAGCCAAGCTTTTGGATTTCTTCATCTCGAGCTTGATTCTCTAGAGTGTCAGTAAAGCCTTTGAGACGCTTTGTCTTTAGAGCAGCAGCTTGATTGAACCATGGAGCTTGATCAACGAGAAAAACCATCGATTCACCAACTGCTGCGACTCCACTATTTCCCTTTTTTAAATCAGGAATGAGATCACAAAAGTAGGTTTCCTCTGGAATGAGACATTTTAGATCTCCAAACAGATTCTGAATTCTAGAAATAGGTAAAAGATCTTCATCTGGGATAAGTAAGGTTTTATCAATTTCAATGACTGG
>JBBARF010000055.1:0-22312 GCA_040399925.1 Bacteriovoracaceae bacterium
TAATGAATTGAAAAGGTTTTCCATCTTTTTGAGCAGCTTGAATTGCTGCCCATGCTGGAATTCCATCTTCGGATTCAGTTAAATTATCGCAACCTAGTTTTGTGAGCATGCCTTTGATAATTTTTCTCATTGTGTTCATGTCGTCTACTATGAGGATTTTCATTTTGGGATCAAAAGCCATAATTACTCCTTCAAAAAAAAAGAAAATTTTAGTGTGTTTCATCATACCTTATTTTATAATTGTTCAATGACTTTTCTTTCCATCCGTTTATCTACTGTTAGGCCTGAATTAATTATTCCGTTTAATCTTTTTATATTAATTTCTAGTAAATATGTTTGCTACCTTAAAGAAGGTGAAGATTTTGACAAGCATCGTTTAGAAAATTTACGATCTAAAGGACTTAAAAAATTATATATAAATGAAGAGGAGGAGTTGAAGTATCAGGGTTATATAACTCAAATACTTGATAATATTCGTCTGGAAGGTGATCACGTCAAAACTGCATTGGCACTAGATGTGGCGGAGAATTCCGCAATGATGCTTATTAAAAATCCTACAACGGAAAAATCATATCAAATGGCAAAGTCCTCCTCGATTATAATTCAAAAAATCCTTGGTGATAATGATGCTGTTTTACGTGCGATTTTAGACCACGGAGAAAATGTCAGTACCAACATAGCAGACCGTATGCATAGGCATATGGTCAATACAGTTTCCATTTCCATTAAATTTGCCGAATCATTAAAGTCCGGACTTAATATGAGTTCCTTGGGGGTAGCGGCTTTCTATCATGATGTCTCTTTCACTCAATATGCAATTGAAGACCAGAAACTTTTTTTTAAAAACATTAAAGATATGACTGCTAAAGAGTTAACTGTCTACAAGGCCCATCCCGCAAAAAGTGTTGAAACACTTCAGGATAAAGCATTTGCAGAGAAAGATGTATTAGATCTAGTTATGAGTCACGAAGAAAATATTTCAGGTCAAGGCTTTCCTAATGGAGTGACCAAGCTTACCCAAGCACAAGAGGTACTTTCCCTCTGTGCTTTTTATGATAGGGAAGTGACTTGTCTAGGAAAGAGGCCTGCTGATGTTTACAATTCATTAATGATTGAGCAGGTCGGCAACTATAATTTGGACCTTCTTAAAAACTTTAAAAAATTCCTGAAGACCTATCTTTAGCCTTCTCTATAACATATATCAAAAACGAAATCACCTAATTCGCTTGTCATTGATGTTTCAATAACCATCGTATTGCTGGGATATTTAATTTCGTGATCCGCACCCTTTATACGATTAGGGGTAGACATACCGATTTTATATCCTTGGGTTGCCAATATTTTTTTTGCATTGCCCATGACAATATTTGCAATCTCAGGACCCGTATCCTCCATATCCTCGTGATAATCATCAAAATCCTGTGAAAGCATTCTTGAAGCGATCTTAAGATAAACTTCTTTTGTAAAAGACAAGGCAATGAGTCCATTAAAGTCTTGTACGACTCCGTCTTTCTCTACGGTTCCGGTCATACCAATCATTGCGGTAATTTCACCATAGGCCTTATTGTGAGTCTTCATCTTCGGTGAATGGGCGCTCAGTTCTGTTAAAAGCATAATCTTAAAAGTTTCTTTAAGTGAGTCGATAAAAGGTTTGGAGAATTTCACATAAGCTTCAATGTTCATTGTTGGCACCTTTGGTAGAATTAATTCTGAATTATCTAGTTATTAATTTATTAATATTAAATTGATAAAAACTCTTTCCTTAAAAAGTAAGTAATCAAGAGTAACACAAATACCTCTCGAATACTTGAAGTATAAGTTTGAGCAAAAATAACCCAGTATGAAAAAATCTAATTAGGCTTAAATTCGATTTGATAAAAAATTGCTTTTGAGTACAAAAATCTTTCTTGAGGTTTGCTTTGACGTCATCATAACTAAGCCGCACATTCTATCTGCTTGTCAAAGACCTCATTTGTATTTTCAAGATCCTGACTTGTCTGAGCGTTTAGAATATCAATCAAATCAACGAGACTAACGACCTCGCTATCAATCACATAACATCCCAATAAACCAAATTGTTTAGTCATGTTCTTTTCTATTTCACCATAAGCTGTTTTGAGATCCACAATATCTTTGACCACTATTCCAACGTATTGACCTTGATGCTGTATGATCACCGTTGTAAGCGGAACTTCATTATACTTAGTTATAAGAGAGGGTTTTGTTTTAGGACTGATTAACTGATCAATATCAATAAGAGTCATAATTGTTTCTCTGTAAGGTACCACATAAGACTCACCACTATGTTGAATCAAATTATGATCAATTCTTTCAATCCGGTGGATATCTTTTTCCTCAAGACAAAAGTAACCAGGTTTTTGCAAATTAAATACAATAACATTACGTTTGTTTTTATTGGCGTGATCTGAAGTCTCTGTATTTTTCTTTTGATCCGCCATTACATGATTATTGATACCAATTCGTTTGGCGACTCCGTCGACATTAAAGACCATACCAACAGTTCCATCTCCTAAGAAAGTACCTCCGAGATAGATCTCAAGATTCTTCAAGACATTGAACGATAGTGGCTTGATTACTGCGTCTTCAATGTCTAGCACCGATTCAACTCTTAATGCGAATACTGACTCTTCAGTTTTCATAATGACTATCAAGTTCTCGTGGGCAAGTCTCGAAGGAATTTCCATTAGTTTTGATATAGAATATAGTGGGATCAGATGGCCATTGAAGCGAATAACCTCAGATCCCTCCATGCGGGTATAATCAGAAGCGGACAGTTGGTTTTTTTCCATTACTTTTAAAATATTGTCCTGCGGGATTCCGTAAGCTCGGTCACCAACAGAGACAAACAGACAGTTTGTAATCATAACTGACTTCGGGATTGGGATTTCTAAACGGAATTGTGATCCTACGCCTTGCTTGGACTTGATGAGGATTTTTCCTTTCATGGATTCAACTGAATCCTTCACCATGCTCATTCCGACTCCGCGACCTGAAAAGTCCGTTACGTTTTGAGCAGTGGAAAAACCAGAATCAAAAATCATGTATTGAAGTTCATCCTGCGTCATCTTTTGAGCAGCTGCTGCCGTCCGTAAGCCTTTCTCAATGACTTTCGTGCGAATAATGTCTGTATTAATTCCCGCCCCATCATCTTGGATATCAACGATAATATTTTCTCCTACGCAACTAAATCGAAGGAGCAATTTGCCTTTTATGTTTTTACCAAGAGCGGTACGTTTCTCGGGAGTTTCTATTCCATGATCAATAGAGTTTCTCATCATATGAACCAGAGATTTTGAAAGCACTTCCGCAATTGAGTTATCTAAACGTAAATCATCGCCCTCAACAATAAAATCAACTTCTTTATTGAGTGCTCTTGCTGTATCACGAACAGTTCTTGAAAGAGGTTTTACTAATGAATTCACTGGTACTCGGCGGATGTCCGTAATTTTATTCTGCACATCGCTGTTGATCTTATGCATTTCATCTAGGAGTTCACCCAAAAGACCAATCTCTTTGTCGCCCTGATATTGCTTTTCAAGACTTTTAACAGTCTTGTTGATCATATTTCTTATGACAGTCATCTCTCCCGATGTTTGCATGAATTCATTGAGTAGAGTCATTGAAACTCTAAGTTCAGAAGCTTTATGTTCCTTTGCTCCAACGACTGCTTCAGATGTGTGATCGCTCTGGACCACCTTGTGCTCAGTCGTATCATTGGTCTCGGTCGGTATGTTTTTGAAGATTTTAACCATCTCCGGAATATCATGATTATCATGATTACCGGTTTTGAATTCTTCAACAAAGATTTTTAAGCAGTCATTGCCTTTAAGAAAGACTGAAACAAGTGCTGCGGTAACTGGACGGGTACCATTTTGAACATCTTTGAGAAGATCTTCAAAGGCATGTGAATAGTTGTGGAGATTACGAGGTTCAAAAAAGCCCGATGAACCTTTAATCGTATGTACCATTCCAAAAATTCGTGCAATGGCATCCGCATTGTTTGGATTGTTCTCAAGCTCTAAGCAAAACTCTTCTATGTTTTCTAAAAGATTAGTAGCATCATCAGTAAAACCTTTGAGCATGTCATACTCTTCTTTCAGAGTTTGTGCGCGCATTTCACCTTCTTTCTTAATGAAGGCGTTAAGATCACTGACATTAAAGGGCTTATTTAAAAACGCATTTATCTTATAATCAAGGCCCTTGAGCGCAATTTCTCTGTCAACATAACCAGAGAGAATAGCAAAAGGAATTTCAGGAGCTATTGTGAGAATATGAGTTCGAAATTCAAACCCATCCATCACAGGCATTTTAAAATCTGAGACAATAAAGAGAATTCGTGATTTATTCTTGGAGATAAATTTTGAAGTATTCGCTATGTCTGTAGACGTAAATGTTTCGATACCAAGATTCTTTGCATTAAATTTAAAACTTTCCAAAGCGTCAGCATCATCATCGACATAGACTATCACCGGAACCAGTCCGTTCATTTCTTCTAATAAAAGGCGTGATTTTTCCCTTGCTGTTGCATTGTCCCACATAGAATCGAAGATATTTTTACTCATAGCGGTCCTCACTTTGATAACTTATGCTGATTTCTTTATGGGGTTGGGAATATTGATAATTTCATCGGTGTTAAAACGTAAAGTGCAATCAGATACAGACTTTTTAACAATTCCTCTTTTAAAGGCTTGATCAATTTTAAGCCAGAGCTCTTGACTTTGCTCACTAACCTCAGCTTCTCGAAAAGCTTCTTTCAATAGTTGAGTACGCAGATCGAACAGTTCCTCAGAAATAAACATATGCCTGTGCGCTGGGATAGGAATTTTTCCGAGATATATGGCGGGACCACCCATGGCCTGCGACATAAAGTCACTTTGCTGAGCTTCAATGATTTCTTGTTGAATTTCAAAAAAATACTGACCGATCCAGGGGTGTTTATAAATTTTATCGTAAAAGATTTTATGAACCTTATCAAGAGTTGCGCGCCCGCCAATTAAATGAAATAAACTATTATCATCAAATTTACTTACCATATTGACCTATCGGTCTAGGATAAATAGAACATTAAGTTTGTTTTTAAATAACAGAAGTGAAGTGTTAGTCTTGGTGGAACAAATACAGAGATGTATTATCTTTGGTCAACACAAGGCTCGTATATGGAACTTTGGTCAATGCAACTTCAGTCATTTAGCATTCTTTTTCTTATAGTTAGTGGAATTATTCTTCGTCATAACAGAAAAATACATATAAGAATAATGAGTGTGGCGATAGCGTGGGATGTAATTCTGATCCTGCAAATTGAGTTGAGTCGTTCAGCGATCCTGAAAGCAACTAAAGCAATGACTAATCCCTTGCTCCTAAATATTCATATCTCATTTGCTGTAACGACGGTTATCCTCTACGGATTGATGATTTATACGGGACGCAAACTATTAGGTGGGAATGAGAAAATTAGACCACGTCATCGACTATTAGGATGGTCTACATTAATAATGAGAATCTTAACATTTATTACTAGCTTCTGGGCCGTCGCTACAAAAGTATGAATTCTCAATATTCTATTTTATTTCTCTAAAGTCTTTCTTTGTAACTTTGCAAAGGGACACTGCCAATCGTCAGGAATATCTTTAAAAGCCTTACCTGCTTTAATTACATAATCCGGGTCACCAATTGCAGGGTCATAGATAAATTTACAAACGGTACATTCATTTTTGGGGCCTAAGTCAAACATCTTTATTATATCTTTGATTTTGTTTGGATTCCAATAAGGCCCTGTATCTTTTTACCAGGTCAATGGCTTCGACAGTTGCTTTTTCAATTTTCATGATTCTATCATTTTCTGCACCGACATCAACCTTAAGCATAGCGGTAAAACCGTCAATCTTTGCCAGTTTGTTCGTTATATCGTGAAGGAATACGTGGTCCTCATTGTTCATAATTATCCTTTTAGATTATCTAAATAAATTCATTTTTTTTAAGCACAGATAAAACTTTCCATATTTCTGTGACCTGTTAGAAATGATCTCCATCTTCTGATAAATCTCCACCACATCAATAGGACCTTTTTCATGAATTTTCAAAATGATGTCCACCAGATAATGCGAAAAGATGAACAGTTGACTAAGAGGTGCGGCCTTTGAAGCATCCATATTTTTTGGGAATCCTCTATTTTCTCCAACTTCATGATGCTCTAAAATAATTTTTACTGCTTCTGGAGGAATTCCTTGAATCATATCCAAAAGCTCAGAGGCTTTTTGGGAATGTGATAAAAAATCTTCGTTCTTTTCATTTTCTTTAAACCACTCCATTTCGTTCGTGAACGACATTGGTAAAAAGACATCATGAAACAATGCACTTATAACAAGTTTCTGACTAGTTAGACCTGAGACCCATTCCATTTCAGTCGCGATTGCAATATTCATTGCTGCCAATAAGAATGAATGTTTTGTTAGATATGACTCTTTGTTATTGAGAAGTTTATCAAGCAGTATATTGAGAGATTTATCGGCTTTACAAAGTTCTAAGGTTTCTTGGAAATGAATTTTAATTAAGGGGATGAAAGATGGTTGCAGACCATATTCTTTGAAAGTAGCTGCAAAGATATCCTGGATCTGCATTACGGAATCAAGTTTTGTTTCTGAGTTTTGCGCTGTAGATATATTTTTTATCCTGTTGTGGATAAGATCTATTAATTGAAAAACTGAGACGTTTGTCACGTATAGCTTTAGGATATTTTTTTTGACAAATTTTATGTAGTCAGATTCATCATAAAGATCACCTTTTCCAAAAACTTTTACATAATTGTCTTCTGCTATTTTGATAAAAACATCTGATGGCATGATAGAGAGATTAAACAAGAGTTTGATGGCAATGGGAGAATAAGCATTTCGATCAGAAGCAGTGATGAAATCTTTTTCTTCTTTTAACTTTGCAACAATCGCTTTTATGCCCTGATCCATATATGGCTTCTCAATAAATCCAAAGAATGAACTTCTATCCTTGAATATTTCATGTTTGGTTGGGAGATCCGAGCTGCACATTACATACTTACAGGTTGATTTTGAATCAAGTATGTGCTTATAGACGTCTCCACCGTTTTTTAGTGGCATATTGTAATCACAAATGATCAGATCGATTTCCTGCTGGTTAAGGATTGCTATGGCCTCTTGACCATTGAGGGCACAAAAAACTTTACACTTTAGAGAAGTTTCCAAAAGAAAAGTAAAAATCTCAAGGATTTCTTCTTCATCGTCAACAATGAGAACATTTACTTGTTGCATTTCTTTTTTCCTATCCTACTCTTTGGAAAGATACTTCAACGAAGAAATGGCCACAGTCAGTAGAGAATTTAACGACTATTCGAGGTGCCTTTAAGACACTAATGATACTGTGGTTTACACCAACAGTGATAGACGGAGTGGACATTCGAATTTGAGTTTTAAGTTTGTCGTTAAAGAAGGCCTTTGCATTCCCAAAAATTTGATTACATAGTTCTGCAACACCATCTCTGTTTTCTTCATTGATTTCATCATATTCTGTATAAAGGAGTTTTGACATAACTTTGAGGTAAGTTTCTTTCGGAAAAGAAAGGCAAAAAAATCCTTCGAATGTTGGGCTCTGGATGGGATAAAAGGCAGAAATATCACCTTTAAAGGATTCTCCCTTAGATACATTAATTTCTTCTTTAACAGCTTCTGTCCCTGTTGTGACCTTCAATACATTGATGGTTGAGTCTATGAATGGATTCATAAACTTAACTTCAAGAATTGGCTTCTCTGGAGCTGCTTTGGGTGGGGTAACAATGATGGATACTTGATTCTTCAATTTTTCGAAGTTGATGGGTTTGCTAAAATAGTAAATATTACGTTTATCACCAGCAAGTTGAACATCATTCATCGTCATGTCTCCACCTGACATAATGAAGATATTTGGGGGCCGATTTTTTTTATTAAGGAAATTAATTTCTTTAACTATTTTCCGACCATCAAGCTTTGGTATATTCAAATCCAGAAATAAAACATCAATCTCTACTTTTTCAAGGACTTGCATCGCTTTGGCGCCATCTAGGGCCGAAAATATCATCATTGAAGGAAAGTTTGTTGTTATGAAATTTTTTAAAATCTCAATTATCTCATTATCATCATCTGTTATTAGAATTTTAAGCGTAGTTTCCATGTAATTCAATTTCTCATATTTGTGTTTATTGTATCGAGAATTGTACAACATGACTTGAGATATATATTAAAGGATGTTTGATTCACCATTGAAAATAAGGGAAGGAAGATAGGTCATTATGACAGATATTAAGAATAAATTTTTTATTTAAGATTTCACTGATAGCAAAGTGATTAGGACTAAGGTAATTCGAAGTGAAACGTACTGCCTTTGGTCGGTTGGCTTTCAATCCATATTTTCCCTTCGTGGGCTTCAATAATCCCTTTAGTGATTGCAAGTCCAAGACCAGCGCTGAATCCGTTTGTTCTTTCTGCTTGCCAGTAGCGGTCAAAGACATTCAAGTGATTTTCTGGATCAATACCTACCCCTGTATCGGCAACGGAGAAAGTGACTCCGCCTGCTGACTCCTTGACGGTTAGATGAATACTGCCATTTCGTGGTGTAAATTTAATGGCATTACCAACTAAATTAAAAAGTACCTGAAGAATACGGTACTTATCATAAGCAAGAGTTGTAACAGTTGGACAGACTTCCGACGTAAACAGGAGTCCTTTTTCTTTGATCCTAATATCCATTAAATCGGCTATTAATTTTATAACGTCGTTGGGGTTTTCCATTCTCTTGTTAATATAGAGCTTACCGTCCTGGATTTTTGAAAAGTCCATCAGATCTGTTATCAATCGTTCCATTTGATCGGTTGAGTCCTGTATCAGACCAACTAGTCCCAACATTTTTTCCTGTTCGCCGACCTTGGTATTCAAAAGCATCTGATTTATCTGTTGAATTGAGGAAAGAGGACTTTTCAGATCATGGGTAACAATGGCGAGAATTTCTTCACGTGCCTTAATGGCAACTATCAGTTTAGTGTTTGTCTGATCAATGGTGAGTTGATTCTTTTTTTCTTTTACTTTGTTTTTTCTCGCTATTCCACCAAGAACACTGAACAAAATACAAATTAAAAAGGAAATAAATAATGCGAAAGCGTCAGAGGGATTGTTATTTTGAAAGGTATGAGTGTGAGGGATGAAGTAATACCAAGTACTGATTAGTAGTACAACGCTAGCAACTAATCCAGGTACCATGCCACTAAGAGCTGCGCCCAAATAAAGTGCAGGAGACACAAAAAGAAAATATCTTGTACCTATTAGATCCCTAAAATAAATTTGAAGCGCTAAGGCAAGTAAACCTAAAATAAGAGGGCCTACATATCGAAAAACTTTCATTCTTTTTGTATTGCTTAAAAGTAACAGTTTTTGGTTCCATTTATTCATTTTTTTCTTATTGTTAGTGCGTAGTTAGCTTGTATCCTTTCCCCCAAACAGTCTGAATATCTAACTTAATCATGTTCTTTGCGATCTTTTTCCTGACAGAAAAAACATGCACATCTATATTTCGATCCGAAATTTTCTCATCTTTGTCGAAAAGATCTATAATTTCCGAGCGGTTTATTTCTAAATTTTTCTTCGAATACAGATAATCAAAGATAAGAAATTCTCTCAGCGTGAAATTGATGATTTTGCCATTTATAATTATACAATGTGCTTCGGGTAGAATCTTTAATCCGGAATTAATCATACTGGCCTGCATGTTTGAGGCTTTGATTTGAGCATTTTTTAACCGAAGCAATAATTCCTGACTATTAAAAGGCTTCGTTATGTAATCATCTGCTCCGGCCTGCAAGCCCAGGATAATTTGTTCGGGTTTGATATAAGCTGACATCATAAAGAGAGGTGAGTTTTTATCACTTCGACGGATCAGTTTTACAATTTCAATTCCTTGAATTCCTGGCAGGTGCCAGTCAATTAAATAAATACATTGAAGAGGTCTATCACGATCAGAAATAAAATCTTCAGCATTTGCGTAAGCCTTGACTTCAAAACCATCTGCTTCTAAAAGGTGTCTTAAAATTTCAGTCATCCCTTCTTCATCTTCAATTAAGACTATTATTTTTTTTGTGTTCATTTATTCCACCTTTTGATTTAAATACATTTGCTTTCGGTTCAATTTTGTCTGGTTAATGCTTTGCGTTTAAAAACCTTAATCTTCAAATTAAACCTATACAATAGCAAATTTTTTTTAAGTTTTTATCCCTATTATTAATCGGTAGTTAGCTTGTATCCTTTCCCCCAAACAGTCTGAATATCTAACTTAATCATGTTCTTTGCGATCTTTTTCCTGACAGAAAAAACATGCACATCTATATTTCGATCCGAAATTTTCTCATCTTTGTCGAAAAGATCTATAATTTCCGAGCGGTTTATTTCTAAATTTTTCTTCGAATACAGATAATCAAAGATAAGAAATTCTCTCAGCGTGAAATTGATGATTTTGCCATTTATAATTATACAATGTGCTTCGGGTAGAATCTTTAATCCGGAATTAATCATACTGGCCTGCATGTTTGAGGCTTTGATTTGAGCATTTTTTAACCGAAGCAATAATTCCTGACTATTAAAAGGCTTCGTTATGTAATCATCTGCTCCGGCCTGCAAGCCCAGGATAATTTGTTCGGGTTTGATATAAGCTGACATCATAAAGAGAGGTGAGTTTTTATCACTTCGACGGATCAGTTTTACAATTTCAATTCCTTGAATTCCTGGCAGGTGCCAGTCAATTAAATAAATACATTGAAGAGGTCTATCACGATCAGAAATAAAATCTTCAGCATTTGCGTAAGCCTTGACTTCAAAACCATCTGCTTCTAAAAGGTGTCTTAAAATTTCAGTCATCCCTTCTTCATCTTCAATTAAGACGATACTTTTTGTTGTGTTCATTTATTCCACCTTTTCATTTAAATACATTTAACAACTTTCAAAATCGAATTGCTTAATACTAAATTAATAAAACGGAGATAGAGTCTACGATCTTCGTTTTTGATATATAGATGTTCGGTGTTTTTAAATTCACCATGCTCTTTCAGTTTATTTGGATTTAAATCTTCACCTCTCTGGAGGATCCTGACATATTTGCCTGGTGCTAACTTTAGATAGTGATCAAAGATTGAATGATTTCCTGATAAGAAAGTACTTGTTTTGATAATGCTAAATTCACTATCGTCCGCTCTAATAATTTGTTCAGATTTTCTATCTACATAAATCTTAATCGATTGTTCGTTCTTCATTTACGCTGACCAACATCACAGGCCCAGTGAGTACTGAAAAGGAGAAAAAGTGTTAAGGTGGAGATCATCATATATTTTTTATGTTCATTTTTTTGTTTGCGCTTAATCCTTGTGCAACTGCGATGCCAGTTTTTAAGGAAGCTTATTCCCTTGTTAAGTGCATGTATTTACTTTGTTATCATCGCCTGTATGGTGTAGTGTGGATAAGAAGAGTTTTGTGGTTATGGCTTTTGCACCATAGCCATGGTATCTTCTCCGTAACCCGTTCAGGAGCATTCAGTGGCCGTTAAAATTCTTGTTATTGATGATGACCAAATTTTCTGCAGTCTGATTAAGGCCATTTTTTTATCTGAGAACATTGAAGTTATTGCAGCTCATGATGGGGCCACGGGTCTCCAGTTTGCAGCGAAGGAAAATCCTGATGTTGTATTATTGGATGTCAAACTGCCGGGTATGGGTGGATTAGAAGTTCTAGAAAAATTAAAATCGATAGATCCAAATTTGGCAATCGTCATGATAACGGCTTTTGGTGAGGTTAAATCGGCGATCCGTGCGACTCAGTTAGGGGCTTCGGACTATCTTGAAAAAAATGGAAATTCTGAAGAAGTTATTCATGTCGTAAAGCGGGCCATTGAAACAAGAAATCTGAAAATTGAAGTTCAAGATCTGAGAAACCAAGTTCAAATGGACGAAAGTCTCCGTGTTCAAATGGGTCCAAGTTTGCAAATCAAAAATATTTTTGAGCATATCAAGACAATTGCTCCAACGGATTTTACGGTTCTCATATTAGGCGAGACTGGGACCGGTAAGGAAGTCGTAGCGCAATCTATTCATACAAAGAGTGATCGCAAGCATAAACCCTTCATAGCCCTTGATTGTGGCACCATACCTGAAAATCTCATGGAGTCGGAATTGTTTGGATATGAGAGAGGAGCCTTTACTGGAGCAGATCGTAAGAAAGCTGGTCAATTTCAACTTGCTGAGGGTGGGACCTTGTTTTTGGATGAAATAGGAAATATGCCATTAAACATGCAGGCAAAACTTTTAAGAGTTTTGGAATCTAGGCAGTTTCAACCTGTAGGAGCTTCGCGGATTAACTCAATGAATGTGCGATTTTTAGCTGCTACAAACATTGATCTACAGAGTAAAGTTTCGTCTGGAGAATTCCGTGCAGATCTTTATTTTCGACTGGCCCAATACACAATTCCACTTTTTCCATTGCGCGAACGGAGAGAAGATATACCTTATCTGGCCCAGAGGTTTTTAGAAGAGGTGAGTTTTGAGCTTAAACGTCCGGTTCGAAGATTTTTGCCTGCGGCGATTGAGATACTCAAAGCGTATCATTGGCCTGGTAACGTGAGAGAATTAAGAAATCTTGTTCGTCAGTCGGTTTTACAAACGAAGGACCTTGATGTTGGACCTGAGGTTTTAAGTAGCCTAACTACTGGTCTGGCACCTGGACAAAATCCCAAAAATAGTCAAATCCAAGGGAAAACACTTCGTGAGATAGCCGACCATGCTTCCCAAGAAGCTGAGCGACTGGCGATTAATGAAACACTCAGAATAACTAAGGGTAATAAAAGTCAGGCTGCGAAAATACTTCAAACTGATTACAAGACTCTTTATGTTAAAATAAAAGCACTTGGAATAAGGGTCTAAGATCTTTAGAATTAATTATTTTGAATGTTGGCGGGTATTCGCCTAGGATTTGCTTTTGTTCACACTTCGCGGATAGGTGCTCAATGGTTAAGCCTGTTTCAAATAAAGACTTTCAAATTGTGAGTTCAGTTGACCTCAAATCCGAATCGCTCGCCAATCTCTCGCACGAATTAAGATCACCACTAAATATTATTATTGGTTTTTCTGAACTTATTCATAGTGAGAAAGCTGGCCCTATTTCTGACATCCAAAAAGAATATCTTGGTCACGTTCTCACGAGTTCCCATAAGCTCCTACGTCTTATTAGTGATGTCCTTGTATTTGCAACCGGGATTTCAGAGATTAAGAATGAATCCTATGAAATGAGTTCACTCATTTCTGGAGTCATTTCTTCTTCTTCTGAACTCGCAACTCAGAAAAATATTCAAGTTGAAACTGATATAGGACAAGGGCTTCCTGAATTGTCGGGAGATTATAATTTAATCAGACAAATTCTGTGTATCTATCTGTCCAATGCTTTGAAGTATACACCAGATAGTGGAGTGATCATCATTCGTTGCAACAGAGAAGATGCTGATCACTTTCGTCTGGAAGTCGCAGATAACGGGATTGGGATAAGGACTGAAGACTTTTCACGCTTATTCGTTGAGTTTCAACAACTCGATGTTAGTGCTGCTAAGAAGTTTGAAGGTTCAGGACTAGGTCTTGCCCTGGCGAAGAGAATCGCCATTGCTCTCGGAGGAAAAGTCGAGATGAGTAGTGTTCTAGGAGAAGGAAGCCTTTTTTCAGTGATCCTTCCCTTTAGATTGGACGGAGGTATGACATGAACTCTTCATTGAAACCTCGTCAAAGAATCCTGGTCGTCGATGATAATCCTGTAAATTTGAAACTCCTCCGGATTTTATTAACAGGAGAAGGATTTGATATTCAAACGGCATCGGACGGGGAAGAGGCTTTATCCATAATTCCTTCGTTCTGTCCTGATCTCATCTTAATGGACGTCCAATTGCCTGGGGTTGATGGTCTGACCTTAACACGTAAGCTAAAATCAGATCCTGCATCCAAAGATATTGTTATCATCGTAGTTACTTCTTTTGCGATTAAGGGCGATAGAGAGAGGGCCCTTCAGGCCGGATGTGATGATTATATGACTAAGCCGATCGATACGATTGAGCTTCCTCTGAGGATTTCAAAGTTTTTGTCTAAAGAAAAAATAGAATTGTAGATAGTGTTCAGTATACCACTTCAATCGTAACATTTTGTCGATATTGCCCAGCTGGTAAATTGACCGGGATCGAATTGATAGTCGCTCCCACATAAACTTCACTTTCTCTACTTACTGCTAAAACCCCTGTGCCTGTAATAACAAATCTGGCTTTATCTGCGTTCTCACTTGCTCCAGCTGGAATGACCACTAAACTGCCCCTCTTAATAAGCAAACACGGAACTCACCGCTCCATCCTGAGAGAGTTTTCTATCAAACTGCTGCTCAAACAAATCATCATAAGCTTTCTGCCTAGCTGGCTCATCTCCGTAAAGAAGCTGAGTCATGAATCCATCAAACTTGGCATCTAGATTTGATGAGGCTATCTTCGTTTTCGCTGCTTTGATGATCGATGCAAACTTCTCTTTAAACATTTTCGCGATGGGGTCAATGATGTTCTGATCGATAGAAGTGCTATTGTCACTCGTATAACTCTTCTTGGAACCTTTCATCTCCACATCAGCAACAGCAGTATTGTCCTTCGTTGAAACAGGTGCCGCAGCTCCCATTAAGAATTCTTCTTCTTTTGAGTTCCCAATATTTTTCAGAAATCTAGCTTCGCTGTCTTGATAAGCGATTGTTAGCTCAACCTTGTTCTGCATACGTGCAGCTGCGATCAACTCTGCTTTCTTTCCACCAGCTGGAATCTTCACAGAAAAAGTTTGAATCTTGCACCGACCAGGTAGAGCAGTGATCGGAAGTTTGGCGTAGAGCTTCTGTTCGATCTCTGACTTGATTGTAGAAGCGAGTCCCTGACCTTCCACTGTGCAACCACATTCCTGACTCAGTCTTTGAGAAATCGGTGTGATTTCTTTGATGACTTCGTCAAACCGTGAGTGGCCTGAAAGTCTGTCGGCCTCTGCCCAATAGAGCATCGAAACGTAGAGATGACCTTGCGCCTTAGTCGCTCTCGCATTTTTTGCAAGCTTATTGAATTTTGCCTGATCATACTGCGGACTCAACACTTCTTTTTGGTAGAGGTAATTCATCCCGCGGGCAATCAGTCCTTTGTAAGCGATTCGATGTTTTAGACTAAGGTCTTTGGTCGTATCAAACTGATCTTCGAAAGCGAGAAGGCTTGCTGCCGTTCGTTTTTCTCTCAGCTCCTTGTAATCTCCGGGGAGTGGCATGATGGTGGTCGTCCCATGCTTTGAGAGGAAGTGTGAGTTAAGTCCATCATCATAGGGTGCAAGATCGGAATGGGTGAGTTCAGAGAAAGTGGACCGGATGGAAAAAGCAGGCGACTTATCGATAGCGGCTGGTCTGACTAGAATGGATCCGGCAAACTCCACGTTCACGGCCCAAAGACCGTTCAGGTCACTTATCTTGAACTGAGCATCGGCGATGGTGAGATCCCAGAACTCGGTCGAGTTAACAAGGATGGGTGAAG
The DNA here is from genome assembly GCA_040399925.1 of Bacteriovoracaceae bacterium. Taxonomy (GTDB): domain Bacteria; phylum Bdellovibrionota; class Bacteriovoracia; order Bacteriovoracales; family Bacteriovoracaceae; genus Peredibacter. The sequence continues at coordinate 15,631 of JBBARF010000055.1, forward strand.
AGCCAGGGGCGATTGAGCTAATGAATGTTTTTCGGGCGCCTTGGCCTCTCACTCGAACGTATTTTGCAGTGAAATTTCCGAGAGTGGAGTAAACCCCTTCATCGAGAATAATCACATCATAGTCTTGAATCTTTGACTGGGCCGAGGAGCTTGAGAGGTCGATAGGGGTTTCAGTGGTCCCACGGCGAATCTTGGCCGTAGTCATCTTGGGTAGACCCGTCAGCGTGGAGAAGATTTGGTCTTTCTCCGTATCGGCAAAGGCCATTGAGGTGAGAAGTGACAAGATGAGTACTAGTCTACAAACGGACATGGGGAAAGCTCCAATTTATTTTTTGCTCATCATATTAGCTGGGCGAGGGAGCCTTAAAGAACTTACATTTTCAAACTTTCCACATAATTTCCCAATTATCGATTAAACTAAGAAAAGCACTCGCCCAAACCGTGTTGTCTAGGAGGTCTCAATTTGAAGCCACTTCTGCAAAAACTGTTAATGGAAAAATCCACCAAAGTTAAACTTTCGGAACGATCACAAAAAGATTCACTTCTTTTTTTGAAAGAGCGTCTTCAGCAGCTGATCTTGGATGGTCTAAAAGAATCCAGGGAAGCCAAGAACATTAAGATGATTATTGATAGGCAAGCAGCCTAATTACATTAATGGGGCTTTAGCATACTCTTCAAAATTTAAAGTACTCATGAGTTCTTGGATAAGATCTACAATAAGAACACCATTGAGATGATCATATTCGTGTTGAGCAATCACGGCCTTAAAACCAGTCACTTCTTCAGAGACATATTCCCCATTGCGATCAAAATAACTGAGATGGATTTTCTTAAATCTAGAAATCTTTAAGCTTTTACCTGGAATCGAAAGACAGCCTTCTACACCAGACTTTTTTCCAAAAGATTCAAGGTATTCAATCTTAGGATTAATGACAATTGTCAGGGGAACACTGAGCCCACTTTTCATAACAAAAAGACGAAGTGATTTATTAACCTGAGGAGCAGCAAGACCGACACCTCCGGCCTTTTTCATCGTCTTAACCATATCATCGACGAGAAGCTGAAACTCTGGACTTTCAATCTCTGCCAAACTCACTTCATTGGCCGTGAGCCTCAGAGTGGGGTGGCCGATTTGGATAATCTCAAGCTCCTTAGAGTGGGAAAGAGGAATAAGACAAAAGCTAAGGAGTAGAATGAGTTTTTTCATTAGAAAATCATAGATTAATCGTCACGATTAAAAAATATCAATTTCAACTTCTAGCTCATCAGTATTCCTAAATAGTTGTTTTTGTGAAACAGACATAAAATACTCATCCATTGATGCTCCAGTGTTAAGAGCAAAATTGGCTACACAATTAAAAATGTTGAATCAAGTTACACGTATGAATATTGTGATGATAGATTTTTTGTTGATTACAACAGACCTTTGTCAGAATGCCCTCGTATCGCAACAGCTAGTGGCAAGAACGTACAAAGTAGATTATCAGTTATTTTTCTCCCAGAATTTTTATAGGTTGCTTGGATTTTTTAATTCGGATGCTGAAGTCTTTTTTTGCAATATTTAAAATAAAATTGGCCGCTTCCTGTGGAGAGTCCGTATGGAAAAGCGTTTCAATATCTTCTTTATCTATAGTCTTACATAATAATAGCCGTTTCTCTAAAAGCTCGATTAACGGATTCCAATATTCTTTTCCCATGAGAACGACCGGGAAGTTTTTCATTTTTCCAGTCTGAATAAGGGTTAACACTTCAAAAATTTCGTCTAGCGTGCCGAATCCACCTGGCATAGCTATAAAGCCATAGGAATACTTGGCAAGCATGAATTTTCTAACCATAAAATATTTAAATTCGATCCATCGATTTAAGTAAGGATTTGGTTTCTGTTCATGGGTAAGAGTTATGTTACAACCAACTGAATAGCCTCCAGCTTCTTGGGCCCCGCGGTTGGCCCCTTCCATTATTCCAGGTCCACCACCGGTCATCACAACGAAGCCACAATTGGCGAGTTCTCGACCTGTTTGTCTCGCCAAATTGTAAAAGGGATGGCCTTCATCGAATCTTGCCGAGCCAAAGACTGTCACGCAAGGACCCACAAAATGAAGTCTTCTGAAACCTTTAATCATTTCAAAAAAAACCTCAAAGGCATGTAAGAATTCGAATGTTCGGGACTTTGGACCCTCGAGAAAAATTCTTTCTCTTTTATCACGGGACTCTGTTCCCCAGTTCGTTTTATTGGGAGCAGTTATTTCTGGTTTTGTGTTACTTATTTCTTCAGACATTATTCAACTTCAACCTCAGAGCGCTTTTTTTTTCGATTCTCAGGAGCATGTAAAGATAGGTTAAAAGATCTTCAGTCGTAACAATTCCAATCGTCTTTCCTTTGTCATCATCGACTAAAAAAGCCGATACTTTTTGCAGCAGAACCTCTTCCACAACATTTTCGACCAAAGTATTTTCACGAACTGTCATCACAGGCCAGCTCATGATGTCCGAAGCGCATTGAATTGTAGGGCGGTCATAGGTCTTCAAGAGATCACGGTCACTTATGATTCCGGTCACTTTTCCCTTATCTGAAACCACCAGATGACGTATCTGATTTTGAGACATGATATCCCAAACTTTTTTTAAAGTACTGTTGGGCTCGATGGTCTTAATTTCTTTGGTCATGAGTTCTTTGATCAGCATAAGTTCTCCTCTTCTTATTTTGTTGGTCAGGAGATTATTTTCATATGATAGAAATCATGTTGAGATAGGATAAAGCTCAGTTTAAGCGGTCCGCAATTTCGATTGTCTACTAACTAGTTAAAAATAATGAAATATGATTTCTACAGTTACATTTTATCCAGGATGTAGGTCTAAGACTTCATCTCATCACCCTGAATTTTAGAAAATTTCTGATTGGCAAGCAACCAGCGGATGAGATCCCGGTGGGTGATAATTCCAGTTACTTTAAACTCATCATCAACAATAGGTAGTGAATTGATATTTTCTTCTAGGAAAACCTCGGCGACGTGTCTCAGAGGTGTGGTCTCACTAGCGGCGAGAATCATCTTAGACATGACTTTATCCAGTCTGATTTCTTTTTCAGCATCACTTGTATTCACCGGTAAATCACGGGGATGAGATGAGACCTGTGAGCTTACTGTCGATGATGAGAGGGATATGGTGGATGTGGTGTTGATCCATCAAAGCTTTGGCGTCTTTAATTTTGGCGGCTGGACTTAATGTCACTAGCTTATTTGTCATGACATCGATGGCATAAACTTCACCAGACTCTGCGGTTCTGTTCTTTGGAGCGATCTCCCCATGAATAAGCGTTTTCTCAAGTCGGATCGTGACTTTGTTGTCGAGGTAGTGAAATTGGAAGGGGGTTAGCTTCCCCTTTACAACGATATAGAATGCCATGCCTTATTAGAATGCCGCCCGGCCTTAAAATCCATGATCTAAATCATACTTTTATTCTTATTAATCCACTTGCCTTTGACACGGCTCGATAGAGTCAATTCCGACGAAATTAAATAGATATCTCCGGATCACTTTGTGTAAGATATTTCTAATATAGTGCCAGGGGAGTTTTCGTGATGAATTTTAAATATATTCTACTTTTAAGTATTTTGTTTTTAAGTTTTGGTTGTTCCAAATCTGGTGTGCAAATTGCTCCCTCATCTTCGCCAATTCCCACTATCGCAACTGCTGACTTCTCTTTTCGAAAAAATTTCTTACAAGACTCGCGGACTTCCCATACATCGACGCTATTATCAAATGGTAATGTCCTGGTAGTAGGTGGTTTTGGTGATCGTGGGCATCTCAATAGTGTTGAACTCTACGATGCCAAAACGAATAGTTGGATTCCACAAGCGTATTTGAAGGTTGCTCGTTCTGGGCACACAACAACTTTACTCGCCAATGGAAAATTATTGGTAGTTGGAGGCGTTGGTGATGCCGGATCTTTAAACAGTGTTGAACTCTATGATCCTGGACTAGGTAGATGGAGTACTCTGGCTTCTTTAACCGAGGCCCGAAATAATCATACTTCGACATTGTTAACGGATGGAAAAGTTTTGGTTATTGGTGGAGTTAAGGATTCAGGAAAATTAAATAGTGTTGAGTTATACGACCCAGCCACCAATAGTTGGAGCGTAAAAACGTCGCTCTCACAAGTTCGTAGTTCACACACCTCAACCCTTATTGCAAATGGGAAAGTCTTGGTTGTTGGTGGGACTTATAATTCAGGAGCACTAGCAAGTGTCGAAGTCTATGATCCTGCAGTAAATTCATGGAGTGCTCGTGCTCCTTTATTTAAGGCGCGTACTTCATTCACATCGGTTCTGTTATCAAATGGAAAAGTTTTAGTGATTGGGGGGACGGATAATTTAACTTATTTGAATACGGTCGAATTGTATGATCCGGACTTGAATAGATGGAGTCTTCAGAAGTCTATCACTGATAATCGTGAACTCCAGAGCTCAACCTTGTTACCGAACGGAAAAGTGTTAGTCATCGGTGGGTATGGCACTTTAGGCTATTTAAATAGTGTCGAATTATATGACCCGTCATTGAATACTTGGACTACTCTGGAGCCTTTGAACGATGCTCGCTACGCTCATAATTCAATTTTATTGGCGAGTGGAAAAGTGCTGACTATTGGTGGAGTGAGTGATTCTGGGAATTTATTATTTAATACTGAATTGTATGACCCTGGAACTAACCGCTGGTCCACCTATCAAAAATTAACTGATGCTCGTTCTTCTCATACCTCGACTTTATTATCATCTGGAAAAGTCTTGATCATTGGCGGAAGTGGAGATTTTTCAAATAATTTAAATAGTGTCGAAATGTATGATCCAGGTACTAATAGTTGGAGCAATAGGGCCTCATTCAGTGAAGCACGTCGTGCTCATACCTCAACATTACTAACCAGCGGAAAAATTCTCGTTGTTGGAGGAAGAGGGGTCATTTCAAAAAGTTTAAAGAGTGTTGAACTCTATTCGCCTGAAAGCAATAGCTGGAATAATCAAGCACCGCTAACCCATGATCGTTATGGCCACACCTCAACACTATTATCAAATGGGAAGGTGCTAGTCGTAGGAGGGATAGGAGATTATTCAGGCATGTTAGATAGTGTGGAATTGTATGATCCAACAACGAATAGCTGGGCACCCGCGGCTCCGCTCATGAATGCTCGGCATAAGCATACTTCAACTTTGTTATCCAATGGCAAAGTCTTGGTCATTGGTGGGTATGGTTATGCGGGACATATAAATAGTGTCGAATTGTATGATCCATTAACAAATAGTTGGAGTACTCAGGCATCGTTGTTGGTAGGTCGCAGTAATCATACCTCAACAATTTTACCGGATGGAAAAGTCATGGTGATTGGTGGGTATGACGGTTCAAATGTTTTAAACACTGTTGAGATTTATGACCTCGGATTAAATACCTGGATGAGTAGAACTTCTTTAAGAGAGATCCGACAACTTCATACTTCTACATTGCTGGCCAATGGAAAAGTATTGGTGAGTGGTGGCACCACTGGCATCGAGCGAACTTCGTTAAAGTTAACCAGTGTGGAATTATATGACCCAGCAACCAATCGCTGGACTAACCAAGTCCCGCTCAACGATGCGCGTATTTCCCATACATCCACCTTGCTACCTAACGGAAGAGTGTTCGTCGTGGGTGGAGTCGGGATTTTAAATGCGCTTTGGTTTTGGGAGTGGTTATAGGTCCAAAATATGTTGGGCCTTCTCTACAATAAAAATCATCTTCTTCATTTTATCGAGTTCAAGCTCCAGATCAGTACGGATGGACTCAAGTTGTAATTGACTTGTTTCCTGACCACCTAGGAAATCTTCAGCTTTAATGAGGGTCATCATTCGGCCTTCAAGATCAACATCTCTGAGCAGTTCTGTGAGGATCGAGATGTGCTCTAAAGCCTCATTCGGAATCGTAGTCGAAGTCTTTTGAATTTCTAGTGCGCCCATATTAATTTCCTTATTAATGTTTTACATCCTGTAAGCTTGGGAGAGTCACCATCCTAGCGTCTCTCGTTCTTACTAAGAGGTAGAGCATGAATGGTGCCAAGTTTGATCAAGTAATAAAGAGGTCTTAAGGTGGTCCCGTTATGTCCTTGGGGACATTTTAGCCATCTATTTTTGGAGCCACTTATCGGAATCTCCTTTAGCAAAGTGAGTTTTTTAATCTTTCTAGTGACCAGATATCAAAAAGTTAGACTGAGAATCAGAAATTGAAGGCACTATTCCACTTTTACATCGTTGAATTGTTTCGTCTGAAATAAAATTACCAATCATGCGGGCCGACTATAAAGGAATTTAAATGAAATTTTTCTTACTGGGTCTTTTTATTCTCTCTGACTGTGCCTCTAAACCCAAGGTTGTTGTCGCTACTCCCAAAGAATTACTCTTCATCCATGGGGCGCACTTCGATGCTTCATCATGGAATGAAATTAGAAAAATAACTGATGCAAAATACCCAAGTCTTGCGCCAACTACAGGTATGCGCACGCTGCATGAGGGTGCCGGTTATTACTGCTCTCAGATTTCAAACAAATCGATTATTATCGCACACAGTTATGGTGGCGCGATTGCCAATGAAATGACCGGAGTTTGTCCAAATAAAATTGAAGCTATTATTTACGTGACGGCGATATCTCCCCATAGTG
>JBBARF010000056.1:0-21762 GCA_040399925.1 Bacteriovoracaceae bacterium
ATCAATAGTTTAACTTACGTCCTAATTTTGGTAAACCACGGCTATGAGAAGCAAAGTTCCAGAAATTCTTGCCCCAGCGGGTTCTCTCGATAAACTCAAAGTCGCCATCCTTTATGGTGCTAATGCAGTCTATGTCGGGGGTCAAAAATTCGGTCTCCGTACTGCAGCTGAGAATTTTACTCTGGATGAGCTCCGGGAAGGTGTTGAATTCGCTCACGAACGCGGAGCTCATGTCTACGTCGTTCTCAATTCATTTCTTCACGACAAGGATCTGACTGAGTTGCCGGATTTTATCAGGTTCTTAGAAAGCATCGCAGTCGATGCTGTGATTGTTTCAGATCTAGGCGTAGTAAAAACTGTCTCTGCTCATTCAAAAATCCCGATTCATATTTCAACTCAGGCCTCAACTCTTAACGTAGAAGCGGCCAAACTTTGGAAGAAGATGGGTGCCACCCGCGTAGTCGTCGGGCGAGAGCTCACGATCAAAGAAGCGGGGATGATTAAGCGTGAAGCAGATATCGAAGTGGAGATGTTTATTCACGGTTCCATGTGCATGGCCTATTCAGGCAACTGTGTGATCTCTAACTTCACTCAAGGAAGGGATTCTAACCGTGGTGGCTGTGCTCACTCCTGCCGTTTTGAATACTCCCTTGAAGGCCTTGATACTGAAGAAAAGAAGAAGGCCTATTTCATGAGTTCCAAAGATCTTGAAGGTCTTCGTGTTCTCCCGGAATTTATCAACGAAAATATCGATTCACTTAAAATCGAAGGCCGCATGAAGAGTCATCTTTATGCCGGAACGATGTCAAAAATTTATTCTGAAGCTCTTGCCTACTATGCCGAACATGGAAATTTTTTATCTGACGATCTTCTCTTTTGGGAGAGTGAGCTCAGTAAGGTTTCACACCGCTCTTACACTAAAGCGAGCTTGATAGAACCCGCGGGTGAGGAGTCTATCTATAATGAAAGAGAAAACAACTCCGATGCTGAATGGCAGATGGTGGGCTCTGTGATGGAAGCTAATTCTAAAGCTGGAATCGTTCTGGAAGTTCGGAACGCTTTTAATCAAGGCGATGAATTGGAAATCATTCCTTTCAAAGGCCCGGCGATCAAAATCACAACTTCTGAGATCATGGATATTGCCATGAAACCTGTGACTCGCACCAGACCTTCAACACTCGTTCGTCTTCCTTATCAAGAACGAGTGGAAGCGTTTCATTTAATCCGTCAGAAAGTGAAGGCGGCGCATGTTGCTCTCTAGCTACGCCCAAAATCTGCATGATTTGAATATTCTCAAAGCTTCTGGCCTTACCGAAGTGATTCTTGAACATAAAGAATTTGCTCGCTTTGGAAAACTCGATGATGAAAGTTTTCTCGCTCTCTCCAGACGCGCAGAGGAACTAGAATTAAGAGTCTTGTTTGAGTGGGATATTCTCATGACGGAAAATACTTTTAAGACGCTGACTCGTAAGCTGCCGATGTTTGAGAATGCTTATGCTGCTCTTCGAGTGCAGGATCCTGGTGCCTTTAACTGGGCCCTGGAAAATACCACTAAGCCGTTACAGTTTATCGCTGAAAGTGCCAATCATAACAAAGAAGCGCTTCTGGGGTGGATTGAATATGCTCAGGGACGGATGGAAAGAATCAGTCTTTCCATTGAACTTTCAAAAGATATCCTCAGTGATTATTGCAAAACTCTCAATGTTCCTTGTGAGATTTTAGGTTTTGGTCGCATCCTTCTTTTTTATACTCCTCGTTTTCTTTTAAGTCCGCTGACATCAGATAAAATTATTGAAAATGAAGAACTCGCCGCCATTGGGGAAAGTGAAGAATCGCCTCATAAAGGTTTCCCGATTGTCGAAAATCGTCATGGAACTTTCATGTTTCACATTAAAGAATTTTCTCTAATTGAGTTTGCTCAGGATCTAATTAATTCAGGCATGGCCTTTTTCAGGATTGATCTGCGCTGGGAGAACCGCGAATTTCTCAAAGATATTTCAGCACTGGTGAATCAGTTTGAAACTTCTGCCTTTGATCAATTTAAAGAAAGTTATCCACAAGATTTGATGCGTGGATTCTATCTCGTTAATAAAACAGATGTGCTTTTTCCAAAACTTAAAAACTCTCGATTGCAAAAGCGTGAAGGTCACTACATCGGTGAGGTGATTGAAGCTGAGAAGGGCTCACATCTGGCGATCATGGTGAAGAATGCTAAAGGTCTTAAAAAAACCGATATCCTTAAAATTATTCATCCTAAGGGTGAAGAGTTTGAGGCGCTCATCTATTCCCTCAGGAACCTATCCCTTGAAGAAGTCGAGGAGATCACTCGCAATCAAGTCGCTCTCATTCAGTTTTATGATGGTATCTGGGTAAAATCTCAGGTCTTCTATAACAATAATTAATTTGATGGTGATGAAACTAATAGATCAAATCACTATGGGCAAATGCCGGAGTATGTATTTCCAGATATAGAGAAATCGAAATCTAAGCAGGAATAATTTTTTCCCAAATCCAATAAGTCACTGCGAGCCCTCCGTTACGGAGGGTTCTTTTTTTGCGGAGAGTGTAGCCCTTTGGCTTATTAAACAGATCATCCATATCAGACGGTAGTACCCAGCCAAAACGTAGGGGCTTATCAACTTCGATAAATTTTTTCCACGCCTCTTTTAAAAAACTTCCTCGTTTTCCAGCGATCTTGATTCGTTCTCCGTAGGGAGGATTACAGATCATTAGCACGTCCCCTTTCTGAGGAAGAGGAGCTGAAAGTGAATCCATGGCGGTATAATTTATCGGCAGAGGAGAGCCATGTAGTTTGGCGAGAAGATCACTATTGGTATCAAAACCTTCGGCACTACGGATCGGGAATGATTGATCCGTGCTTTTTGTTTTTAACATTTTACCTTTATAAAAAGGCTGAGTTTCAAAAGCAAAAGGGCGCAAGTGCAGGGCCGTATAAAAAGTCAGGGCCTCAGTTAAAAAAGTACCAGAACCACACATCGGATCTATCAAAGTGACGCATTCTTCGATGCCGTCAAAAAGCTCAAATAAAAAAGCTGCGGCAAAATTCTCACGAAGTGGAGCTTCGCCTTTGATTTTCTGCAATCCTCTTTTGTAGAGAGGCTCACCAGAAAGATCGACACTCAGAGTGAGATTATCGTCAACAATGCGAACGTAAAAAGTTTGAGGAGGATAATCTTTTTTTTCCCAATCGCGATTTAAGGGCTGTTTAACCAAGGCCTTGGCCAGAGCTGATTGGATCGTTTCTTCAATCCGGCCCGTATGATTAAGACGAGATTTCGCACAGGATATTTCCCAGTTAGGAGTGGGGTGAGAGAGATAATCTTTCCATTTAAACGAAGCAAATTTTTGATGAAGCTTAGGAAAATCTCTGACTTTAAATTCCGTGATACGCATGAGAATTCGAGTTGGGATTTTAAGCAAAGTGTGGGCCGTTTCAATCCACTTAATGTCAGCTGAAAGTTCAAGGCCTCCCTTGATTTTCACAATGTCATTCACTGGACATTTCAGCTCAACTTCCTTCAAGGCCAGATCCTCAAGGCCTGGAGGAATGATTAAAAATAACTTATAGCTTTCCATAACTTGAGTATGCCTTAAAGTGATGGGCAAGTCCTCTGAAATTCGTTATGCTTTAAGAATGCAAGGTTACCTCAAAAAACATGGCCAAGACGCTGCTAAAAATAGAATCAAAGTTTCGTGGAAACGCGAAAATGATAAGGTCATTATCGATTTTGAGGCGCAAAAAAGACTCTCTGAAGAATGGCATACCGACCCTGTTTTTACCGATGATTGGTCAAAGAACTGGGGTCTTTGGAACAAAGATGTGGTTGAGGTTTTCCTCCAACTTCGCTCCCATGATCAGGATACAAAAGCTCCTTATCTCGAGTTACAAGTCTCTCCGCTTAACCAGCCTTTTGCTCTTATAATCACTGACCCTCGCAAAGTTTTCTACGCTCCAAAGGATCTCACTTTCTCACATTCTGTAAAAGTTGAAGGAAGAGTGTGGACTGCGCATATGGAAGTTGTTCTTCCCAAAGATTTAAAAGGCAAGAATCTCTATGGTGGTTTCTTTTCCATCACAGGTCATGACCCTCGCGAGTTTTATGCCCTCGGGCCCAATCCTGAAGCCACTCCGGATTTTCACCGACCTGAACTTTTTCTTTCATTGGAAGAACAATGAGTTTGATTTTAATCCCGACTCCTTTGCAAGACGATCATCCCTTAGAACCCATTGCCCTTGAAAACCTCAAAACCGATTGTATGGATGAAAATACTATCCTCCTGGTTGAAGAGCATAAAGTGGGACGTCAGCGCTGGCTCAAGTGGGGCCTGCCCCGTGAGGCGATTGAAAAATTTGTTCTCTACAATGAACACTCTCAAGAAAAACTTTTAGGCGATGTTGTAAAAAGTCTTAAGGCCGGTAAAAAAGTTTACCTCATGAGTGACTGTGGACTTCCTGCTTTCTGTGATCCGGGCCAGCTTCTGGTGGATGCTTGTCATAAGCAGGGAATTCCCGTGACAGCGACTCCATTTTCCAATTCAATTGCTCTGGCGATTGCTCTATCCGGTTTTTCTCACGCTAGTTTTGTTTTCAGTGGATTTATTCCGGTCAAAGAACCTGAGAGATCGGAGTGGATGAAAAAAGAATTGAAGAGACCTGAAACTTTGGTCTGGATGGAAACACCTTATCGGCTTAAAAAACTCCTGGAAGATCTGCAAACTATTGGTCTCAATCGGGAGATTTTCTTCGGCTGCAACCTTGGTGGGGCCGATGAGTTATTGGTCCGAGGCAACATTGCAAGTGTCGCTCCACGCATGGGTCAGGCAGAAAAGCGGGAATTTGTCCTAGTTTTAGGTCCACAAAGACAATAATTTCAGCTATTTAATTTTCTCCATAGTTCATGACTTTTAGACCGGTCTTTGGTACAAAAGTATATATGACACAGAAAGTAAACCACTCTCATTCTGATGAGTTAGCATTGCGGAAAGGCAATCATCTGGAAATGGCTTCCCGCGCTCAAACAGCACCAACAAGTATGGATGCTCGTTTCGATTATGAACCCATGTTTTTTTCTCATCCCACGATCGAAGAAACCTGGCCTACAAAGTTCTTAGATAAAAATCTTAATTACCCCATTTGGGTTTCGAGCATGACTGGCGGAACACTTCACGCTGAACTCATTAACCAGAATCTCGCCAAACTTTCAGGCAACTATAAACTCGGGATGGGTCTTGGATCTTGCCGCGCTCTTTTAAGTTCTGATGAACGTCTCAAAGAATTTCAGATCAGAAAGTATTTAGGTGATCAACCTTTTCTCGCCAATCTAGGGGTCGCTCAGCTTGAAGAATTAGTCCTTCAGGGACGCACACAAAAAGTAGATGAGTTGGTGAGTAAACTCGAGGCGGATGGAATTATAATTCATATCAATCCACTCCAGGAATGGTTTCAGCCCGAAGGTGATCGCTTCAAGGTTTCGCCCATTGAAACTCTCAAAAAATTCTTAGATAAAACGAATGTGAAAGTGATTGTGAAAGAAGTTGGACAAGGCATGGGACCTAAGAGCCTCAAAGCATTACTTGATCTTCCACTTAAAGGAATAGAGTTCGGTGCTTTTGGCGGAACGAACTTCTCTTTGCTTGAGAGCATGAGGGGGGAAGAGATTGCTTCTAAAACTCCTTTCATTCAGGTTGGTCATAGCGCTCATGAGATGGTCGAAATTCTGAATGCTCTTCCGACTTATAACAAAGAATTTATTATTTCAGGCGGCATCAAAAACATTTTGGATGGCTATGAACTTAAGATGAAGTTCAAGCATGAGGCCCTGATCGGTATGGCCCATGGGTTTTTAAATCCAGCTATGGAAAGTTATGAAAGTTTAGAGAGGTATTTTTCTGGAATGAGAGACTCTTTGCTCACAGCAAGAGCAATTCTCAGGATAAAGGGGGATAATTGAAAACAGTAATTGGTTTCTCAAAAATGACGAAAACTGAAAAGATAAGTTGGCTTGCGGCCCAGTTAGATGAGACCGGAGCAGCTCTAGTTAATTCAATGAGTAGTTTCTGGCATCAGGATCCTGAAGCCCAGAAACGCTTTGATGAGTTCTCTGAAAATACGCTGACTAATTTTGATCTGCCTTTTGGAATTGCTCCGAACTTTTATATAAATGACCGTTTGTATGCAGTACCAATGGTGATTGAAGAATCATCTGTGGTAGCAGCGGCATCTCTGGGTGCAAAATTTTGGCAAACTCGTGGTGGCTTTCACGCCCAAGTTCTTTCGACTAAAAAAATTGGTCAGGTCCATTTTAAATGGCAAGGAGAGACAGCAAAACTTCAAGAGCATTTTGATGAATTGAAGCCTGAGCTTGTTCGTTCTGTTGAATTTATCACCTGCAATATGGATAAGCGCGGGGGAGGGATTACTGATCTTGAACTAGTGGATATGACCTCTCAGATTGAAAACTACTATCAATTGAAAATAAGCTGTGAAACTTGTGATGCCATGGGAGCGAATTTTATCAATTCGATTCTGGAAGAAATGGCCCAAGTTCTTAAGGCAAGTCTCACGAATGTTCAAATCATCATGTGTATTCTTTCTAACTACACACCTGACTGTGTTGTTGAATGTTATGTTGAGTGTCCCATTGATGAGCTTGGAGTGTTTGCAGGGAACATGGGTGCCCGTGAATTTGCCGATAAGTTTGCTACGGCCGTAAGAATTGCTGAAGTCGATCCTCACCGTGCCGTTACTCATAATAAAGGTATCATGAATGGAATCGATGCCGTAGTTCTCGCCACTGGAAATGATTTCAGGGCGATTGAGGCCTGCGCTCATGCTTATGCTAGTCGAGATGGTCAGTACCGTTCACTTTCTTCGGTGACTCTTAAAAACGATAAATTCCGCTTTTCGCTTAAAATTCCCCTCGCCGTTGGAACTGTCGGGGGACTGACTTCCCTGCATCCATTGGCCAAGACCTCACTTGAGATTCTTAATCGACCGTCGGCGATTGAACTCATGCAGGTAATGGCGGCGGTTGGACTTGCGCAAAATTTTGGAGCGGTTAAATCCCTTGTGACAACGGGAATCCAGCGTGGACACATGAAGCTTCACCTTTTAAATATTATGAATCAGCTGAGTGCCACTGAAGTTCAGATAGAACAGGCAAAAAATTACTTCACTGACAAAATTGTTTCTTATACAGCGGCCCGGAATTTTCTTCAATCCTTGAACCAGAAGCAATAAGGAATTAATGAGAGATCAATACTTTTACGGTCACGGTAAGTTACTTCTTTCTGGCGAATACTTTGTAATGGAAGGAGCTGAAGCTCTTGCCCTCCCGACCACTGTTGGTCAATCAATGACAGTTAAGTACCGTCATTCTTATCAGCCGACTCTGAACTGGAAGAGTATTGATCATTCTGGTAAAGTCTGGTTTGAGTCTGATTACGATTTTTGGCATTTTAATCCGATTAAAAATCAAGACAATGATAGACAGGACTTTGTTCATCAAATTCTGTCTGCCGTCAGACTTCAGAACCCTCATTTTTTAAGAGATGAACTGGATGTCTTTGTTGAAACACGAATTGAATTTCCTTTAGAGTGGGGACTTGGTTCAAGTTCTACTTTTATATATAACGTCGCTCAATGGGCTTACGTGAGTCCGTTTGAATTGATTAAAAAGACTCTCGGTGGTTCAGGTTACGACGTGGCCTGTGCTCAGGCGATGGGGCCTATCAAGTTTCATCTGGTCGAAGGTAAACCTCAATGGGAGAGTGCTCCTTTCTCTCCATCGTTTAAAGATTCTCTTTATTTTATCTATCTTGGTAACAAGCAGTCTTCTGAATTAGAAGTGAGTAAATTCCATGAAATGAATATTCCTGGGAAGGAATCCATTTCAAGAGAATTAACGATGCTCACCCGTGAAATGATTGACTGTCAGAATCTATCGACCTTTAATAAAATCATCGGGACCCATGAAGATATCGTTGGTCGTGCTCTTGGTTATGAAAAAGTAAAAGATCTACGTTTTTCTGATTACTGGGGTGCTGTTAAATCTCTCGGTGCATGGGGCGGAGATTTTGTTCTCATCACCTCCGACCGTGAACCTAGTGAGACTCGTGAGTACTTTGATAAGAAAGGCTATTCAACCATTATTCCATTTCATGAGATTGTACGTAATCTATGAAAGACTTTGAGCCATTTCACCACTTCACTCCAAAAAAGTTTGAGTCTCGCTGGATCAGTCCGGCGAATATCGCCTTTGTAAAGTATTGGGGTAAAAAAGGTCATCAACTACCGGCCAATCCATCGGTCAGTATGACTCTCAAAAACTGTGTGACTAAAACCCGTACGGAGTTTGAGATTTCTGATCGTTTACAGGTTGAGCTATTCCTTGACGGCAAAATTGAAGATAAATTCTCAGCGAAGATTCGAAAATATATTGAGACCCTTCCGTTTCCTTGGATACAAAATCTTTCCATAAAGATTCATACTAAAAATACCTTCCCCCACGGAACAGGCATTGCTTCTTCAGCTTCAGGCCTTTCAGCTCTTGCTCTGACCTTAACTGAATATATGTATCACTCGGTAGATCAGCAACCAGACTCGAAGTTCTTCTCTCGCGCAAGTTGCCTTGGTCGTCTGGCCTCTGGATCTGCTTCGAGATCTCTCTTTGGAGGCTTTGCTTCCTGGGGGGATGAGTCCGATGAGTTTGCAACACCAATGGATGTGCATGCCGATTTTATGCGTTTAAAAGATACTTTGCTGGTCATCAGTGGAGTAGAGAAAACCGTATCGAGTAGTCATGGTCACAACCGGATGCAACAGCACCCTTTCAAAGAAGCACGTTTCTCACAGGCCAAAGCTCATTATGATCTTATGAAGTCGGCGCTTAAGAGTGGCGACCTTGAAAAGATGGGCCAGATTCTGGAAAATGAAGCCCTCACTCTTCATGCTCTCATGATGACATCCCCAGATAGTTACACCTTACTTAAGCCTAATACCCTGACCGCAATTGAAAAAATTAAAGAATTCCGTCGTGAGACTCAGCTTCCCCTTTATTTTACTTTAGATGCTGGTCCAAATCTTCATTTGATCCATCCGGAAGATAGTAAGATCAGCTACTTCATCTCAGAGGAACTCAAAGGTCTGAGTGAAAAAATTATTGAAGATGAAGTCGGACAGGGACCAGTCAAATGGTAAAATCCTATCCTGCGAAAGTTCTTCTTTTAGGCGAGTACACTATTCTCAATGGCTCTAAGGCCCTGGCCCTTCCTTATTACGATTTTAAAGGAATATGGAGCTATGAAACGGAGGGTGGTGAAGGATCTCGCCAGAGTCTTCGCGCTTTTTTAGATCATCAGTGTGAATCCTATATCGATGTCGCTCGACTTAAATCAGATATCCAAAATGGTCTCTGGTTTGATTCATCCATTCCTCATGGCTTTGGCCTGGGAAGTTCAGGTGCCCTAATCGCTGCGATCTACGATACTTATTCTTGGAGAAAAGAAGAACTCAATGATGAAAAAGTCGCATTAGGTAAACTAGAAGATTTTTTTCATGGTTCTAGCTCGGGTCTTGATCCTCTAGTAAGTCATGTCCAAAGACCTTTATTGATTCATAATTTTGATAGTGTTGAAGTGGTTGAAACACCTATCGATTTAACCGGCTTTTTCCTCTTGAATACAGGTAAGCCTCGTCAGACTGGTACATTGGTAAACATCTATAAAGAAAAGCTGAAAGACGATCAGTTCAAACAAAGCTGTGCCAAAGTTCTCTCATCTGAAGTGAATTTCGCTGTGGAGTCGGTGTTGAAAGGTAACCACGAACATCTTTTTCATCACTTATGGCTCATCTCAAAATTTCAGTGGGATTTTTTCCCTGAAATGATTCCTACAAAAGAACGTGGACTCTGGACAAGAGGTCTTGAATCAGGGGACTATGTTTTGAAACTTTGCGGCGCCGGTGGTGGTGGATACCTCCTCGGATATACAAATAAACTATCGCTCTCCGATCTTCGGGCTGTATTTGAAACTCATGAAGTAAGGGCCTTAAAATGAAATTTTTCCTCCTTTTGCTCATTCCTCAATTTGTCTTTGCTATGCCAACTAAAGAAGAACAATTCAAAATAAGTATCAACAAAGTTTTTGAGAACTCAACTATGTCAGACGTGAAGCCGGGTATGGTTGTAGCGAGCCCAAGCCGTGCTGAACCTGATTATTATTTTGACTGGCTCAGAGACACTGCTCTTACGATGCGTGCCTTGGTTGATTACTATGAGTTTAAAAAAGATCCACAGATCAAGAAAATGATCATGGTTTGGATTGATGCTGAAATCTACCGCCAAAATCTTCCGACTCTGTCCGGATTAGGCGAACCTAAATTTAATATTGATGGCTCTGGCTTCACTGGCCCTTGGGGTCGTCCACAAAATGATGGTCCAGCTCTTCGTGCCTTAACGATGATTAAGTTTGCCCGCATTCTTTTTGCTGAAGGTGAGCAAGATTTCGTTCTGAAAAAACTTTACCACGGAGTTCTTCCAGCTCATTCACCGATCAAAAAAGATCTGGAATATACTGCCCATCACTGGCGTGAGCATAGTTTCGATCTCTGGGAAGAAGAGAAGGGTCTGCACTTCTATACTCTACTAGCTCAGCACACGGCCCTTCAAGAAGGTGCTAAGCTTGCGAGTGAGTTAAAGGACAATGGAGCTGCTGAATTCTACGGTCAACAGGCCGCATGGATTGCTGAAAAATTGAAGGCGGAGTTTGTGAATTCAAATGTTGGACTTCTTGTTACAACTGAAAAGTCTTCCCCCCTTTCATACAAGAATTCGGGGATCGATGTTGCTCCACTTTTGGCCCTTCTCCACACGTCGCCTTATCAAAAAGTATTTTCACTTAATAGTGCTCCAGTTAAAAAATACATCCAAGTTTTGACGAAGACTTTTGCTGCCCTTTATCAGGTGAATAAAGCTTTTCCTGAATTAGGGGTGGGAATCGGTCGTTATCCAGAAGATCGTTATGACGGCTATGGAACGGCCGGAATTGGAAACCCATGGTTTCTTTCAACTCTTGCTCTAGGTGAATATTACTGCTTACTCAAAAATGAGACTAAGAAAACTGCGTTGAACGTTGTGATTCAAAAACAATTTGATCGTGTCCTTTTCCATACTGACCGTAAAGGACAGATCTCTGAGCAGTTCAACCACGTGACAGGTGTCATGCAAGGTGCACGCGACCTGACTTGGTCACACAACGCCGTTATGACAGCAATTCTTCGTTGTGGGTTTAGTGTTCCAAGGTAGTTGGAGCGTCTTCAGTTTTGATGAGAGATAATTTTACGGCGTAGGACATAGACTTAGCGGGCATGAAGGTAAAATCTTTTGTCTCTGGTTTTTTACTACGCCAGTCTTCTGATACCATCGATGCTTTCGCAATTTTCTTATCCATAACAATTCCGGCCTCAAATTGATTTCTAAGAGCTTCAAATAATCCAAGTTTTGCCTGAATTCTTTGAACAGGTGCAATCTTGGTGATTTGAGTCAGTGTGTTTTGAATAATTTCTGAACGAGTATCGGCATCGTAGGTTTGAGCGACGAAGCCAGATTGATTTGTATCTACTGCACGGCCTGTAAGGACCCAGGCGCGGGCGAAGGCCGGAGAGACGAGAGTAGAGAGCATGCTCATACCACCAGCAGCTGGAACTAAACCGTAAGTGCCATGGTTAAAATAAATGCGGGCATCTTTAGAGGCCAGGCGGATATCTGCACCTAAAGCAAACTCAGAAGCTAATGTTTCTGAACCTTCCCCTAAATCCATAATCACTGTCTGAGGCAATTGCATCATAGCGAAAATAATTTTTTGAAGTTTGGTATTTATCTTATCGAGTTGCTGTGCTGAGAGAGTGGCGAGTTGATCGAGTTCAAGACCTGTCGAGAAAGTTGCGGTTGATGAATCAATAAAGATTGAATTGATTTCAACTCTTGTCGTACACCAAGCGAGGAGTGACTCTAATTCAAACAACATCTCTAAGCGAAAAGCATTTTTCCAATCTGGTCGATTCAACGTCACAAATAATGTGCGAGTTGATTTCTCAAGCCTGGTGGAGAGAGTTGTATAATTAAAGAGAGTCTGCATTTCACCGTCCTTGGTTTCTTGCGAAGTGGGTTTGTCGCCGATCCATCAGCGACACCACTATTTTTTCAAATTATTAGTATGAGTGTCAAAGGGGAAATTGTACTGGTCAATTTTGCTTGGTTATTAGGTTTTGGGGACTTAGATAATAGTGGCCAAGTTGGCTCCGGTAGTTAAAACTTTAATTACTACTACTTATCTGGAGTCTGCATGAAATCGATAATTTTTATGATCCTTCTATCTTTTACTCTCATGAGTTGTGATGAAGGGGATCAGCCCGATCTGGAATCAAATAATCAGCCCCAGTGTGGCATTGATAAAGAGATGGTTTTCGGTAAGTGCCTGAACACGATGGATTGGAAGATTGAGTTAAAAAATGCTGTCTATCCTTATGGTATTTCTGTTTATATTAATGAA
This sequence comes from Bacteriovoracaceae bacterium, assembly GCA_040399925.1. GTDB lineage: Bacteria > Bdellovibrionota > Bacteriovoracia > Bacteriovoracales > Bacteriovoracaceae > Peredibacter. The sequence continues at coordinate 12,571 of JBBARF010000056.1, forward strand.
GCGATGGTCTTTACTGAGTGTGCAGGTGATCCGGGGATTGCGTCTATTAATAGAACAAGCTTCTATCCTATGATTACAATTTCTAAATATTTCACCATAAAAGAAACTCAAACAATCAGCTTTAAGATTACGGAATGTGTTTCTGGTGCGGTTAAGTATTTGAACCCTGTTCAGAATCTTAAGCATATGCCTGATGGTGCGAGAAAGTACGCCTACATCGCGATCTAGAAACGTTCGAGTTTAAATTCCCGAGGTTCAGTCGAATCGTCGGGAGTGATCTCAAGACTAATACGGCCAACTTCGCGGCCATCAGATGTCTCAACAACGACTCGCCAGTCACCCTGTGTGAAGAACTGTTTGGTGGCAAAACCACGGAAGCCGTCGTCACGTCCACCTGTAATGCTCAGAGGGATAGTATCTTGAAGGGTCCAACCGTCTTTAGTATCAAGAAACCATTTCAAATAAACCTGGTCCGCAAAATGGGCCGGAGAGAAGATCGAAAGCAAAACTGAAACCTTGTCCCCAGGGCGGGCCTGAAAATCCTGTGAGCCCTTGGCCCAAAATTTCCAGAAGGGACGTTGGTGTTTGCCGATATAATCCCCATCCTGCTTGATAACTTCATAATAAATACCGATTCTCTTCACTGCCACCGGAACCGGAGGAATGAGGGAGAAGTAGTAACCTAAAATAAAGAACAGGTGGATTCCAATCGCCGGATAGAGCACATTTTTTTTAAGGACTTCGGAATTTTCTTCTGAGAAGTTGAGCTTAAAGGCAATTCCGAGAACTGTCGCCGATGAAAGGAAGCCTAGCCAGAAGGGGATTGCCCCAACGTGACCCATGAGAATTGGGTAGAAAAAAGCAAAATAAGAGAGGGTGCAGATACTAAAAAGTATTACCCGAACCGGGAGTCCGATCTTCTGAATTTTTGGGAATTCATTGGCACACATAAGTCCCGCCAAGAGCAGGATAAAAAAGAACGAGGTAAAGGCCGAGGCTGACGTATAATAAAAGATCACGTACACCGAAAGAAGCGATCCGAAGAGGAAGTGAACCACTAGACTGTGGTACTCCCACCATTTTTGCATGCGTTCTGAAAGAACCAGAGTGCCCATTTTGACTTTGATTTCACAAATCAAAAGTGATCCCAGAATGATTAGATAGATGGCCTGCTGAATCAGGTTCAGAAGATCATCAATGCGCCCGAGTGTGAGAAGATCAAAGAGAAAACCAAAAACGAAGACGCCAATTGAAATGGCGACTTCGTGTTGGTTGTAATAATTAAGAAAGCGGGTTTTTAGTTCTTGAACCATTAGATTAATGGCCTTCGAGGAATCTTTCGGCCTTCATCGCGGCCTGACAACCAGAACCGGCAGCAGTGATTGCCTGACGGTAGTATGAATCTTGCACATCTCCACAGGCGAAAACACCTACGATATTTGTTTCAGGACCATTCTTAGTGGTGATGAAACCGTGCTCGTCAGTGGTGATCTGACCTTTCAGAAATGATGTATTAGGTGTGTGTCCGATGGCATAGAAAAGACCATCAGTAGCACGTTCTTCTTTCTTACCGGTTTTGAGATTTTCAACCGTGATAGCAGTCACGCCACCAGCATCAGCTTTAATTTCAGAAACAACAGTGTCCCAGAGGAATTCAATTTTTGGATTCTTTTGAGCTCTCTCTTGCATCGGTTTGGAAGCACGGAGAGTATCTTTTCTGTGAACGATATAAACTTTTTTAGCAAACTTCGTGATGAACGTAGCATCTTCCATCGCTGTATCACCGCCGCCAACGACGTGGACAATTTTATCGCGGTAGAAGAAACCGTCACAAGTTGCGCAGGTTGAAACCCCACGACCAGTAAGTTCTTTTTCATTGGCCAGACCCAGCCACTTGGCCGAAGCACCTGTTGAGATGATCACAGTATCTGCAAGCCATGACTGGCCACTAGATGCTGTTACTTTGAAGGGACGTTTAGAAAAATCAACATCAGTCACCATGAGAGGAAGGAATTCAGCATCGAAACGTGCTGCTTGTTTCTTCATGGTCATCATGAGTTCTGGACCCATCACTCCGTTTTCAAAACCTGGGAAGTTTTCAACTTCAGTCGTGAGAGTAAGTTGTCCGCCAGGCTCGTGGCCCTCAAGAATGAGAGGCTTAAGATCTGCACGGGCAGCATAGATTGCAGCAGTCAGTCCCGCAGGACCTGTTCCGATAATTATCGTCTTACGAGTTTCCATAAAATTTTATTGCTTCACTTCTGTAGGTGCAGGAGTGGTTCCAATTCCGAGTTTCTTCTTAATAATAGCAGGACGATCATCTTCATCCGGATGCATTTCATAATAAGCTTTGATTGACATCAATTCTTTTGGATGAGGAGCTTTTTCAGTTGTGACAAATTGCTCGCCAGTCATGTTGCATTCATAGTTATAAGTAATCTTCTCGCGTCTTCTTTTCATAAAATTTCCTTTTGATGGTTATAGATCTTTCGCTACGCTTTATCAAGGACTTAAACCAGACGTGGTGAGTTTAACGATCTGAGAAAATCTAGTGTTTTCATACCGTTATTTAGATGTCAGAATTAATTCACTACAGATAATTTTTCAAGGATGACCGATTTGATGTGGAGAGTATTGCTGCTTTTTGTCATTAGTATTCCAGTTTGGGCCCTCCCTGAGGCGCGCCTTCTCACTCAATCTTCTTCCGGTAAGACAGCAGTTTTCAATCTAGGTGTTCACGATGGCGTTGCCGATGGTGATTATGCCGTTATCGTAAAACAAATTCGTGATCTCGATCTCCCTGATCTTCGTTTGGTCCCTGTGGCGAAGGCAAGAAATATTAAAATCAATCCTGATTCTTCTGTTTGGGTTCTCTATCATATTTATGATCAGGAACTTTTAATCAAAGGTGATCAGTTTTTGGTTCTTTCTGAATCGGCCATGTTGCGTGGACGACGTGATCCTCGTCTGGGAAGAATTACTGTCGTTGATAGTAAAGATAAATATCTTGAAGCTGCTAAAAATGTTCTGACCGATGATCAGGATCGTCTGGCAAAACTCAAAGCGAAATATAGAAAATTTGCTCCCGCCCATGAAAGAGAAGAGAGATCATCGGTTGATTTTGAACTGGTTGATCTGGAAAAATGGCAAGATTCAAATGGAGTCAAAAGTCGTTCTGCCCTCGTGAAAAGCCCCAATAATGAAGACTTTAAACGAAATCTTCGTCTCGTGACCTTTGAAAAAATCGTAACCGGTTATCTGAAGAAAGTGAACGACCCTGAATTCAATTATGCGACTTTTTATGATGCTCAAATGAGACAGGCCTCAAATAACGAATTCAAACGCAAAAACACTTTTGAAAATGAATACGATAAGTTTGTTGAAGATGAAGCCAGAAGGAAAACCTCTGATGCTCGGATGTACCGGGCCCTACTTGATAAAGGGGAAACATGGTCAGATGATTTTTCTGACGAAGAACTCCATGTTCTTTTAAACGATGTTTCAACTTTGCAGGAAAAAGATCGTCGCGCTTTTCTTATTTCTAAACCAAATCCTTATGTGATCGCTTTTGACTATGGTCAGTACCTAACGGACGGACAAACTGATAATGATACCCGCTACCGTCGTGGCTCACGTTACGCTTTGGATGTTAATTTTGAAGTGAATCCTTTTGTTAAGCATCCGGTTTTAGAAAAGTTTACTTTTGATATGGGTGTTCGGATTAACCGGAATGCCTTTGAAGCTGAAAATACAAACGCCAACGTGAATGAATTTTCGGCATCTATAGGGGCAAACTGGTATCCGGTTCTTGTTCCCTATTCTGTGGAAGCTCCGGTTTTCTTTCTGGGAACATATATACGTAGTGGCTATGCTACGGTTGATGCGCCTTCTGCAAATGAAACTGGAAAATATACAGTTCTGTCCATTCCCGGCATACGGGGTGGGATGAAATACAATTTCCGCAACCATGTTGGTTTACGAATTGTCGCAAGCATGGAAACATTAAAGCTAGAGCAATACGAATCAAGTGCTGCGAGCGTCGTGCTGCCAGAAAGTACGAATATTGTGGAAGCTAAAGTTGGTTTTGGTATTGGATATTCATTCTAAGGAAAAAAATGAAGTCTCTCTTTTTCATCATTCTATTATTTCCGATCCTCGCCTTTGGCCTTGAAGTGGATGAGAAGCTGACTGTCCGTATTGTAAAATCCTCTGAATCCCGTAAAACGATCATGGTAAACCGCGGAACTGAAGATGGTCTGGTAGAAGGCGATCATGCAAAATTTATCGTAACGGCAGGTATTGTTGCCCGCGCTGTTAGCGTTCGTGTTTCTCCCACTCGTTCGGTATGGTCAATTTATCGTCTGGTGAATGCTGACTTCATTGTAAACGATTCAGTGATGACGTTAAAAATATCTCCCGCCGTAAAAATTACTAAAGATGAGTCTCAGGCATTAGTCCAGGAAGATGTTCCTTCAAAACTTCCAAGTGATCCTGTGGCTCTAGGAATTCCTTTGGCCGATGGCGCACAAGATGCAGCATCTCTTGGTGCTGATGGTCTGAGTTCGGAAGACCTTAAGGCGATGAATGCGTCAGAAGAACCCGTTTCTATTTTAGAAAAAAGTATCGAACTCATCGGGATGCTCAACATCTCAGGTCTGACTGCTAATTCAAAAACTGAAACTAATGATCAGTCATACAATAGTTCTCAATCAACTCATCATATTGGTCTTGGCGCTGAGATCTATGCTCCTCGTGAAAGAACATGGTATTCAAGATTTTCACTGGGGGCATTTTTAAATATCGTTCGTGAAAACTCTCAGGCCTACAATGGCGCAAGTGTTGAAAATGACCTGACTGAGTTTGAAGTTGGTACGAACTGGCATCCATTTGCACTACCAAGTACTACTGGTGAATTCATTCCCTATATTCATGCAGGCTTCAACGTTGGAAGTGTTAAATCAAAATATAAACCAGGATCGAACACTCCAGGCGGAAATGAGTTTGGTGCCAACGGTGCCACGAGTGGATATTCAATCGGTTTTGGTTACAAGTTCTACACCATGCGGGGCTTTGGTTTTCGTGCCTTGTTTGACTATTACACACGTTCTGAAAAATACAAAGAAGACGATCAGCAATTTGTTCATAACAAACTTGTGGGTGGTCCACGTCTGATGCTCGGGATCTCTTACCGCTTTTAATTAAATAATTTTCTGATCTCTTGAACTGGAATACCCATCACATGAGTTAAGGATTTCGGATCTTCCAAAATAGAGAGGCGTCTGAGTATAAGATCTTCAAAGGTTGTCACAAATTCGGTTCTGATAATTTCTTTTACTAATTCAATCGTGAGAGTTGGTTTCTTCCCAAAAGTTGGCATGAGTGAAGGCTGGCGAAGTCTGTTCAAGGTGAGGTTTGGTTCGTAGTGATAACCCAAACGCGGAACGATTTCCTGAGCGAGTTCTTGATTCATTCGGCGGAAGGTTGTGTATTTTCCCCCTAGCATGACATAAGTCTGAGCATTGGGTCTGAAAATTTTATGAAAACGAGAGACTTTACCCAGAGATTCCTGAGTTCCTTCTTCCCGCACAAGGGGTCTTACCGCCGCAAATGTAGAAATAATCGAAGACTGACTCAAATTTGAATTAGGAAAGTATTGAGACAGAATACCAAGCAGATAATTCACTTCTTTCTGAGTCGCTTTGATATCAAAAATATCCTGATCGACCGGAGTCTCCGTGGTACCGACAAGAATAGAATCTCTTTGTGGAATAACAAAAACGACTCGATTATCCTTAGTCGTCAGAACAACTGAGCCTTTCGTCTCAAGCGCATCTTTCTTAAGCCAGAGATGAATTCCTTTTGAAGGAACAAGTTGTGGAGTCCAGGGAATACCCAATTTTGGCAGAAGAGTGTCGGTAAATGGTCCCGTTGTAAAAACCAGAATTTTAGCATGAACTGTTTCTGACTTTTTAGTTTTGGTGTCCTGAAAAGTTATTTCATATCCAGTCTCGATTTTTTTAGTGGTGAGAACTTCGTGATAACTTAGTGCACTTGCACAAGGTTCAAGAAGAGCATCATACAGGCACTCAAGACTGAGCTTGGCGTCGTCGACGATACCATCAAAATATTTCCCTGCACCTCTGAGATCTTTTGGATCCAGAGAAGGGATTTTTTCCAATGCTTCTTGTGGGTTAAGCCAGGCATGGGGTCTATTCTGGAAATGAGAAAGGAAATCATAAAGGAAGAGCGCCGCTTTAAGCATGATGGGTGGATACTTGGAGTAAGTATAGAGTGGCAGATAGAATTCACGTTCAAAACAAACTCGGGGAGCGAGCTTGAGCCACAAATTTTTTTCTTCCAGGGCTTCCTGAACCAGACCAAAATCAAAGTTCTCCAGATAACGAATTCCTCCGTGAAGCATCTTGGATGAGCCCTGAGATGTTTGTGAGGAAAAGTCACCCTTGTCGATGAGAAGAGTTTTTACTCCGTTGAGAGCAAGATCTCGAATGAGGCCGCAACCATTGATCCCGCCACCAACTATGACGACATCATATTTAGAGTTCATAGTTTATTAACCCACACCATATTTCCCGTACAAGTAAGACGGTATTTGCGTGAAGAAAGTCCGTATTCAGAAGGAATGGGAGTAAGTTGATAGTTGAGTCCAACCACAGCGTTGGCGGAAGCTTTAAGTGCGTGGGCCTTGAGTCTTGTCGCAAGTTCTGAGTAGTGCATCGGAATTTCTGTTGATGTTTCATCCTCAACTTCACGACCATCCAACATCTTGTGTTCAGAGGCGACACCGAGGTACCGAATGATTTGATGACCTTCAAGAGTTGAAGTGGCCGAGATCACAATTTGTGAAAGCTCTAGCTTTGGATCATCAAAATGAAAGTGGTGAGATTGGTTTTGATAGAGATTGAATTTTGAGACCAAACCCGTTTCAGGTTTTTCACCATGCTTAGGTGGGTGAATATCGTCTGATAGACCGATTTGGATATCAATATCAAAGCGACGAAGCTTGTGAGCAAGATAGATCGCTGCAAATTCAGAAATTCGGGGGACGAGAAATGTTCCACGTGAAAGTCTACTTCTGACCTGATCTTCTGAATCATTCAGCAGTTTGAGCTCTTTCATGAGAGTGATGATGTCGTTGACGTCTTCAATGTAGCGAACATTTTTAATCAGCACGCTGAAAGAAGGATTTCCTTCAACCGCCATTCCAGTGAAGCTCGTACTTTCGGCAAACTTTTTAACATCTTCGAATGTTTCAGGATTTTTATAAGAACTGGTGATTTCTTGTTTAAAAGGAGTATGAACTTCCGGACGCGAAGGCGAGTCGAGGTTGAAAGTTTCATCCACCATATTAGTGACAAGGGACGACGTTCTTTCTGATTTTGGGACGTCAAAATCCGGCTCATCAAAGGCAGGTTCATCAAATGTTGGAGATTCAAAATCGGAAGATTCAAAACTCGATGTGCCTGGTTTAAAATCTTCAGTTGTTTCGATATCGTCATTTTTAGCAAAAGGATCGTCTTCATCAGGGGTCGTGAAGTCCGGAGCCGGATCCTCATCTAGACTTGGAAATGCCGTTTCTTCTTCAAGCGGAGTTGAATGAGTTCCGGTTAGGTCATCAAGTCCAAAGGCCGGAGCAGAATCTTCTGCTTCTTCATCTTGAAGTTCGTGCAGATACTCACTCAGGTCTTCGATTCTAGTTAGATCTTTTTTATCATTCAATGCTTAAGCTCCGTGGCAGGCCTTGAACTTTTTCCCTGATCCACATGGACAAGGATCATTACGCCCTACCTTAACTGTAGCACGAATTATCTTTTTCTCATCGGCCACAACACGAGCTTCTGCTGCTTCCTGATTGGCCTGGTGAGCACGCATTTGTTGCTCAAGAATTTCTGCCTGCTGACGGTGGATTTCTTCAATCTCCTCCTTCGTCAGGAGTTTTATATGAGAGATACGCTCAACTACAGCGCGTTTGATCGCAAATTTCATACCCTCATAAATAGTGAAGGCTTCACGCTTATATTCAACCAGTGGGTCTTTCTGACCATGAGAACGAAGGTTGATCCCTTCTTTAAGGTGATCCATCGCTAAGAGATGATCTTTCCAGAACTGATCGAAAGTCGCGAGAAGGACTTCACGGTAAGTGTACTTAACTTGTTCTGGATCAAAGCCCGCGAATTTCTTCTCAATGATGTCTGAAATGACGAGTTTGAAATACTCACTCATGTCTCCCTGAGTTTTAGCTGAGCACTCTTCAGCTGAGAAGATGTAATCAGTGTTAAGCAAAGGACGAAGAGTTGTGTTGATGTCTTCCCAAGAAACTTCTTTAAGAGTTTTCTTTTTATCCGGGCGGTAAGTCTCGCCGAGATCGTAGGCAACGTCGAAAATAAATTCAGTCATAAGTTCATTGTTAGCTTCATCGTTTAAGATTTCACGACGAATTTTATAGATCACTTTACGCTGCTCATTCATGACGTTATCAAAATCCAGTAAGTGCTTACGGATATCAAAGTTATGAGTCTCAACCTTCTTTTGGGCCTTAGCAATTGCATTACTGATCATCGCGTGCTCAATAGGCTCATCATCTTTCATCCCAAGCTTCATCATGATGCCCTTGATTCTGTCAGAACCAAAGATACGCATGAGATCATCTTCAAGAGAGAGGAAGAATTTAGATTTACCTGGATCTCCCTGACGACCCGATCGCCCTCGAAGCTGGTTATCAATACGACGAGACTCATGTCTTTCAGTACCGATTATGAAGAGACCTCCGGCCTTTTTCGTCTCTTCAGTTAGTTTAATATCCGTTCCTCGTCCTGCCATGTTGGTCGCGATTGTAACGCCACCTTTTTGTCCGGCCATAGCAACGATTTCAGCTTCACGAGCATGGTTTTTAGCGTTCAAGACTTCGTGCTTTATCCCTTTAGAAGTCAGGACGTGTGAAATAAGTTCAGATGATTCAATTGAGATCGTACCAACCAGAACCGGTTGTCCACGACTCTGGCAATCAAGGATAAGTTTAACGACAGCTTCGTATTTAGCTTTTCTTGAAGCATAAACTACATCTGCCTGATCATCACGAGTCATCGGAACGTTCGTAGGTATCACGACCACTTCGAGAGAGTAAATTTTCATAGACTCTTCAGCTTCAGTATCATCTGTACCATTCATCCCTGA
>JBBARF010000057.1:0-21526 GCA_040399925.1 Bacteriovoracaceae bacterium
GAGCGCGAATTCAATCTCGTTCTCATCTCCACTGCTCCATCATGTAATTATGAAATCCACACCACAACAGGTGATGTTTTCATGATCGATAACCCATCAAAGCTTCCTGATCCTACTCAAATTGAGTGTATTAAGGAGCCGACAGTTAAGTTATCAATCCATTTACCTAATGATTATGTTGGGAAAATTATCAAGCTTTGCGAAGACCGCCGTGGTCGCGATCAGCATATTAATTACATCACTGAAGACCGTGTGCAGCTCACTTACGTACTGCCACTTTCTGAGATGATGTTTGATTTCTATGACCAGCTTAAGTCACTGTCTAAAGGTTACGCCTCAATGGACTATGAATTAAATGAGTACATGGAATCAGACATGGTGAAACTCGATGTTCTGCTCAACGGCGATAAGGTTGATGCCCTATCGATGATTACTCACCGTAGTAATTCACACCAGCGCGGTAAAGATCTGACTTTCCGCTTAATGAAGGTGATTGACCGTCAGCAGTTTGATATCGCTATCCAGGCCGCCATTGGCTCGAAGATTATTGCCCGTGAATCTATTAAAGCTCTTCGTAAGAACGTACTCGCTAAGTGTTATGGCGGTGACGTATCAAGAAAACGTAAGCTTCTAGAGAAACAAAAAGAGGGTAAAAAACGGATGAAAATGGTCGGAAACGTAGAAATTCCTCAAGAAGCCTTCTTGGCAGTTCTCAAGACTGAAGAGTAGAATACCCTATGCTTGATATCGTTCATGAACACTTAGATAAAGTCCTCTCCCAATACACACAGGGATCCCACTTCAATGATTTGAAGGGAGCTAAAGACAAATACTTCCATCTCACCGGTAAACTGGATGAGGATAAAGAAGAATTTGAATCTCGTATGAACTGCTTTAATGACTGGTACATTTTTCAATACCGTCACAATGATGGTTCAAAAGTCATTGAAGACTACATTCGTACTCATCAACTTGATGAAGAACTTTCTCAGGCACTTTTGAATGTGAACCATTCATTGTTTGAGTTTTCAAAAATCAATTTCAGAAAACAAATCGTTCTTAAAGATATTCTTCACGATGAAAAGATCACGCTTGTAAAAAGTCACCCAACGATCAGTTTGATGGAAGGGGATGTATTCACAGGTCGCGTGATTAAGTACAAAGGTGAGTACTATCTCTTGAGAGGGCTTTGCACTCTTCCTCAGGGTCTTTCTTCAATTCTCAAAAAACAGTCGAAAAAAGTACGCAAGGCCAATAGCTTTGAAGAAGAATTAAACTATCTTCTCCAGTTGGAATCGCTCAAGACTAAAGCCATGCACTACTCGCACATTGATCCATCTAAAATTTTTATTTTTGCTTAAGGGCAGATCTTACTGATCTCGTTTAGTCATCATATAGGGGATTACCCCGAAGATGTTTACAATGAGAGTGACACAGAAGTAGAGATTGAAGAGCGATGCTCCGTTATCAATTCCAGAAAATTCAAAAAGTTTTTGAAAGATCGCGTGACCCACACCGAGCCCAGACGGGGCAATCGGAAGGGCCAAGGTCATGAGACCTATTGGGATAAATGCCAGCGCCTGAACAAAATCCATGTGCCCACCGACGAAGGGAAAGATTAAGCACCAGAAAGCGATGACTCCACCCAGTTGAACTAACACCGACATACCAACAGCTCTCATCATGTGTGATTTAATTAAAACCAGATCGTCCCAGAGTTGAATAACCTTGCCCCAGATATTGGGAGCAAAAGCCAGTTCAAGCTTTTTGAAGATTAGTCTAACTTTATCATGAAAGAAAAAGAAGATCAGGAGAGAGAGAATAACCAAAACCGCCAGACCAAAATTAATATCCAAAAGGGGCTTCATGTCCGGCGCATTTTTCAAAATGTGACCCGAGAAAAAGACCGAAGAGAAACCGACTAAAAGGATGAGACCCGAAAGACCCATCAATCGATCAATCAGAATCGAAGCAAAAACAAATTTCTTGGAAAACGTCGGATCAAATTTTTGTACATAGAGACTCTTCACAATATCGCCCGTCACACTCCCCGGCAGAACACTGGAGAAAAACATCCCGATCCAGTTCGATTTCACCATGCCGCTTAAAGGGATTTTGCTATTGCTTCTGGCCCCCAGAATACTACGCCAACGGATCGAACAGACCACAAGGTTAAAGATAGCAAAAAGGATCGAAAGAGCTACAGCAAGAGGATGATCTGCAAGCTTCACTAAGAGGCTGAAATCCAGTTTGCCCGACTTCAAAAGCCAGCCAATTAGACCTGCTGCGATCAGAATTTTCAGTGAATTGATTAAAATCTTTTTTGCCATTGTTCTTTGATCTTAGTACTCATGATAGTGATGGTAAAACCCAAAATGGAGTCCCCATGAAGATCGGCGTTATTCAAATCCAATCAGTCCTTGATCCAGCAGTTAATATGGAGAAAATCAGAGATTTACTCAAAGAAGCTGTGGCCCAAGATGCTGAAGCGGTTTTTTTACCTGAAGTCTTTTATTCTATGTCGGATGGAACAAAATCAACGCCATTTTTAGTTGAACCCAAAAATCAACACTACCTCGCGATTCAGGCCCTGGCCTTTGACTACAATCTTTATATTCTGGGTGGATCGGCTGCGACTCTGCATGAAGGGAAAGTGGTCAATCGTTCTTATAATTTTGGGCCTGATGGAGTAGAGTTGGGTACCTACGATAAGATGAATCTCTTTGCTTGTGATCTTTCTAAACATCCAAGTAATCAGATCGTTGATGAGGGACGCGTTTATACTAAAGGCAATCAACCGAAGATGATTGAGATAGAGGGATTTAAACTCGGACTATCCATTTGTTTTGATCTTCGTTTTCCGGAACTCTTCCGTTCATACTCGTCTCAGGGTGCGACTGTACTCTCGATCTCTTCTGCTTTCACGGTTCCAACCGGTAAAGCTCACTGGCATACCCTGGTGCGTGCTCGCGCCATAGAAAATCAGTGTTATGTTATCGCTTCGGCGCAATGGGGTAAGCACAATGAAAAGATGAGTACCTTTGGTCATTCTCTGATTGTTGATCCCTGGGGAGAGATTCTGGCCGATGCTGAAGAGGGTGAGAAAATTATTTTTGGAGAATTGAGTCTGGATAAGATTAAGTCAGTTCGCGAACGTCTGGATGTTTTACGTAATCCCAAGCTCTAAAAGCTACATGTAGGGATTTGATCCTTCCTCATGATCAGTCACATCGACCACTTCATCAATGTCGGGGAAGTTTTGCTTAATTAGCTGCTCAATTCCGCCTTTAAGTGTGGCCTTTGAACTTGAGCAACCCTGACAGCCGCCAAAAAATTTCACAAAAAGTTTATTATTGTCGACGTCGATAACTTCCACGTTCCCACCGTGTTGAGCTAGAGCTGGACGAATTTGCGAGTCAAAAAGTTTTTCGATTTGAGCGATCATGGTGCTAGCTTATCACAAATTGGCTGAAGAAGTCCGGGTTTTAAAATCCTCTAGCAAGGCCTGAAGATTCTTAGGATCTTTACGGGAGTAAGTGAAAGGTGGCACCCAAGTCAGGCTTTCTACAGAGCCTGCCGAAGTGATTTTATAGATTAAACCCTCTTCAGGTTTGCCGGCAAAAAACCAACTAGGTTCAGTTTCATTCAGTGAATCAGCTTCCATTTGAACCAGTGTTAACTGGCGCATTTTTGGGTCTTCAATTTTAATGGGATGATGAAATTCTACGCGTGCGCTAGCAACGACATCATCACGTAAAGTGATGATCATCTTAGAAGAATCTTCCAAAATATAAGTTCGTTGATTTCTATTTTGCGCGTCAGGGTGACCAAAATTTTCTTCGAGTTCATCTGACGTCATGCCCAACTGAACCGCATGAAGGTCTACTGGTGTTTCAATTTTTGTTTTTGCAGAGCGATACGCAAAGACCATCAAAGACACAGTAACAGTTAATACGAAAGCATACTTCACTCATAGTCCTTTTTTGAAGACTGATTTGTATTGGTAATTTAATCACTGAGGGAAGCGGTTGGCTAGGCTTTTTGGTCGGAACAAATTTTGTTTAAAGTTATGGGGATTTTTTTCAAATCTTGCGGCTTAAACAGAACGTCGGTGATTCCGCTACTCATAAGTTGTTTAGTGTCCATCATCGGCTCACCTGAAAGAATGATAAAAGGGATATTTTTACCAACAGAGCGGAGCCAATTGAAAAAATCAAGGCCACTCATTTTCGGCATGAGAAAATCACAGATGATGGCATCGGCAGTTTCAGTTTCAAAATGTTTTTGAGCAGCAAAGGCTGATTCAAAGCTGACGCAATTAAAACCAGCGGCTTTAAGTTCAAGACCTAAAATAAAACAGATGTCTGATTCATCATCAACTATAACAACTTTCATTTTTCTAAGGTACTCAGACTCCTCTTTTCGCGGTAGAAAAAATTAAATAAGAATCCTTAATTTTTGAAATTTATTCTTAATAGGTTGATGAGGTTTGGACAGCTTTTCAGAAGTCGCTTATTGCTAGTCGTATGAGTCAAAAATCCGAATTTATCTTGCTTTCATCTCCACCCGCATCTGGAAAAACATATTGGATTAGTGAGTTTTTCGCTGAATCTAAAGAAGAAATTCTCGTTATCTCACCCTTGCGTGCCTTGGCCGATGAGTGTCGAAATAAGTGGGGAGAGCGCGTCCGTGTTGAAACACCCGAGTCATGGTTAGCTGAGAAAAAAACCTCGAGGATTATTATTTTTGATGAATTCCATCTTCTTTTCTATTGGGGAGACTCGTTCCGGCCATCAATGTGGGAATGCTTTTATGCACTATCGAATTCTTGTGAATTGATGGTTGGACTGACGGCCACAGTCTCACAAGAAATCGAAGAGGAACTGCCTAAATTTGCGAACTGCTTCCATAAAATGTTTTGGGTGGACCATGGAAACCAAAAATTAAAAAATCTACCCACTAAATATCTCCGGCTACCAAACAGACAAATGATGAAACGTTTTATTCTCAATTCAAAACCTTCAGCAGACGGGGTAACTTTGATTTTTTGTGGTTTCAGACAAGAAGTGATGAGCACAACCTTAAAACTTAGAAAAAAAGGTCATATTGTCTGGAGTTGTGTCGGTGGAGAATCTGCGGCTTTTTCAGAACGGGTAAAGAATGAAAAACCTCCGCAATTTATCGTCAGCACTACGGTACTGAGTCATGGCGTAAATCTCCCTAAAGTGGTCAGAATCATGTTCATGGATCCAGTTAACTCGCTAGATTTTTGGATTCAGATGGTCGCTAGGGGAGGGAGACAAGGAGAAGGATTTGAGGTCTATTCACTCGAAAAACCGGTTGGAATAAAGTGGGACAGATTCACAAACCTCTTGGCTATCCTTCAATTGAGTTTCAAAATGAAGGCTCACCTATACTTTGAGCATTTCACACAATGGTTTTTGAAGGCATCGTAACTAATAAAGTGGCCTACAAAGAACGCGATCTGATCGTACGGCTATTACTGCGTAATGGTCTGGCGGGAAGTTTTTATGTCTACGGTGGTCAGGGTGGCGGAAAAAATCACAAGCCAACAATTTATGAACTTGGTTCCATGATGAAAGTTATGGTTAAAGAACAGCGGATTCAAAAAGTTGAAGGCTCGGATCTGATGATCGCCGCCGAATCTCAAAGACTCTGGAATTCCGAACTTGTTCGCCATGATGTTCAGGCCTACTACCTGACTTGCCTGTATTTTGAGATCATCAACAAAGTGGCGATGACTTTTCAACAGGGGATCAGCCATTACGAAGATGGCGAAAATGATGGAATCTTTTCGGTTTTAAGTAATGCTCTCTTTCATCTGGAAAAAGCTCTGGTTGCCAAAGAATTTTCAGCCGAACAGCATTTGAATTTATTTCTCATCAAACTTCTTTTTCATCTTGGTATCATGCCAGATACCGAAAATTGCGGCTTCTGCTCAACGAGCTTGATGGATGCTGCGGGTGTGAGTTTTATTACGACGGAAGGGCAATTTAATTGCACCACTTGTGCGCCGGCCGAGAATGAAAAAGGTTTTCTTTTAAGAATAAAATTCGGGTATCAAACTAAGTATCAGGACTATCAACAGTTCACGGGTGCAAGTTTCTATGAAGCCGATAAGCTCATCCAGTTTTTCTGCCATCACTTTCAGTTGAAACCGATGGAACTAAAATCATACAAATTACTTTTTAAGTGAGTTTGCAAAATCCATCAGATTTTTAAAATAAGGGAAATCGCTTTTATTTTCCTGACGAACCACAATCCCTTGAATACCAGCATTTCTTCCTGCTTCAGCATCTATAAGTTTATCACCTACCATGTAACAATGCGCTGGAGACAAGTGATGCTTTTCAATTAAGTCTTTAATCATTTTCCCAGATGGTTTTCGACATTCGCATTTATCTTCAGGAGAGTGGGGGCAAATGGCAAAATCTTTGAAGGGTTCCAGCTTATGTGCCCTCAGATCGTTTTGCAGTTGGCGGTGAATAACATAAACATTTTCCAGACCAAAGTATCCGCGACCGACGCCAGACTGGTTAGTGACAATAAAAAGTTCGTAGCCCAGCTCCTGAAGCAGGTGAAGTGCCTTGAAAGTATCAGGAAAAAACTCGATATCTTCGACTTTAGATAAGTAATTCTTGTCTGAAATAACAGTTCCATCTCGATCTAAGAAAATTGCCTTCCGCGTTTTAATTTACTTAACCCCCGTTAAAGCTTAAGATTCCACTATGATCAATGTGCTCAAGCTTATGTTCCCATATCTTCGTCCTTTTTGGAAGGAGGCGCTGATTGCGACCCTTCTCGCCTTTCCGTTAGCGGGAATTAAGGCTTACGAAGCCTACCTTGTGAAAGATATCTTCGATAAAGGATTTGCTGCTGGCTCTCCGTTTGATGATGCTCTTAAACTCGCTCTTATTTTAGTAGGTTTGGGGATACTCAACTATCCTTTGCGATTTTTTCATTACTACGGATTACGACAGGTCGTAGATAAATCCACTCGTCTTATTCGCGCCAAAATTTATTCTAAGTTCCAACAATTGCCAGCGAGTTTCTATTCATCATCAAAACAAGGTAATTTGATCTCGATTATCATGAACGATACAATGGTTTTTTCTGAAGCTTTCAAAAACTCACTCGAAATTGTTCGCGAACCAATTACCGCCATCGCTCTTTTAGGGGTGGCCTTCTATCATGACTGGCAACTTACACTGATTATTTTTGCAGCGGCTCCCTTCTTTGTTGTTACTTTCAATTACACGGGCAAAAGAATCCGTCGTTATGTCGGACTGGCCCAGGTAGATACAGCTGAGATGACCCATATCGCTGGCGAAGCCCTTTCTGGTCAAAAAATTATTAAAGCTTTTGGACTTAAGAATTATATCGTTTCTCGATTTGAGAAATCACAAGACCTCTTTATCCAGCACAGAACAAAAAGTAACTCAGCTGAAGAGCACTCTCATCCTCTGGTTGAACTTATTGGATCTCTGGCATTTGGTGGGGTAATTATTTTTGCTCACCATCGCATTTCTAGCGGAGCGCTTACGACGGGTGGATTTATTTCTTTCGTAGCAGCTCTAGCTATGTTTATGGATCCAGTTCGCCGTTTCAGTAAGGCCAATGCCAAATTAAATCAGGCCAAGGCCGCTGCTGTTCGCATCTTTGCTTTACTGGATGTACCTGAAGAAATTGAAGCTGATCTTAAAGAACTTAAAGAATTCAAATCAACCATTGAGTTCAGAGACATTACTTTCTCATATGGAGAAGGTGTCATTCTTAAAGGCTTTAATTTAAAGATTCAAAAAGGTGAGAAGGTTGGACTGGTTGGACTTTCAGGTTCAGGTAAATCTACCCTCATTAGTTTACTTTTAAGACTCTATCCTGTTATTGAGGGTGAAATTCTTATCGATGGCGTGAATATCAATGAGTACAGTTTGGTTTCAACCAGAAAAGTATTCTCGCTTGTGAGTCAGGATATCTTTCTTTTTAATGACACTATCTGGGAAAATCTCACAACGGGTGATGCACATACTGAAGAAGAGATCCGTCATGCTCTGGAAATTTCTTATGCATGGGAATATGTAAAAGATCTTCCGAATGGTCTTAAAACTCAAATCGGCGATCGGGGACTCCGTCTCTCCGGTGGTCAGAGTCAGCGTCTGACTATTGCCCGAGCTTTTTTAAAGGACCGGGATGTTCTTCTTTTTGATGAAGCGACTTCTGCTTTGGATAACGAATCAGAAAAAATTGTTCAAGCGGCCCTGGATCGTGTGGCCGGGCATAAAACTGTTATCGCGGTAGCTCATAGACTCTCAACTCTGAAAGACTTTAATCGCATCGTGGTGATGAAGGACGGTCAGAAAATTGAAGAGGGGAGTCACGCGGAGCTTATGAATAACAATGGTGAGTACCGTAAACTCTACGAGCTTTCTCAAAGAGACTAGGGATTATTCTTGACCCAATAATCTATTTCCTCAGGTGTAAAATAGATTCTTCTTTTTGCTTTTAATTGCTTTTTATTCAACCATTGGTAAACCCAAAACCTATATTCTTTCAAGCCTTCAGCATGTCCAAGCTTTAAAGCCGCTTCATCCGTCTGTCTTTCGTAACGAGCATGAAACTTTGAATCGATAGCATATCTTACAGCAAATCTTTCTAACGCCAACAAATTCATCTGAATGTAATCTCTGATATGACTTATTTCATGAATGAGTATCGCTTCTATGGCTTTTTTTGTTGGCGAGCATTCAAATACTTTTTCATTTACCTGAACACCGTAAGTTCTCTTAAGGGGGGATCTAAATACTGTTGTAGTTTTAATGCATGTTTGAAAAAAATAAGAATCACTTCGTAGCACTTCCATTTTTAAATCAATATCTTTCAAATCAGGGAAGTAGTTATGCTTGATCTGTGAGATTGCATCTCTAAGTTCTGCCCTGGATATTTGAACGGAGCAGTCATTTTGGGACCAAGCTGTAGAGACCAGCAAGTAAGAAAGAAAAACCAATAATTTCATTCAGTAATCATAATAGAACTTCGCATAGTGTGGGCCAATTTTGAAAAATTTACTCACTAATCGAGCTATTATCCTTTTGGAACGTCTCATTAATTGCACTCGAGACGCAAAGCATACCCATTCAAGACCAACTTTTAAAGTCGGACAGTCAATTGGAATTCCTAAATTCCCCTATCATCTGGAATTCCGGCTTTTTCCTTAGAAGAGTCTCCCTGAATATGATAAATTTGATTCGATCAAATCAATCCAGGAGAGCATTGTGTCAGAAGAAAATCTGAAGTCGATGGCCGATTTAGTGGCCCACTCAAAACAGCGCGGTTTTATTTTCCAAAGTTCTGAAATCTACGGCGGACTTGGTTCGTGTTGGGATATGGGACCTCTGGGTGTTGAATTAAAAAACAACATTAAAAATTCGTGGTGGAAGGCAATGACTTTCCGTGATGACGTTGATGGCGTTGATGCCTCAATTCTCATGCACCCGATGGTTTGGAAAGCTTCTGGTCACGTTGATAACTTCACTGATCCGATGGTTGATTGTAAGGCATGTAAGGGCCGCTTCCGTGCTGATAACATTGATCTCACAGCTCCTTGTCCAACTTGTAAGGCAAAAGATTCTTTTACTGAACCAAGAAATTTCAACTTGATGTTTAAAACTCAGATGGGTCCTGTTGAAGATACTTCAGCTCTGGTTTATCTCCGGCCCGAAACAGCTCAAGGGATTTTTGTAAACTTCGCCAACGTTCAACAAACGATGAGAAGAAAACTTCCTTTTGGTATTGCTCAGATCGGGAAAGCTTTCCGAAATGAAATTACTCCAGGAAACTTCATTTTCAGAACTCGTGAGTTTGAACAAATGGAAATGCAATACTTCATCAAGCCAGGCACACAAGCTGAAGCAATGGAGGAGTGGAAACAAATCCGTTGGGATTGGCATTTGAGTAATGGTCTTCGCAAAGAAAAACTTCAATTTAAAAAACACGATGCTCTTGCTCACTATGCTGATGCAGCTTTTGATATTGAATATCAATTCGCTCATGGCTGGGGAGAAATGGAAGGGATTCACTCCCGTACTGATTTCGATTTGAAACAGCACCAAGAATTTTCTGGAAAAAATCTTCACTACACCGATCAGATGGATGGAAATAAAAAATACATTCCGTACGTTCTTGAAACTTCTGTTGGATGTGACCGTTGTATGCTCGCTGTGATGAGTGATGCTTACAGAACTGAGTTCGCTGGCGACCCGGATAAAGAAAGAGTCGTGATGAGATTTAAACCATCTCTTGCTCCGATCAAGGCATCAATCATGCCTCTCATGAAAAAACCAGATCTCGAAGGACCTGCAACAGCACTTCTTCGTGAACTTCAAAAAGATTTCAAGTGCGAATACGATACTGCTGGTTCAATTGGTAAACGGTACCGTCGCCAAGACGAGATCGGGACGCCGGCCTGTATTACAGTAGATTTTGATACACTCACTGATCATTCAGTCACAGTTCGTGACCGCGATACAATGGTTCAGGAGCGAATTGCACTTGATAAAGTTAAGACATACTTAAAAGAAAAATTTTCTCTCTAAGGAAACACTCAATGAAACAATGGGTTTATAAATTTTCAGCAGATAAAACTGATGGGAACAAAGACATGAAGGGCCTTCTAGGTGGTAAAGGTGCAAACCTCGCCGAGATGTGTAATATGAAACTTTCTGTTCCACCGGGATTCACTGTTTCAACTGAAGCCTGTTTGGATTTCTATAAAACTAATCGTGAGATCTCCTCCGAAATTAAGGGGCAGGTTAGTGAAGCTCTCGCTTGGGTTGAAAAATACACCAACAAAAAATTCGGAGATGTTGAGAACCCACTTCTCTTCTCGGTTCGCTCTGGAGCGAGAGCTTCGATGCCGGGGATGATGGATACAGTTCTTAACCTTGGTCTCAATGATAAAACTGTTCTCGGTATGGCCAAAAAAACCAACAATCCTCGTTTTGCTTGGGATTCATACCGTCGTTTTATTCAGATGTATTCAAACGTAGTTCTGGGAGTGAATACATCAATCCTTGAATCCAACATGGAAGATTTGAAAGAGGCGCGCGGAGTTCACGAAGATACCCAGCTAACGGCCGCAGATCTGGAAGAGCTCGTGAGTGTATATAAAAGTGTTCTATTGGAAGATCACGGAGTTGTTTTTCCGCAAGATCCGATGGAGCAATTATGGAAGGCCATCGCTGCAGTCTTTGGTTCATGGAATAACAACCGTGCCACTAAGTACCGCGAGATGAATAATATCCCTCATGACTGGGGAACAGCGGTTAATATCCAATCAATGGTTTTCGGAAATATGGGTGATACCTGTGCCACAGGTGTATGTTTCACACGTGATCCATCAACTGGTGAGAAAAAATTCTTTGGTGAGTTCCTCGTCAACGCTCAAGGTGAAGACGTTGTGGCCGGAATCAGAACTCCACAACCAATCAATGAAGAATCTAAAATGGAAGGTAATAAGCATCAGAAGACTTTGCAAGAAGTGTTGCCTAAAGCTTATGCCGATCTGGTTGAAGATTATAAAATGCTTGAAAAACATTATAAAGATATGCAGGATATCGAGTTCACCATTGAAAATGGAAAACTTTATATTCTTCAAACTCGTAATGCGAAACGTACAGTGAATGCCGCTCTTAAAGTTGCGGTTGACCTGGTGGCAGAGGGAATGATCACCCCGAGCGAAGCGATCCTTCGCATTCATCCGGAAGATTTGAATCAACTTCTTCACCCGAGATTAGATCCTAAAGCTAAAAAGAATATTATCGCGACTGGACTTCCAGCTTCTCCGGGAGCTTCTTCAGGTCATATCGTCTTCTTGTCTAAAGATGCCGAAGAGTGGGCGAAGAACGGAAAGAAAGTTGTTTTGGTACGTGCTGAAACTTCTCCGGAAGATATTGGAGGGATGGCCGCAGCAACAGGAATTCTCACTGCTCGTGGAGGGATGACCTCTCACGCTGCCGTTGTGGCCCGTGGTATGGGAAAACCTTGTGTTGCTGGATGTACCGCTTTGGTGATTGATGAAAAAGCTAAAACACTTACGGTAAAAGGTAAGACTTACAATGAAGGCGACTTCCTGACTTTTGATGGCGCTAATGGCGAAGTTTATGATGGTGTCGTTCCGACAATTGAAGCGACTATTACAGCTGACTTTGCCGTCTTCATGAAATGGGCAGATGCCACTCGTCGGATGAAAGTTCGTACTAATGCTGATACTCCAGAAGATGCCAAAGTCGCTATCGAGTTTGGGGCCGAAGGAATTGGTCTTTGCCGTACAGAACACATGTTTTTTGCTCCAGAAAGAATTCTCGCCGTTCGTGAAATGATTTTTGCTGAAACAGAAAGAGATAGAAAAAAAGCCCTAGATAAACTTCTTCCATTCCAGCGTGCCGATTTTAACGGCATTTTCCGTGAGATGAATGGCCTTCCAGTTAATATCCGTTTACTAGATCCACCTCTTCACGAGTTCCTTCCTCATAATGAAGAAGACAAAAAAGAACTCGCGGACGTTTTAGGTCTAACTCTGAAGCAAATTAAAGAGCGTAATGATTCTCTTCATGAATTCAACCCGATGCTTGGTCACCGTGGTTGTCGTCTTGCGATCACTTACCCTGAGATTTATCTCATGCAGGTAAGAGCGATTATTGAAGCGGCTATTGAATCAGATAAAAATGGCATTAAGGTTTTTCCTGAAATCATGATTCCTCTTACATCGGAACTTAAAGAGTATTCAGTCATACAAAATGAATGCAAAGCTGAGATTGAAAAAGTTTTCAAAGAAAAAAATCACAAAGTTAAATTCAAAATGGGAACGATGCTTGAATTACCACGTGCTTGTATCATGGCAGGAGAAATTGCTCAGGAAGCTGAGTTCTTCTCTTTCGGTACCAATGATTTAACACAGACGACTTTTGGCCTTTCTCGTGATGATGCCGGTAAGTTCTTACCAAGTTATACGTCTCGTGGAATTTATCCCCGTGATCCATTTGTTTCGATCGATCAGGCCGGTGTTGGTTTCTTGATGAAGCACGCTATCGCTGAAGGAAAAAAAACTAGTCCTGGCATCTATGCAGGAATTTGCGGCGAACACGGTGGGGAGCCTACTTCAGTTGAATTCTGTCATAACATTGGTCTTG
This sequence comes from Bacteriovoracaceae bacterium, assembly GCA_040399925.1. Taxonomy (GTDB): domain Bacteria; phylum Bdellovibrionota; class Bacteriovoracia; order Bacteriovoracales; family Bacteriovoracaceae; genus Peredibacter. The sequence goes on from JBBARF010000057.1 coordinate 13,209, forward strand.
AATATGTAAGCTGTTCGCCTTTCCGTGTGCCTATCGCAAGATTGGCCGCCGCTCAGGCCGTACTTAAAAACTAAAAGGAATTGAAAATGAAAACTTTCATCGTTTTATGCTTTCTTGTTTCTACTTCAGCTTTTGCCGAAGGAAATGAAATTGTTCAGGCACTATTGGATAACAATGCCAAGATCTCTGAAATTCAGTCTAGCTGCGCTTCTGGTGTTCAGGAAGTAACTACTAAGAGTTTAAGTCAGGGTGTTTGGAATCACTCTATTCAACTTGGAAGACGTTCTCGTGGAGAGTCTAAGCCGGGTTGCGAGATTACCATCGTTCAGGATTACACGCCAACTTACCATGATGCTGGAATTGCTTATAAAATCTCAGTTAAAAATTCGAAGTAATCAATGAAAAGAGCCGTTTAAAGCGGCCCTTTTTTTGACTTATTTATTCGGCTTTAAAGCCACGTTCTGTTTCGACCTGATCTTTACTCTGAAGAAGTTTTATAATTTTCGAAGCTTTTGCTTGATCTTCAGTTCCGCATTTCATCATCATCACATCAATGGCAGTAGCCTCGTTTAGGCTCATGTTCATGCCCCAACGGAATTTGATTGCGATCCATTGTTTCATGTAGTCGCACTTATAACTTTCAAGCGGCGGCATATAATTGCCGGGGTGAGCGGGACCTTTTGAACGATTTTGTTTGGCACTCACAGAGACCAAGTGGAAATTATCCTCTTGGAAGTTAGCGTAGAGTTCTTTTTTCCATTGAGGCCATTTCCAACCACCAGAGATGTAGGCATTCATGAGTGGAACAAAATGATCGATATCAATTAATTTCGCATCACTGATCATGTCGGCGGTATAGAGATCGTACCAGCTGCCTGCAGTAACTTTTGAACAAGAATCACCTTCTTTAACATTAACGACTGCTGCCATACTGGTCTTAGTCAGAACTTCGTTTCGCGTATCGCACTTGCGACCCAATAAAGTGCTCCAGTGCTTAAAGGCTTCACGACTATAGGCCTTAGGAGTTTGACAGGCCTCAACTTGCGCCTTGATTAATTTCTTTTCTTTATTTTTGAAACTAATATTCCATTTCTCTTTCATTTCTTTCCACATACCCCAGAATTCACAAACTCCCGGCTGATCATTAGGAACAACTTCCGGACCATCAGCATTGGCGAGATGTTTTTTCTCCCCTTCAGAACCTTTTTTTAAGACGATGAAATAGTTCATATCGCTGTTCATGCTCAAGACTCTAACCATTGGCATCTGACTGATACCTTTTTGATTCAAGTGGGCCAATGGAACAACGGGAGTTACGATAGCATCTGCTGCCTGAAGAATATCTTCTCCAGTATAAAAATCTCTCCAATGACCTTTAATGACATTACATTCGAGATTAAACTTTTTATTGAAGGTCACTTTTCCTGAGGAATTCTTTTGCAGAAACTGATCTTTCGGGTTCATGCATCCTTGCTCTTCCAGCGGCCAGAAATTCCAAGCAGCAAAGTCACTTCTTTCAGAAGAGGGTTCGCGGGTGCCGACTTGCGCACAAGAAACCAAAAGAAATAACAAGAAGAATTTCATAATCACCTCAATAAAACTTATCGGAGATTCTCAAAAAAACCGAAGAGCTATCATGCCTGAGTTTTTTGATCGGAAGTCACCTGATAGTCCTTGGAATTATTAGCAACTCCTCTTAATCTGGAAGAATGAAAACTATTAAAAATCTGGTTAAAACACTGCTCCCCCAAGAAAATTTTGATGCTCTCGCCGTAGGTGTCATCGATTTTAAAACTAAAACCTATGAGGCCTTTGAAGCGACTCAATTTGATGGTGATCTCAAACTTAAATCTGAACCAACTATTTATTACGATCTGGCTTCTTTGACCAAGCCGCTGACAAATTCATTATCTTATTTTTTAAAACCCGATGCCTTCGATAAGGACACCCTGCTTTGTCTTTCTCACCGAGGTGGGATTCCGGCATGGGGATTACTTCCAACTTCCGGATGGCGTGAACAAATTAAATCTTATCCTGTTAAAGAGAGTGAAACTCTCTATTCCGATTTTTCAGCTCTGCGAGTTCTGGTTAATCTTACTGATCAGGGTGTGAATGTAAAAAATCTTTGTCAGACTGTCTGGGACAAAGAACTTATGAATTGGTTGGATCTTCCTCAGTGGTACCCCACAATTCAATTCGGTTACAAAAATGGCCGACCAAATTTTGGACAAGTTCATGACCCTAACGCCTATACCATCGGAACTTTCACTTCTCACGCAGGATTGTTTGCCACCGTTGAAGGTGTCTGCCGGACACTTTTAAATTATCAGGATAAAACTGATTTCCTTCAAAAAGTCGCAACTGATACGGGAAATCACAAACACCGCTTTGCTTTAGGCTGGGATAGAGTTGAAAATCCTGATAACACTCTGGCAGGAAAAGGATGCGGTCCCAGAACTTTTGGACATCTCGGCTTCACCGGAACTTCGATCTGGATTGATCCCGACCAGCAACGAGGCCATGTGATTCTTTCCAATGCAACGAAGTATTATTGGTACCAGAAGGACGGTTTAAACGACCTGAGACGCGCTATTGGTGAATGTGTCTGGAAGTAAGAATATTCTTCTTTTCTTGAGGCTTTAAATTGAGATTTAATGGGGTCATGAAAAAAATCCTCTTATTTGTTTCCCTCGTTTTCTCCCTTTCCTCATACGCTTCGATCTCTATCGTAAGTGATCTGGATGATACGATCAAAATTACTAATTCTGATGATCTTGGTGGTGGCGCCATAGGTGTTCTGAAAAATGACGTGTTCACGGGAATTCCTGAATTCTTTTCAGCCGCCCGTCTCTATACCAATGAACTCCATATTCTTTCTGCTTCGCCGAAAATCCTTCGAGGTAAAATTACGGCGACATTGAATATGAAAAAGATTCAGTTCGAATCTCTGACTCTCAAAGATGGAACGGCTTCAAAGTTTGATTTCAAATTGGCAGAACTTAAAAAAATCTTCGCGAAATCTTCTGACGATTTCATTCTTATCGGAGACGACGTCAGTCAGGACGCCGCTGCCTATGAAGCGATACGTGCTCTATACCCTAACCGAGTACTGGCGATCTATATTCATAAAGTAAAGGATAGGGAAGTACCGGATTCGGCTGTGAGCTACTGGACAAGTTTTGACTTATTTATGAGAGAGCAAATGGCCGGACGCATGCTTCCAGCTTGGGTTGGTCACGGAGCCGAAGTCATCCTGAATGAGAAAAAAATGAAGTTCATTTTCCCTGATTTTGCAAAATGTCCCACGACTCCGGATGTCTATTCGTGGCAGCTCACTACCGAGTTTGCCCAGGCTTCAAATGATGTGACCCAAAAGCTCATTCAGTATTGCCTATCAAGGAACTCAGGTAATTAAATATTTCATCCAGTCCTTTTTCCATCTGGTAGAATAGCTCTATCAGATTGAAAAAAGGATGTTCATGGATCTCAAGAATCTTATCTCACAAGAAGAGCTCATTGCTCGCCGTTCAACCATCAAAAAGGTTTTCTTCTACCGTATCTGCGGTGCTGGAATGGGACCTGCGGCCGTGCTTGTTAAACAAGCTGGATATGAAGTTGAAGGTGCTGACTCTGCATTCTTCCCTCCAATGAGTACATTCCTTGAGACGACCGGCATTCCCCTTTATAAATTAGATCAGGTCACTCCTGAGCTCTTAAAAAAATACGATCTTATCGTTGTAGGAAATTCTGTTGCTGGGAAACTTGAAACGGCCCGCATGATTGAACAAGTAGGCGTTCCGTTTACTTCTTTTCCTTCAACTCTGGGATCACTAGTTCTTAAAGATAAAAATGTCATTGGTATTGCTGGAACTCACGGTAAGACGACAACGACTTATTTCATGACTCAACTGCTGGAAAAGCTCGGACAAAATCCGGGTTATCTTGTGGGCGGTATTATTGAGGGTAGAGATCCTTCTAAACTTGGTGATAAGTATTTTGTTATCGAGTCTGATGAATACGATTCGGCTTACTTTCATAAAATTTCAAAATTCAGACTGTTTGAATTGAAAAGTATGATCCTCACATCATTAGAGTTTGATCACGCTGATATTTTTGCCTCGGTTGAAAAAATCGAAGATGAATTCAGGGCCGTTCTTCCTGATATGAAATCAACATTGATTTTTAATCAGGAATATCCTTCGGCTATGAAGCTCTATAAAGAGTATTCAAAAAACACCAAACAGAATTGGTTCCTTTACGGTAAGCATTCTGAGTTTGGACCAAATAATGTTGAGACTTTTGAAAATGGATCGACCTTCACTGTGAATTGGAAAGGGGAGAAGATCACCTTTAAATCAAGTGTGGTTGGTCACCATAACGTTCTGAATCTCGCGAGTTGCGTGATGTTCCTTCTTTCAGAAGGATTTAAAATTCCTGATATTCAGAAAGCGACAGAATCTCTTGAGATGGTTAAACGTCGTCAGGAAGTCCGTGGTAAGTATAAAGATATGGTTGTGATCGATGATTTCGCTCACCATCCTCGTGCTATCACTGTAACTCTTGATGCAATACGTGCTCGCTATAAAAATAAAAAAGTGATTACGGTTTTTGAACCGATATCGGCTACGGCCCGTAGTTCGATTTTTCAAAATGAATTCAGAGATTCACTCGCAGCTTCTGATAAAGTCATTATTGCAAAAGCCGAAGTTCCGACGACTGCTCTTGGTGGTAAAGATTTAGATACAGATCTTCTCTCAAAGGAGATCGGAGCTAATGGTAAACCTTCGGCCTGTGTCGCTAAATTAGATGACTTACGTGCAACCATCGATAAGTTTGCCGAAAAAGATGCCGTACTTCTTATTTTAAGTAACCGCACCTGCCTTGGTCTGTGGGAGTCAAGTTTTGTTAAAGAACTTAAGTAAGCTCTCATTCCTCATTCTAGGGTTTACCCTCTCGTCTTGCGCTACTTCTTCAGTCAAATGGGAAGGCGAGATGTCGTCCCATATGAAAGATTATATGGAGAGTTTCGATAAATTTCGCAAGAAGACCTGTGGACCGAAAGTTCAAAAAGAATTTGAAGATTCCCTCAAAGCGTATCGCGGTCAGGGTTACTGGATTCCAGAACTTAAAGGTGACGTCGATGTCGAGGCGATCAAGTCGCTACTTCCTGAATTTGACAAAAAACTTGCCTGGATAAAATCTCAGAAAGAAAAAATAGGGAAATTAAAAAAACTCCCGACACTAAAAAGCACCAAAGATATTCGTTTCATCCAGTCCCGCCTTCTTCAGTTAAAAAAGACTGAGTTATTATCTGATGAAGACAGTAAAAAAGTCGCACGCAAGGAATCTTTAAAACTTCTCGCCACTCTTTTGAAAAAATATGAAGAACTAATCAGCAAAGTTTCTTACCTTTCTAATTTTAGTTATCCTGTCGATCATCTCAAAAATCGCAAAGTTTACGATGATTATAAGGATAAACAGGATCAAGCATCAGTTAAAATTGCTAACTATACTTTTCTGTACCGTAAGTTACTCGAAGACGGTGCTTACAATAAAGACCATACAGGCTCTGATATTTATCTCAGAACGACCATTGATACTCTTTATTATGAACTAAAGGCCCATGATTTTTACCTCACCGAGGATGCACGTTTCGATCTGGATTTTGTTATAGGCAAGATCGAATCAGAACTGGCCCGTGGCAAACCAAAACTCATTGAACGTCTAACTGAGTGGGAAGAGAGAATGACCCGCAGTAGGGATTTCTACCAGTCTTTGACTCTTCCAGAGAACTCTCTTGAAATCATGGTGGGTGCTAAAAAGAGTACACCCAATAAAGAGCTGATTCTTGAGCACAATCGCGCCACGGAACATTTAAAAAAGATTGTTTATAGTAAACAGGCCGAAACTTTTAAATTTTGGTTAGATCAGCCGGTTCTAACTCGCGCCATCTTTACGCTGGAAACTATTCTTATTAATGAAGTTGGAGGAGTCGATGGCGAAGATGCTCTCGAGCGCATGGATGTGGCCCGGGTTGTGATGAACCGTTTGGATAAACCGAAGTACCTCCTGATTGGTAAAAAAGAATTTCTTTATCCCTACTTGAAAGAGGTCACTACAGACTTCCACCTCTCTAATGAGCGCTGGTTGAACGCTCTCTTTAAACAGGGAGAATTTTCGTTCACTTATTATTATATGAGTGGCGGGATTAATGTTTATTGTCCAGATATGGCCCAAGCCGCTAAGAAGCTTCGTCAGGAAAATGTCCAGATTGCTTTGCAGGTTCTGCTGGAAGGGAATACTTCTTTTAAGGCCACTCGATATATTTCCCGAGCAAGCATGATAGGTCGGATACATATGGATTCAGTCTGGGAGGATTATATCCCGTATCCGGAACGTCCCGGATTGCTCGCTCCAGCACAGACTAAACTCACGGAAGCTTTCTCCAAAGGAGACTATACGTTCCTTTATTCATTTCAAGATCCGGCCTTTCAGCTCTTTCAGGTCGTGGAAATTAACGGCCAGAACTACGCTTTAGGGGAGAAAAACGGTATAAAACTCTTCTTTCGTCACCGAAATCCCCACTATTTCCGGTATTTCACTAAAGTTGAAGCTCACTAAATAATCTTCATAAAATTCGTTCGCTTGCCTCAAAAACTTTTTGATAAACCGCATAAGTGAGGGTATAAATCCCCCCACTGTAGTTTATTATTTGTTTAGTTATACTTTGCCTCCAAGGAGCAAGACTATGTTGAAAGATTATATGTTTACCTCTGAATCTGTGACTGAAGGTCACCCAGACAAAATCGCCGATCAGATCTCTGATGCCATTCTTGATGCCATGTTAGCTCAGGATCCTAAGTCACGTGTGGCTTGCGAAACTTTGATCACAACTGGTCTCGTGGTAGTTGCTGGTGAAATCACAACTGGTGCCAACGTTGATATCAATGAAACTGTTCGTAAAACGATCAAAAAAATCGGTTACGATCATTCAGATAAGGGCTTCGATGCTAGTACTTGCGGCGTAACAATCGCTGTTGGTAAGCAATCACAGGATATCGCTGTTGGTGTTAACGAAGGCGAAGGAAAATTCTTAGACCAAGGTGCTGGTGACCAAGGTTTGATGTTTGGTTACGCTGTTAACGAAACAGAATCTTTCATGCCTATGACAATTGATCTTTCTCACAAACTCGCTAAGAAACTGGCCGAGGTTCGTCATAATGGAAAACTTCCTCTTCTTCGCGCTGATGGTAAAACTCAAGTTACTGCTCAGTACGTAGATGGAAAACTTGCTCGTATCGACGCTATCGTGGTTTCTTCTCAACACGCTGAAGAGATGACTCAAAAGCAAATTGAAGAAGCTATTATGGAAGAAGTGATCAAGAAAGTTGTTGATCCTAAATACATCGACAAAAATACTAAATACTTCATCAACCCAACTGGCCGCTTTGTTATCGGTGGACCAATGGGAGATGCAGGTCTCACAGGTCGTAAAATCATCGTAGATACTTACGGTGGTCACGGTGCTCACGGCGGTGGTGCATTCTCTGGAAAAGATCCTTCTAAAGTGGATCGTTCAGCTGCGTACGCTGCTCGTCACATCGCTAAGAACGTAGTTGCTGCTGGTCTTGCTGATAAAGCATTGGTTCAAGTTGCTTACGCTATTGGTGTAGCTAAACCTATGTCACTTTTGATTGATACTTTCGATACAGCGAAAGTTGATCAAAAGAAACTTACTATGGCGATCAATGAACTCTTCGATATGCGCCCTAAAGCAATTATTCAAAGACTTGATCTCCTTCGCCCTATCTATTCTGAGACAGCTGCTTACGGTCACTTTGGTCGTACAAGTGCAACTGGCTTTACTTGGGAAAAAACTGATATGGTCGAAAAACTTAAATCAATGTTCTAGTTCCCAAAGGCCCCTTAAGGGGCCTTTTTTATTTGCTCAAAATCCCTCTCTCCCTTAACATCTAGTTAATGAACGAAATCTACTTTCTCACCCGACATACACCTTTCTGGGCCATTCCCTTTCTGATTCTTGGTGGAGAGTTTGGTTACGCTTTCTGGATTAAAAAGAAAAAAAAATCTGCGTATTTCTGCCTTCTTATCGCTTTCATTGGCCTCAGCACCACTTCGTTTTATTTCTGGGCCGGCGGTCCGGAAAAGAGCGTAAAGTTTCTTAAGAAAATGCACCGTGACAACTTTTGATAATAAAGTCTTACATTTGACACCCCCCCGTTTAAATACTTGATATTGATGAATTCTATTGGAGTCTAGAAATTGACACTAGGGGATCCTCTCTTGTAAGTTGTCCT